>JAHEZV010000061.1 GCA_023250885.1 Nitrososphaera sp. | reverse complement strand
TATACTCCCTAACATAACTCCTCTAACTCACTCTCCTTAACAGATACTTGACTATGCCCAGATTGAACCTCCTTGTCCTGTAATATTCAGCCACCGCCTTCCTCAGGTAGGTAAATCGGGGATAGTACTTTGACACAAGAAGGTCGTACTTCCCCTGCCTCCAGCATTCTTCGACTGCACTGAACTCAGGCGAGCCTTTCGGAAGGTAAACCAGCCTTATGCAGTCCCTGTTCTTCTCCAGATATTCCTGTACCTTCTTTGACCGGTGCTGCCGTGCCCTGTCTGTAAAGAGGATGACCTTTCCAAACTTCCTTTGCACCTGCTTCAGGTAGTCGATGAACGCGTACTGGTCAAACACGTCATACTGGCGGAACAGCTGCCTCTCGTCCATGGCTAGAGTACCAAACACGCATGTCTTTTGATGCGAACCTGTCGTGGTAACTACAGGGCGCGCACCGTGCGCAGTCCACATCTTTTTCCTCACTAGTGCATCATGCACAAAGATGGACTCGTCCTGTACAGCTAATGTGAACCCTTCTGGTAAGTGGTCTAGGATTTCCTTCGCCTTTTTTTGAACGCCTTTTTCTCTTCCGAAGATGCGGTGTTGACAAACCTCTTTTGCGGCACCTTTGGAGAGAAGCCCCATTTGTGAAGCAGACGGTAGACATGTACCTCGTGGTACCTGACGCCCGTCTTTTGATATATCACATCCATCACTTCCTTTGCATGCCATCCAGATGGGTTCTCTGTCAGTTCTTTCCTTATCTTTAACATCATCTCTTCCGGTACTTCTGGTGGTCTGCCACTCATTGGCTTGTCTTTTAATCCATCTATGCCTTCTTTCTCATACCTGTCAAGCCAGTATGAAGCCCAAGGCTTGCTTCTATGAAGCTCCTTTGCCGCATGGGCAGGTATCATGCCATCACATTCTACTCGGATAATCAGCAGCAGTCTTTCCTTTAGCTTGGAATTGGGTTCTCTTTTGTACAGGCCAACCAGTTTGTTCCTCATGAGGGTCAAACAGAATAAGGTGGGTCATGATGCAGATAGCTGTTCCAGTCTTCATTGTACGACAAGACAGTCAAATTTAGTTAGAAAAGATATGTTGGCCAGTATAGTTATAGTTGCAGACTCGATGTTTTTCGCCGGCCTGTATTTCCTTTGCTTCATGCTGCGCTGAACTTTCTCGTCCTCGTTCAGAAGCGGCACGACGTCATCTGGCACATCCACGCAATATCATGCGGCTGCAAATTAAAACCTGTATATGCCAGAGTACCGGAACAAAATACCAATAAGGACATGACTTTTTAGTCCCTCTTGCGTGAATTGTTGTGTTGATCTCTGAGAGTGAGGGCGCCGAGCTTGTCAGACTGGCTAGAAAGGCAGTCGAAACATATCTGCGGGAATTGGTGGTAATCAGGCCTGAACGAGATGCGGACGGTGCGGGCGTATTTGTCACGCTCAACTACCTGACAAGTAACAAGGAAGAGCGCCTGCGCGGCTGCATCGGATTTCCGCTGCCGGAGAAAAAACTGCACCAGTCGGTGGTAGAGGCCGCCATTGCGGCTGCCACCGGAGACCCTCGCTTTCCGCCGGTTGACAGGCAGGAGCTTGAAAACATAACCTTTGAGGTAAGCGTGCTCACCCAGCCAGAGGAGGTCAAAACCAAGCCCGCAGACTATAAGAAAGAAATCAAGATCGGGCGTGATGGTCTGATACTGCACTGGCGCTACGGCTCGGGGCTTTTGCTGCCGCAGGTGCCGGTTGAGCTAACGTGGGGAATCGATGAATACCTTGCCAACATTTGCTACAAGGCCGGGGCTCCAGGCGACGCGTGGCTGGATCCTGAGTCAAAATTATACAGGTTTCAGGCCACAGTGTTCAAGGAAGTCGAGCCAAAGGGCAAGGTAACAAGGCTCGAACTATGACAATATATAATCAAACTTGGTAGTCCCACGCGTGGGCGTAGCCTATTTTGCGCCGTACGGGGTTGGCCTTGGGCATGCAAGCCGGCTGGTTATGGTTGCAGACCAGCTTCGGGAGAGCGGAGCAGAGGTCCGGTTCTCTTCGTACGGCGAGGCCGCGAGTTACGTCTCGTTGAGGGGCTACAAGTGCTTCACAGTCGCGCCAGTCGAATTCGCATGGAGCATGGAAGGAGGTTTTTCAGTCAAGCATAGTCTAGCCAACATCCCGCTATGGTTTGCCAACTTTTCAAAGCAGGTTACCCAGGAAACGCGAAGCATGACCGCATGCAACCCTGACGTCGTAGTGTCAGATTCCCGGCTGTCGCCGCTTGTGGCCGCCAGGTTGCTAAAGATACCTTCGATAGTTGTGTTAAATCAGGTCAAGCTCTTGCTGTCACCACGCCTTCGCGAGCTTGCAGTTTCGCGCATGTTTGAGAACGTGGTTGGTGAGTTTCTCGGCTCGATGTGGACCTTGGCTGACCACGTCCTGGTGCCTGACCTCCCGCCACCACACACTATTGCGGCGCACAATGTGTGGGAGGTGGGCTCGGCGGCCCAAAAGCTGGAATACATTGGGTTTGCTTCCCCAAAGCCGCATGTAAGCAAAGATCAGGTAGACAAGGTGGCCAGCCGGCTCGGGTTTGACAGGTCATGTCCCATAGTGTTCATACATGTGAGCGGCCCGGAGCAGACGCGCCCGGCACTAATCAAGATCGCCCTTGATGCGGTCAAGAAACTTGACCCTAAGATCCAGTTCGTAATCTCTGAAGGAGATCCAAAGGGTGAGAGCAAACCGCGGCGAATAGCCGAGGCAGGCTGGTATTACGGGTGGTGCCCAGTCCGCGACGAGATATTTGCCATGAGCGATCTTTTGGTGCTTAGGGGTGGACACGTGGCGCTGTCGCAGGCTATCCATTTTGGCAAGCCTGTCGTAACAGTTCCGATTGAAAACCATGGTGAACAGCTTGGCAACTCTGCCAAGGTTGCAGAGCTTGGGATGGGTGTGATGCTGCGCCCTAAGAGTCTGCAACCGGAGCAGCTTGCGGACGCAATTTCGCAAGTACTTGGCAGCCCTGAATACAAGATCAAGTCTGTCGAGCTCCAAAGGCTAGCTGAAAATCTAAACGGAATCGACAACGTTGTGCAGATAGTCAGATCATACCTCTAGTGCTTCATAGTTTTAACACAGACGTATGCCGACTTTTTGCCCACGACAGCCAGAATGACGCGGTCGGCCTCATGCTCACTTTTTGCCGGCAGGGCATTTATTTCTGTAAGCTTGCCGACAAGCGCGCCTGCAGAAACAAATTCGATGTCTCTGTCTACATAGTCAGCCTTGGCTGTCTGCACGACTTTGACGTAAAACTTCTCATCTGGCAAGATTGCCTTGCTGCCTGCCTGAACTATTGCACTTGTAATGTCCGAAAACCGGCTTGCCACTTTCCTTGCTATTGCAACGCTGTGAACTCCGGAAAGACCGGTCAGCCTTGTTGCAAGCTTGGGATCACGTGATTCACAGACAATGCATCCGCCTTCAGTGGATGCATTGCCGCCGAACTTCTTTATGGTCCGGGCAAGCGCCTGTATGCTTGCAAGAGCTGACGGAAAGACGAGCATTATTTCCAACTGATTCATGATGTAAAAGCCGGCTAATTATGTTGTTAGAAAAGAAAATAAGACAATGGGCGCGTAGCCCAAGGATTTATCTTACCAGTGGTGCTTTTCGTCTGGAATCAGGCCGATCTGCTCGCGTTCAAAGTATCTTTCCAGCTCTTGCGCCCACCTTTCTTTTGCAGAGCCACCGCCAAGACCCTTTCTCCTCAGCCAGAAGGCTATTACGCCTAGCAGGAAGACTGCGAACAGCATGGTTCCGAATATGTAGACCATGACGTCGTAGAAGAGCGGGTCGTATGCCGGACCTATCTGCCCAATTAGACTTTCAAAGACCATTATCTTTATGCAAAATAATCCGAAGATATATACATTTTGGTCGCGAGCGGTTTTAAAGAGGGACAGTTTTGCCTTGTGAGACGAGGTTAAAATAAAAACAAAAAGTTAAGAGGGGGGTTAGGTTGAGACTGGCTTTGCGCCTCTGCCCTTGATGAAGAATGCCGCAGCTACTCCACCAAAGATCGCGCCCAGAATGCCGATCACGGCAAATGTTTCAGCGCCTTGGAAGTATGGTGTTCCAGAACCATAAGGATTGTCTCCATATGTTGTACTCTGTGCTCCCAGAACCCTCTCCTTTGCAAGGATGTTGTTTTGGGTGCATGGTTCAACTTGGTATTTTGCGCAGAAGTCGAGCTGCTCCTTGGTGAGAGGTTCGCCACCGCCGCCAAAATACTGTGCGAATGCTTGTGGGGCAGATGCTACTCCAACCGAAGCAAAAACCGCTGTCATCATGCCTATAACCACTATCGTTGGCTTGTTCATATTACCTAACCCTTTCGAATTCTGATATTTAACTTTTTATGAGTCGGCCAGATAATAGAATCTCAAAATGCCAGCTTTATCCGCAAATAAACATATAAGACGTGCGTGCAGCGTGGTAAAGATATGGCACGAATTCATGTTCACGCTCATGGCAAGTCTCATTCGACCCGTCCTACCTCAAAGAGTTCACCGTCATGGTTGAACCAGAGCAGGGATCAGGTTTCATCCCTCGTTGTCAAGCTTTCAAAGGAGGGCTTGAGCCCAAGCGAGATAGGTCTAAAGCTCCGGGACGAGCATGGAATCCCTCTTGTCAAGCCGGTTATTGGCAGGGGCCTGACCGAGGTTCTGGCTGAAAACAACATCAAGCCAGACATGCCAGAGGATTTGGACAAACTGGTGAAAAAGGCACTTGGCCTCCAAAAGCATCTCAAGGTTCACAACAGCGATCATCGGAATGTGCGCTCGCTCGAGCTAGTAGAAGCCAAGGTCCACCGACTGTCGAAATATTACAAGAGCATCGGCAAGCTTCCAAAGAACTGGAAATACGCCGCGGTTATTGCTCAGCTAGAATAAGGTCCATTTAAATGAGCGATAGCGTCAAGCTTGTTGAAGCCTTAAAGCCATTTTGCGAAAAACTGAGATTCGTAGTGGAAAATGGCAGCGATATTGCAGTCATTACCCACCTTGACGCCGATGGCATAACGTCCGGCAGCATAGTTGCAAGCGCACTCAGGCGCATGGGTGCGCGCTATTCTGTCAGAGCCGTTTCCGACATGAACCCTTCAGTCATTCAAAAGATGAAAGCCGACAGTCGAGATTTTTACGTCATAACCGACCTTGGCGGCGGCTGGGCGTCACACCTGAGAAAAGCCCTCGGTGACAGGTGGGTCGTCATTGACCATCACCAGATACCTGAAGAAGAAATGTTGACCGACGACGCCGGCCAGATACTGAATGCCTGGAAGTACGGCATTGACGGCGGCAGACACGTGCCGGCAGGTGGCATGGCCTACATGGTCGCGAGCGCGCTTGACAGGAAGAACCGCGACCTGTCGTGTATTGCCGTCGTTTCCGCGGTCGCCGACAGGCAGGACCAAGGCGACAAAAAGTCGTTTGTCGGCCTGAACACTGAAATACTGAAAACCGCCCAGTCTCTTGGACTTGTAAGCGTCGATCTCGACATCATGCTCACAGGAAGGGAGACCCGGCCGCTTCACGAGGCTCTTGCGTACACTTCGTTTCCATACATTGACGGGCTCACTTGGAACAGGGAAGCATGCCACGCACTGCTCAAGAACGCAGGGATAAAGCTGAAAGACAACGCCCGGTGGCGCGTTCCAGCCGAGTTTTCGCAGGAGGAAAAGAGCGCAGTCCTTGACGCGATTGCCAAGTTTGTCGCCACTTCAAACAAGACCTCGACGAGCGTGCTGGATGACCTTGTCGGCTACGTCTACACTCTTGCCGGCGAGGACAAGAGGAGCCAGCTCAGAGACGCGAGGGAGTTCTCCACGATGCTCAATGCATGCGGCAGGATCGGCAAGGCAGGGGTGGGCATTGCGATATGCATGGGAGACAGGAACGCCATGCTGGGCGCAGGGGAGGAGATAGCGGGAGCATACAGGACCACGCTCCGCAACTATGTCTCTGCCATTTTCAACGAAAGCTGGAGGCTTGTCGACGACGGCAAGAATGCCTTTGTAAACGGTGACGGACTCTTGGCCGAAGACATGCTGGGCGCGGTGTCGTCGCTGCTCAGCGGGTCGCCCTCGCTCAGCGGAAGGCTACTCTTCGTCAGGACGTTAACGAAGGACGGGACATACAGGTTCTCGTCACGAAAATGCCTCGATTGCAAGTCGCAGGCCAACCTCGGCCTCATAATGAGGCACTGTGCCGATGTGTTCAAGGGTGCCGGTGGCGGGCACTCGGTCGCAGCAGGCTGCAGAATTCCATCTACTGCTCTTGATGATTTTCTCGCCAGCATAAGAGCGGCTACAAGTGACCCGAAATTTGCGACGGCAACTTGACTTTACGGTGTTGGTGGACATCCCATTTTCAAGCAGCGCAGAGGCCAAAGCTGCGGTGAACGCATTAATACCAGATAATGTTAACTTTCCAAAGGGGCTGTCGATGAAAATATTTTCAAAAGGCGCCACGCTTGCAATACAATTGACAGGCAAGAATGTACCAGCCTTAACGATCCTCAATACGCTTGACGAAGTGCTAGAACACATTTCAATATCAAAGAAAGTGATGGCTGGGTAATGCTTGACTCAAAACTCTTGAAGGAAAACCAGCAGGCAGTAAAAGACATGCTGAGCAGGCGCAACATGGCGGATTTCCCACTTGAAGGGCTTGTAACCATTGACAGGCGCCGGCGCGAATTGATCGTTAAAACGCAGCAGCTGCGGCAGAAAAAGAACGTGCTTGCAGAAGCCATCGCGCGCAAGAAAAAGTCCAAGCAGGACGCCGCTTCAGAACTTGCGCAGATGAAAGAGGTCAGCAGTTACCTTGGAGACAGCAAGGATGAACTGGTAAAAACGGAGGGCAGGTTCAAGGAGCTGATGATGGTTGTGCCCAATATGCTGCACGAATCGGTGCCGACTGGCAAGGACGAAAAGGACAACGTGTTGGTGCGAGAGAACGGCAGCGCAAAGAAGATGAACTTTGCGCCAAAAGATCACGTCGACATTGCCGCTGCGCTTGATCTTGTAGATATCGAGCGCGCGGCCAAGGTGTCCGGCGCACGCTTTTATTTCCTGAAGAACGAGCTTGTAAAAATGAATCTGGCGCTTGTGAACTTTGCACTTGACTTTCTTTCAGAACACGGCTACACCCCGGTCCAGCCGCCTTACATGATTAGGAAAGAGCCGATGTCTGGCGCAGTGATACTCGGCGACTTTCAGGACGTCATCTACAAGGTAGAGGGCGAGGACCTCTACATGATAGGCACGTCGGAGCACGCAATCGCAAGCATGCACATGGACGAGATTCTCGACGGCAAGAAACTGCCGATAAGATACGCCGGCTTTAGCCCATGCTTCCGCAAAGAGGCGGGCGCGCATGGAAAGGACATGAAGGGGATCTTTCGGGTGCACCAGTTTGAAAAGGTGGAGCAGTTTGTCTACTGCCGGCCGGATGACTCGTGGAAGGAACATGAAACGATGCTTGCACTTTCTGAAGAAGTCTTTAACAAGCTGGGAATACCGCACCGCGTGATGCTCCTATGCTCCGGCGACACCGGCAAGATATCTGCCAAGACGTATGATATCGAAGCGTGGATGGCGGGTCAGAAAGCCTACCGCGAGATCGTTTCCTGCTCAAACTGTGCGGACTATCAAGCGCGGAGGCTGGGCATTCGCTTCAGGGACAGGACTAACGAGGAAACGCGTCTTGTGCACACGCTCAACAGCACACTCGTTGCCACCGAGCGCACCATGGTCGCGATACTCGAGAACTACCAGACTTCCAGGGGCACTGTTGAAGTGCCGGACGCGCTGCAAAAGTACATGGGCGGGATAACGGAGATCAAGCCCCGCGATTGACGCATCATATATATTATATACTTAGCCAGGAAAGGGGAGAAGTTTAATGGTTAAAGGAGCGAAGAAAGGTGGCAGAGTCCGCGACAAATGGCGGGACAAGCAGTGGGTAGTTGTAAACAAGCCCTCCGGCTTTGAGCCGCAGGTGCCTGTAAACTATGTTCCAGTTACAGACATTGAACAGGCGAAAGGGCGCACTATTGAAAACACAATGCACGACATGATGAAGGGCAACCCAGACCAGAGCATGGACCAGCACCAGATCAAGGTCTTTGTCCAGATAGACAAGATTAACGACGGCATTGCAAGTACTATTTTCAAGGGCCACGAATATGCCAAAGAGTTCCTCAGGAGCCTCATCCGCAGGGGAAGCTCCATGATTATGTACACTCAAGATTATACCACCATGGACGGCTACACCTTCAGGGTTGCCGTGATTGCGTTCACCCAGAGAAGGGTCAACTCGTCCAAAAAGCACGAGATCAGGATGATGGCGCACAAGATCTTGACTGAAAGGATCCCACAGCTGACGGTGGACCAATTCGTCCAAGAAGTCACCAGAAGTAAGGGCGAAGACATTCAAAGGGAGACTAACAGCAAGCTAGGTGCCGAAATACTGAATGAAGCGAAAAAGATAACCGTGATTCGGCACATCGGAATCAAAAAGACAAAGCTGATTTCCACTCCAGAGTCAAGAGCGATCGAAGAGGCCAAGCCTGTCGAAGCCGCCCAGCCGGCTCAATAACATAACTTTTTAGCCGGTATTTCTCCATATTTTTCAAATGCTTGAAGGGGACCTGAAATTTTCGTCCGCCGAAGTAAACTTGGTCCTGCATGCCACCGAGGACGGCGGCAAGGTGCTCCAGTCGATACAGGATGTCCTCTTGATACCTTTAGAGCGCTTTTCCATTTCCCCCTCAGAAGGGCACTACAAGAACAAGATCCTCATGCTCAGGGCCTTGCTTTCAAGCCAGGAGGCAGGCGAGCTTGCCTTCTGCATCATGTCGCTTTTGAATAGTTCTGACAGGGAACACCTGTCAAGCTCGCTGTCAGAATATTCAGACGAAAAGGGGAACCTCTATCTAAGGCTCGACAAGCAGAGGATATTGCAGGGCAAGGTTTCACTGTCAGAAACAGACGCGATAAAGGTAAGGTTCCGGCCCATCAAAAGGTACCGGCCTTCAGGCAACCTTGAAAGCTACAGGGGGCTTTTGTCTTCAACCGAATAGATCTTTGCATCAGGGGCGACTTTGAC
>JAHEZV010000015.1 GCA_023250885.1 Nitrososphaera sp. | reverse complement strand
TAAGGAATTATGGGACACGCAGAAAGAGACTATTGCTATGGTGTTGAGGTTGGGCTGGATAGCAATGGACGGAAAAATTGCGGTGGAATTATCATGGAAGGACTCGTAGAACGTATCCTGTTGAATCAATTTGGGAACAAACACTCGTTCTTCTTTGCAAAACAGGCTACATCTTCTCTTATTAGAGATAAGTTTGGCATAATGGTTAATCTCGGTAGGAACGAAAAGGGAAAAGAACTTACATTTAATAATGCATGAACATCTATTTGTCTTCAGGAAATAGAATCGTCAAGTCCTGAAGCATTATCCAATGAGGTTTTCCGTTATCTAAACAAACGAATGTCTCGCAAGGTCCGCGCGGTGCTCACGAATAATCGTTGAATATGCTGTTGATGTGCGACAGGAGATCGTTACGCAGCTGAATAACCTTCCTGCGCTTTTCCCCGTCCAGATCGGCCGTTAGCAGCGCGTCAAGACCCTCCACCAGGTACTTTATGTTCGTCATAGTCAATAGAACCCTCTCCTCTTCCTGATTTTTGCTCGCCATTTCCCCTACATGTACTACTGGCGATGGTTATTATTAATCTCGATGGAAGGTTTGTAACAGAAAATAGTAATATCCGGCTCCTGCAGCAACTTTACTATGGCCGAGAGCCAGCAGCAGACCATAATCAACTTGTACAACTCTGGCATCCCTCCAGACGTGATTGCCCTCCAGCTGGACATCAACCAGGAAGAGGTATACAGGGTGATAGCGGCCGCTGAAAATTCAAGGCCGGCAGAGACCGCGACGCTGGCCTCGTTCTATCTCGACGCCGTGGTTGACCTCGACAAGGCGATCAAGCTCGCGCAGGAGAGGGTTTGGAAGGCCCTCAAGGTTGAGAGCAGGTTCGACCTCTCGAGCGAAGAGACACAGGAAATCCTGACAAAGCTCGCCAAGTCAAAAGTGACGCTGGTGATCCTGCACATCGACCTCGTAGGATCGACAAGATTGTCGTCGACCCTGCCGGCAGACAGGCTCGCCGCGATAATCCAAGCGTTCACGCAGGAAATGTCTGTCACGATAACGGCCTACGGCGGCTACGTGTTGAAGTACGTGGGCGACGCGATCCTGGCGTTCTTCCTTGCAAGCGACGACACGTATCTGCCGTGCGTCAACGCGGTAAACTGCGCCCGCTCGATGATAAAGATAATGCGGGAGGGGATAAACCCGATCCTGAACCAGTACGACTACCCGGAGATTAACGTACGAGTCGGCATAGACCTTGGCGAAAACGTGGTGGTGCAGTATGGATGGGACACACATACGGTCGACGGCAAAAAGCTGCAGAGCCCACACTTTGACATACTCGGCTACACGGCCAACATCGCGACAAAAATGACTGCGCTTGCAAAGCCGGACCAGATAGTGATAGGCCAGATGGTTTACGACGTCCTTGACGATAGGCAAAAGTCCACGTTCCACCCGCTCAGGATAAGCCCAGAGGTGTGGAGCTACGTGAGCGACTATTCGCATGGAATCTACCCTCTCTATGGCACTGCCTGAGGCAGGTGGAGAGTAGATATATATCCGAAAAACATGCTAATAGGAATATTAGATGCGCTCTATCGAATACGAGGATTCTTTCGTCAAGATTGCTGGTCTGATCGGCGGAGAAGAGTACGTCAAGGTGGCCCGGGCGCTGCTGAACACCGAGGACGTCACCGACGAGGAGATTGCGAGCGCAACAGGACTGAAGATAAACATCGTGCGCAAAGTATTGTATGACATGTTTGGAAAGGCGCTGATAACTGGCATCCGCGTAAAGGACGAAAAGAAGGGCTGGTTCGTCTACCGGTGGCGCGCCAAGCAGGACCAGGTCGACAATTTCATCGAGAACCAGAAGAAAAAGATCCTCGACAGGCTCCACAAGCGGCTGGAGTACGAAGAGTCAACCGAATTCTACCACTGCGGCAACCACGACTGCCAGCGCGTGAAGTTCGACGCGGCAGTTGACCTGTTTTTCAAGTGCCCAAACTGCAAAGCCCCGCTCAACATGGTGGACAACACCAAGGTCAAGGAGGCGTTGCGATTCAAGATCGACCAGATAACGACCGACGTTTCTTCAAAGAAATAATTTCTTTTGAGCCTTTGGCTAAAGTCGGTATCCCTTATTTAGTTTGACAACCTGTCTATGGCATGAGAGGCTTTAAACAGCGTTCTGCAGAGACGTTTGATTCCCCAATAACGAGAAAGCAGACGTACACGTTGCTCCCCCCGGCCGGTCCAGTGTGCCCGATGCAATCACCTTGCCTACTGTAAGGTGATGTACGACGTGGGAGACGTGATCAAGGTAGAATTCCTCTACAAAACATGTTGCGACTCTAGCTGACCCGCGCCGATCCCAGACTACCGCTGCATGTCGGACATTTTTCAATTCCCCTGCCTGCCAGAGCAGAGACGCGCCGAAAGCACGAGTCGCACCTGCTTTGCAATCTTGTCAACCTTCATAGTAGATCGAAATAGGTAGCCAGCTCTGCAACAACTGACTTAATATAGCTATGCTCCGTCTTTCTCAAATTTTTCCATGATCGCCCTTGCCGTCGTGAAGACCTGCAGCCACATCGGCCATGTCAGCCTGCCCGTGTTCGTGTTCTGCCTGCTTGGGTGGTAGGAGGCTAGCAGCACTCTTCCGTTGACCTGATAGCGCGCCCCGTGGGCAAAGACGAGCCCCTTTGCGCCGGTGGCCCGACAGCAGGCGTCAAACCCTATCTTGCCAAGTGTAAGCACAACCCTGACACTGCCAAGAAGCTGGAGCTCTGAGACGAGGTATTGAGAGCAGTTCATCAATTCAGACGGGAGCGGCTTGTTGCCGGGCGGCGCGCATCGCACCGCGGCCGTGACGTATGCGTCCTTTAGCACCAGGCCGTCGTCCCTACTCCTGCTTGTCGGCATGCTTGCAAGCCCGGTTTCGTGCATCGCCCTTGCGAGCCAGTCGCCCGAGCTGTCGCCGGTGAACATCCTGCCAGTCCTGTTGCCGCCGTGCGCGGCAGGCGCAAGCCCGACTATCAGCAATCGCGCGCGTGGGTCACCCCAGCTTGGCAGCGGCCGCGCCCAGTACTGTTCATTGGCAAACCGCTTTACTTTATCATGGCCGACCTGCCTGATGTACTGCGACAGCCTTGGGCACAATGTACACTTTATTACTTGCGCGTTGAGCCTACACAGCTCGTTAGCTTCCACAATAGCAAATTTATCTATTATCGTAATAATCTTTTTATCACCCAAAGGCCCGTTCGTTCTATGTTTGTCTACCGACATTAATACCGGCGACGAGCTGACTTCGATTGCCGGCTCTGTAGTATTGAGCGACAACCCTCCCCAGCAGCTGAAATACTGGAGGAAAAGGTTTGGCGTCAAGCAGGCAGACCTTGCAAGGAAGATGGACATCACGCCGTCCGTCTTGAGCGACTACGAGAAGGGCCGCAGGCCGTCTCCAGGAGTCAACTTCATCAAGCGCTACCTAGTTGCTCTGTACGAGCTTGCAAAGTCAAACCGCCAGGCTGCCGTTGAAGTTGCCCCGACGCCGGTCGCCAATGTGCATATAAGCCAGCCCTGACAAAAGCTAGCGCATGCCTCTCATTCTAGTGTCAATGTATCCCGGCAGGACCAAGGAGCAGAAGGACGAATTTGCAAAAGCGATAACGGCCGCGGCCGCGCAGATATTGAAGGCCAAGCCAGAGCACATTATAGTAGTCTACGACGAAAAGCCCAAGGAGAACTGGTTCCAGTCGGGCAGGCCGCTCTAGGACATGTATGATTCCGACGACCCAGAGCTCCAGACAATGGCAGACGGAATAATTAGCGCGGTAAAGAGATACTCCATCCCTTACGAGCGCCTGACCGGACAGGAGATCTGGGAGGAGCTGCAGAGGAAGGGCTACCGGTTCCCGGTGAGCGGCATGCGCCTTGACTTCCTGCACGAGTCTGCCAGTTGGTTCGACGCCCTTGATCTAGTGATAAAGAAGCTGAAAAGCGAAGCCCAGTAGCAAACTATTTTTATTTTAGGCATCTTCTGTGCACTGCTTGAAGAGAATTGCACTGGTGCAGATGCGCTCGTCAGAAGACAAGCAGGAAAATTTGAACAGGTCGATTGAGTTTATCGCCGAGTCAGCAGCCAAGGGCGCGAATCTAGCATGCTTTCCCGAGTTTCAGATGGCGTTTTCGCCCCGCAGCCAGTCCGCGGCGCAGCTGGCTGGCGTTGCCGAAACCGTCAGGGGTAACTTTATTTCAAAACTTGCAGCCGCCGCCAAGAAAAACAAAATCGGAGTTGTCGCGACGATCTATGAAAAGAGCGGCAGGCCGCAGCGCGTCCATGACACCGCTGTCATGATAAGCCCCGCCGGAAAAGTGTCGTCCGTTTATCGCAAGCTGCACCTCTACAACGCGCTTGGGTTCAAGGAATCTGCAAAGCTGGTGCGGGGAAAAACCATAGTCAAGCCTGTAAGGACAAATGCCGGCAGCGTTGGGCTCTTGATCTGCTACGATCTGAGGTTTCCCGAGCTATCAAGGATTCTGACAGTCAAGGGCGCGGAGATGCTGGTCGCGCCTTCCGCGTGGGTCGCCGGCGAAATGAAGGAAGAGCACTGGCAGACGATGATAAAAGCGAGGGCAATTGAGAACGGCTCGTACGTGGTCGCGCCCGACCAGGTTGGCAACATCTATTGCGGCAGGAGCATGGCGGTCGACCCGTTTGGTATGGTGCTGGTGGATATGGGCCCGAGAGAAGGTGTCGAAGTGGTCGAGATCAATAAATCAAGAGTGCAGCAGGTTAGGAAGTCATTGCCGCTGCTGAAGAATCGCCGGACAGACGTGTACAGATTGTCGTACTAGCACGACAACGCCAGATGGTGGTCGTTGTGAGAAGTCCTCCACCCGATCTTGCACTCGTGCTTGTCAAGGGGGCAAGCGAACGTCTCATTGCAATATTCGCATATGTGCACGTGATCGCTGTGCATCACCAATTGCAATAGGTGCTCTTTTTCTTATTAGACTAATGCATGGAGTCTAGAGAAGCTTACTATAGAATTTCATTTCTTTCTGGCGGGGCATTGCATGTTGATGCAGATTTTCCATTGTTTTGCCCGCCTTGCAAAAATTATTCCAACTATCGGCCAGCCGCACTGGAGGCAGGCCTTCCCCGCGACCCTGATCAAGCCTTTCTGCGGCAGCGGCGCCGTGGCCTTGCAGCCGCCGGAATAGTTCGAGCAGCCGACGAACCTCTTTTTTGTCTTGTGCGAGCGTATCATGCGCAGCTGCCCCTTCTTACACACCGGGCACGGGCCGATCGTCGCGGCCTGCGCACTGTCCGCGAAAGCCGCGTCGCCTATTCGCGCGCCAATGTCGACCTCTTTTTCCATGAATGCCGCGAGCGACTCCACCAGCTTGTCGACAGCCTGCTCTATGACCGAAACGCCGTCGGCAGAGCCCTGCTCCACCTTTTCCAGCTGCTCCTCCATCGACCTTGTCAGGTTCGTGGAGACTATGGCCGGCACGAACGCTTTCATGGAATCAATGACTGCAAAGCCTAGGTCCGTCACCTCGATCCCGCCCCTGCCCGAAGTGATGTAGTTGCGCTTGAATAGCGTGGCAATCATGTCAGCCCTTGTGGCCTTTGTCCCGATCTGCTCCTGCTCCATCTTGGCAAGCAGGCTGGCCTGGTTGTAGCGGTAGGGCGGCTGCGTAAATTTCTCCTCCATCTCGACGCCCAGGTTCTTTACCAGACCGCCTATATGCAGCTCCGGGAGTTCGCGCTGCTCCAGCCTGACATAAGGCTTGTAAAAGATCATCCAGCCTTCGTAAACCGGCGCCGTGCGTTCAGCCTTGAAAATGTGGCCGTTTACGTCGATTGTAACATCGGTCTGCCGGCTAACAGCAGGATCTCCAAACGTCGCAAGGAACCTCTTCACTATTAGATCATAGACCTTGAATTCAAGGCCGCTCAGCTTGTGCCGCGGCGCGACGCCTGTTGGGTAGATTGCGGGGTGTGCCGGGTCCGTAATGCGCCCTTCATTTGGCGCAAGACGACCTTTTGAGAGGAGCAACCACGCAAGCTGGCCGTAGGTTCCGATTTTTGAAATGCCGGAGATTATCTTGCCGTACCCTATGGAGGGCGGCAGCTTTTGGCTTGACGTGCGCGGGTACGAGATCAGCGCCTTTAGATACAGTTTTTCTGCTATCGCAAGCGTGTAGCCGGGGCCGAGCTTGAACAGCCTGTATACTTCGCGCTGCAGGTCTCCAATGTTAAACGGCGTGGGCGGCCTGAGTACTGCCTTGCTGTCGGCAACGTCGCTCACAGTCCCGTCCCTGCCGGCGCACGCGCTCACGATCGACCTGGCTTCAGCGAGCGTTTCAATTTCCGGTTTCTCGTACTGCGCTGAAAACGTCTGATTGTTTTTTTCAAACTGCGCCGCTATTTTCCAGTAGGGGTTGGGGACGTGCAGCCTTATTTCTAATTCCCTGTCGACTGCAAACGCGAGCGTCGGCCCCTGCACCCTGCCGATAGAGAGATTGCGGTACCTGCTGGCCGTCTTGAGCGATCGGGCAAGCGCCCTTGAGAGGTTCACGCCGTAAATAAAGTCGAGCACGTGGCGCGACCGGCCTGCCTCTGCAAGACCCCGGCTCGGCGTTTCTAGGCTGGCAAACGACTTCCTTATCTCCTCGTCGGTGAGCGTCGAGAATTTCGCCCGCAGCGCCTTTTCGTACTTGCCGCCGCACGCGTACTGCAGGATGCTATGGCCTATCACTTCGCCTTCCTGATCATAGTCGCACGCGTGCACGAACACCGCCGCGTCCCTTGCCAGATCAGAAATAATCTTGATCGCGCTGGCTGCCCTTGGGTTCTTGGCGACAGGCGTCCACTCCAAGTCGAGCACCGGGTACACACTCCTGTTTTTCGTCGAATCGGCGAGGCCGTAGAGGTGGCCAAGGGCCGTGCATACCTTGTACTGGAGCCCGCCGCATGTCACGTCAAAAACTGAAATCCCAGACGGCCTTGTTTCCTTCGGGTCGCCAAGCGCCTGCGCTATCCTCCTTGCCGCGTCCGGCTTTTCGCAGACCACAAGCGTATACAAGAGCCAGCCGATCTTGGCATACCATGGCATATTAATCCGATCCCCCTTTTGGCTCTACCGATGATCCGCTATCCGACACGCGCCATAAAAATAATCCATGCGAGTTGTCAGAAATAAGGATAGCTTAGATCATGAATCTGGGCAGCATCATTCTCTATAACAATAATGACAGCGCGATATCTAACAATGGACAAATCCCTTGTACCTCATGCGCTGAGGGAACTCACCGAGAGAGGAGGATTCTTATTTCCCTGTCAAGGTCATCGTGCCAATTTTTGCCAGGGTCTTGGGAAGAAGCATGTAATTGATTAGACTAGGAATTTTTTGGCAGACCTGATAAATCCGTTCTGATTTTTAGAGATGCGATGAATAAGATAGGATCCAACCTAGCCCTCCTTGCATTGGGAACCACGCTAGTGATGACACCCCTCACCCTTGTGCCGAGAGCCAATACGCAACTAGTTGACGCAGACATTGCAAACGTTGATTGCAACTAGGAACAGAAACAGAAGCAGGACTCAGAGCAAACCCAAGTAAATCAACAAAGCAACAACCAGAGTTTGGACGAAAACCTGCTAAGCGAGCAGGAGAGTCATCAGAATACAGAGCAGGACGACGAGCAGAGTGCTGACGCATCTCAGGACTGCAATGCCGTCTCAGTTGCGCCATCAGTAGGTTTGCGCGGACTCTTGTAAGCGGGTCAACCCAAAACCTTCCTTTTTTATCATTCCCTATCAGTCGCTCATTTCTGTCACAGCAATGGAATCATGTCCATATAACAAAAATCTCTATAGCTACTAGGATTCCATCTTACATTATTTGAAGACAATTTCAAGTTCTACTAACTATAAAAGTGATTAATGCATTTTCCGCCGCCGAAAGTGATTGGCGAAAAAGTTGCCATTAACGAAGACGAATCTGTTCAAAAGACGCAGGAAATAATCTTCAGCCTGTCTTCAAAGGAGAATCTGGCGCTATTCCAGATGGCCAGCGGAGGCATCATGTACAACTTTTTCCCTCTTGAAAAATCAGGGATTTCAAGAAAACATTGCTACAGGGGGCTCAAGGCACTAAAGGATGCCGGCCCAGTACGCAAGTTCGGGAACAAGTCCCTGCAGACTACGCTTGGCCAACTGGTCCACCACGGGATTTTAAAGATCGAAAAATATGTCGATCATCTGAATGAAGTGAAAATGATCGACATCCTTAAGGATTCCGGCCAGTTCAGCCAGAACGAGACGTCGGCATTCATCAAGAAAATGAGCAATAATGGACAGGATTTCTTTCTTTCAGACATCGCCAGCGAAATATGATTTTGCTTATTTTACCGTGCTACACATCGCCCATGATTCTTCTATTGCAACAGTAATCAAGCTATTTATAATGCAAAAAGCTATTTTTTACGAGATGACAAACAGCAAAGTCTGTGTTCTTGGCGCCGGCAGCACGAAATATGGAAAATTGAATGAAAGCATCATTGAAATTGCGCTAAATGCGGCCAAAGACGCCATCGAGTCAGCCGGTATAACCCCAAAGGAGATCCAGGCCGGCTACATCTCGAACGTGTTCGGGGTTGCAGATAAGCAGGTGCACATGGCGCCTGTCATCATGAGCAACCTTGGCATTTCCCACGTCCCGGGGCTTACAATCGAGTCTGCATGCGGCTCGGGCTCGGTCATGTTCAGGGAAGCCTATGCAAACGTGGCAGCTGGATTCTATGACTGCCTCCTTGCGCTTGGTGTCGAAAAGGTGACGCACACCGGCACGGTGCACAGCACCACGCTGTTTTCATATTGCTCTGACTTTTTCTATGAAGGCGGCAACGGCGCGTCTTTCCCGGGATTGTTCGCTTCAATGGCCCGCGCCTACATGAACACCCACAAGGCGACCGAGGAGGACCTGGCAAACGTGGCTGTCAAAAACCACGAAAACGGCATGCTGAACCCAAAGGCGCACGTGCACAAGAAGATCACGGTAGAGGATGTGCTAAAGTCGCCGGTGGTTGCTTCGCCCTTGAAATTACTCGACTGCTGCCCATTCTCTGACGGCGCTTCTGCAACAATCCTATGCAGCGAAGAGTTTGCGAAAAAGAGCGGCAGGCCTTACATCGAGATAATCGGCTCCGGCAGGGGCGCTTCGCCGGCAGCCGTGCAAGACAGGGAAGATATTACCACTATCCCGAGCACAGTTGCTGCTGCAAGGCAGGCCTACAGGATGGCCGGCGTGACCCCGAAGGACATCAACTTTGCCGAAGTGCACGACTGTTTCACGATTGCAGAGATAATCGACGTGGAGGACCTCGGATTCTTCCCAAAGGGCAAGGCCGCCCATGCTGTCAGGGACGGGGCGACGCGCCTCAAGGGCGAAATCCCGGTAAACCCGTCCGGCGGATTAAAGTCAAAGGGCCACCCAATTGGCGCGACAGGCGTCGGGCAGGTGGTCGAAGTGTTTGACCAGTTCACCGGAAAGGCCGGCGAGCGCACAGTGCCAAACGCCGAGATCGCGCTTACACACAACTTTGGTGCCACAGGAGCGAGCGCAGCGGTCCACATATTCAGAAAAGTTGACAGGAAATGATGGAGAAATTGTCTGCCAAGGAAAGCACACACCAAAAGTTCATCGAAGCAGCGAACAGGAAAAAGATACTTGCGCACAAATGCTCCAAATGCGGTCACCTAATGCTGGAGACCGTGCTCTTTTGCGAAAAGTGCTCTGGCAGCAAGTTCGAGCACACAGAGCTTGAAGGCGCCGGCACGGTGGTTACGTACACCATCCAGGCGGTTGCGCCGGAGGGCTTTGAAGACGCCGGCTCGTACGCATGGGTCGTGTTCAAGATAGATAACTCCCAGTTGAGAGCGTCAGGATTTCTGCCCGGCATCAAGACCCCAGCCGACCTGCCGATACGCACCAGGGTGAGGGTGGCCGGCTTTGACCCCAAGCACGGCCTGATGCTCCAGAAATAGCGCCTGTATGTAATACCGCACACCCAGCTTTTCCTTATATCCCCACTTCCATCTCTACCATTATGTACATGTTTGAATCTAAGGTGTACGAATGCCAGTCATGCAGCCAGTTCTTCTTCTTCAAACTGGGCGCCGACGATCACACGAGCAACACAGGCCACGCCAAATTCAAGGTGATAGACTGGATGTCGCCAGAGCGGCCGTCGCCCAGGATCAACAGGAGCGGCAAGGCTCCGATCTAGCGTAGCAGCAGCTGCACGTTTTGTTAAAAACTGTCAAGGAAACTTTTCTTATTCCAGTTATTGCAGGCTGCTAGTATGCTATTGGCGGATGTAGTTTGCGGCAAGTGCGGCTCGGTTGTCTACCAGATGAGGATGCTAAAGCCGGTCAAGGACGCATTGCGACAGACGAACAGTCGCTGCCGCGTGTGCGGCGCCGCACTCAACCCCGGCGACTTTACGGTCGCTGTCAAGAGGCGCTAGCATCTCGACCGTGGTTACAAATTTTTTCGTAAGCTCAGCTTTATAGCAGCTTTTGGTACACAGACGTCAACACCGGGAGTTTTCCAGCTTTGCTTCGCCGGATGGTAGCAGATGGCAGGGGGAGACAGGCGCCAGCGATTCGTGAGCCAGATCACTACCGCGACGGGTATAGTCTACAACCAGCTCACGCGCCTCAAGATGCTCGACAAGAGGTTTGGCTCGATGGAGGCGTACTACCTCGAGCAGGTAACCTCGAACATCAAGTCAGGCAACAACGCCCGCGCCAAGATCCTCGCAATGGAGCTGACGAACGTGAGGCGGCTCCGCCGAACGACGCAGCACACCGGGCTTGCGCTTGAGGCGATAGTGATCCGCTTCAGCACGATAAACGAGTTCGCCATGATCCTCGACACCATCGACCCGACCATTGAGATGATAAGGGGAATCCATACAGAGCTGAGCAAGGCCATCCCAGCTGCCAGCGAAGCGCTCTCCGAGGTCTCGACTGTGACCGCGGACGTGCTGTTGAACGCGAACATCAAGGCAGACGCCAGAATCTCGACCCCGATGGACGCCGACGCCCTTTCAATCCTCAATGAGATCGAGGGCGTGCTTGAGGACGAGGCCAAAGCCAAGCTACCTGAGGTGCCAACCAACATCCCAACCCAAAAGCAGGAAGCGCCTGTCGAAGAGACACGGGTAATGGTTGAAAGCTAGACAATAGTTGACCTTTTGGTCAAGCCCAAGTAGGGTGGATCGTACTGTTAGTTAAAAATATTTTACAAAGGAGTTTTAATCATTTACCTTGATAACGGGGTGCGATGGAACAGATGAGTTTTGATTCTCAATCAAAGGATTCCAAGAAAGGCGGAGTTTTAGAGTCTGCATCAAAGCGCGTTAGAATGATTTTCTCGGTGATGGCAAGCCCGAACAGGATCGACATACTGCGCATTCTCAATACAAAGGGACCGCTCACGTACTCGGAGCTCAAGGCTCTGGCCGGCTTCAAGTCAAAGAAAGAGTCGGGCAAGTTTGCCTACCACTTGAGAAAATTACTGAGGCAGCTGCTGGTTGCCCTCAACAAGGCGGAGCGCAGGTACACGATCACAAACCTGGGCAAGCTTGTGCTGAGCCTTGCGCGCCAGATCGAGGAGCGCTCGATAATCGAGAGCGGCAAGATGTACGTGAGGACTAGCAGGCACAATATCGAGGAGTTCAACTCCCACAAGATAATCCAGTCGCTAGTGAGGGAGGCAAACCTGCCGCTAGAGCAGGCACACAAGATTACCGAAGAGGTCGAGAACAAGATCTACAAGTTCCAGACCGCCTACCTGACGTCTTCCCTCATACGCGAGACCGTCAATTCCGTCCTCATAGAGCACGGCCACGAAGAATATCGCAACAAGCTTGCAAGAATGGGCCTACCGTCCTCGGATATTGTCGAGATGCTCTCAGGCGACGGGGCAACCATAGACGGCGTCATGTCAAGGACCGCCGGCTCGGTCTTCTCTGAATACTTGGTGTTCAACACGCTGCCAAAGGACATCGCCGACATGCATCTCGCTGGCGAGATCAACATTTCAAACACCAGCGTCTGGGGCCTGCTTCCCGACACGGTCTTTTTCGACCTGTCAGAGCTTGAAGAGGGCCTGGACCTGAAAGGGCGGTTCCTGAGCGTGGCTAGAATCCCGGCGATCAAGGGCTCGGACGACGCTGCAGCCGCGCTGCCGGCGCTGGTGTCGCTCCTTTCAAGGGAGGCTTCATCAGAGGTCGTGGTTGAAGGCATCGTTCCTGCGCTGCTAAAGAACGTGAAGGACCCAGAAGAGATTGTCTCGCGCTTTGCAAGGGCTCTGGCCGCTTCGTCAGCCGCGCCTTCGTATTCAGCCACGATAACAACGATCGCAGTGCCTGACGGCCTGGACGCGCGGCAGCTGAATGCTCTGCTTGACGGCTACAGAAAGTACGTCGACGCGACGCCCGTGCCAAGGATAGGCCTTGCGATAGCAGGCAAGATTAAGGACAGCCTTGACCACGCTGTTGCAGTCGTGCGAAGCGGCGGCATAATTTCAATGGGCAGCAGCGTGCGGGCAAGCAACGGCATCCGCAAGTCTGGAAGTAAGGGCGCAGCCGCGATGTCGTTCCATTCGCTTTCGATAAACCTGCCGCGGCTTGCGTACGAATCAAATAAGGACGAAACCTACTTCCGCGCAAAGCTGGCGCTAATGATCAAGCCGTCGCTTGCAGCGATGTCGATGCGCAAGAAAACCATAGTTGACTACGCCAAGAAAGGCCTGCTCCCGACGCTTGCAAGTGCCACCCAGTTGATGCAGAGGGGCACGTCGACAATAGTGGCCAACCTTACTGGCGCTCAGGAGTCGGTCTACAACATTCTGGGCGAGTCCTCGGGCGAAGTACTCCAGAAGGTCCTAAAGACCGCAGTCGAGGTGGCGGCCGCGCAAGGCAAGCAGCTTGGCGAAGAGGGGGCCGGCATCGCCATGGTCGCGGACGATTCTGGCGTGAGGTTTGCCAGCCTCGACTCTGAGAAATACGGCAAGGTCTCCCTCCTGCAGTCGCAGAATACGACCAGCTATTCCCAGGGAATGACGCTAAACGGCAGGGAAATCCTCTCACAGAGGGCTGCAGTTCAGGAGTGCATGGCCATCGACAGGCTGCTGAATGGGGGCCTAGCCGCGGGTCTGGACGTGACCGACCTGTCGGCGGCTGAAGTCAAGAGCGCGATAGAAGCTGCAATAGAGCTGCCGTTCTTGCGCCCCCGCGTCAGGCTTGCAGTGTGCACGACGTGCGGCCGGCGCTCAAGAGCTGCTGCAGACAAGTGCGAGCACTGCAAGTCCCCGCACAGGGTCGCCGTGTACTCGTAATAGCAGCTGCAAAAAACAGCTCCCGCCGCATCATCATTCTTTTTTACAATTATGATGATGCACGCCAGCGCCGACGTTTACAGAGCTGGTAATTGGCGGAACTTTCTTTTCGTTTTTTAGAAAATATTATACTGCTGTATTCGGATTTCAGCTTTAAATGAAGGACATTCTGCTGGGTAAATTTTTTCTGCCAAATTAGGTGCGGACTTTTATGTAAAAGCATAATAACAACTAGTATGTCGTATAGTGCGGGATGGCGGGAGTTACTGAATTTAATAATACTTCAAAAGAAACGCTGATCGCAAAGATACGGAAACGTGACGGACGCGTAGTTAATTTCGAGCAGAGCAAGATTTCAAACGCGATATACAAGGCTCTTGTGGCGACGGGCAAGCCTGATTACCCACTTGCTGAAAGGCTGGCTGCAAGGGTTGTCCAGAAGATGGTTCAGGGCGAAAAGACGGTTATTCCAAGCGTCGAGGACGTGCAGGACATGGTCGAGTCGATACTCATCGAGGAGAGTCTCTCAGAAACGGCAAAGTCCTACATACTGTACCGGCATGAGAGGCGCAAAGTCCGTGATGAGAAGATGAAGATCCTCAACAAGAAGGACCTCGACGAGGTGGACAAGGCGTTTGACATTAACTCGCTTAGGGTGCTGGCGGCGCGCTACTTGCTGAGGGACAGCAACAACGAAATCATTGAAGGCCCCAAGCAGATGTTCGAGCGGGTTGCCACGCTCGTGGCAGTCGCAGACGTCCTGCACGACCCGGCGGTCTTTAACCTTGCCGGCGACCACATGCAGAACATCGAGGAGGCCGAGCGCTACTACACAAAGCTGGACGACTTTGACAACAAGCTGCACGTCGGTGGCTATTACCTGAACAAGTACCACTTTGAAGCAATGATACGCCACTACGTCTACTGCGCGCAGCACGGGCAGATGAAGGTCAGCTTCAAGGAGCTGCTCAGGATTATAGCGGAGAACAAGCTGGCGCAGTACGAAGAGCGGATCTGGGAATACTACAGCCTTATGGTGTCAAGGGACTTCCTTCCAAACACACCGACGCTGATGAACGCCGGCGCAAGGCTCGGGCAGCTTTCCGCGTGCTTTGTGCTTGACATGCCAGACGACATGGGCGCCATCATGAAGTCGTCTACCGACGCCGCGATGATCTTCAAGTCAGGCGGCGGCGTGGGAATCAACTATTCCGACCTGCGGCCAGAGGGCGACATCGTCGCGTCAACATCTGGAGTCGCGTCAGGCCCGACATCGTTCATGCGAATCATCGACACTATCACAGACGTGGTGAAGCAGGGAGGCAAGCGCCGCGGAGCCAACATGGGCATACTCGAGGCTTGGCACCCTGACATTGAAAAGTTCGTGACTGCTAAGACAAAGCCGGGCGCCTTTGAGAACTTTAACGTGAGCGTGGGCATTTGGGAAGATTTCTGGCAGGTCCTCGTGAACAAGGAAGGCAACCACAAGTACGCGCTGCGCAGCCCAAGGACAAGGGAACCGATGAGGCAGATCGACGCGCAGCAGCTGATCGACCTGATCGCGCTCAGCGCGTGGAAGAGCGCCGAACCGGGAATGATATTCTTCGACAACATCAACAAGTACAACCCGCTTGTAAACGCAAGGCACGGCCCGCTCCGCGCAACAAACCCGTGCGGTGAGCAGTCGCTGTACCCGTACGAGTCGTGCAACCTTGGATCAATCAACCTGGCGAACTTTGTCAAGCGCAAGGCCGACGGCGCATACGAATTCGACTGGCAGCGCTACGAGCAGGCGATCAGGCTGTCAACAAGATTCCTTGACAACATCATCGACATGAACAAGTACCCCGTCGAAGAGATCAGGATCGCGACAAAGGAGACAAGGAGGATCGGCCTTGGCATCATGGGCATCGCAGACCTCCTATTCCTGCTAAAGATTTCGTACAACTCGAAGGACGGCTATGAATTCATGAACAAGCTCGCAGAGGCTGTTTCATACCTGAGCATGGACGAAAGCGTAGCCCTTGCAAAGTCAAGGGGCTCGTTCCCGATGTTCAAAAACAGCGACTATGTGAAGGGGCGCATCCCTGTGGCTGGCTACTACGAGCTGCCAAAGGAGACACACACCTACGACTGGGACACCCTCATTGAAAAGATAAAGAAGCACGGCGTCCGCAACTCGTGGACATCGACTATTGCGCCGACAGGCACGCTGTCAATGATCGCAGACACTGCAAACGGAGTCGAGCCGGTGTTTGCACTTGTGTATGAAAAGCGTGTAACTGTCGGCCGGTTCTTTTACACCGACAAAGTGTTTGAGAACGTGCTGAAGGAGAACAAGCTCTACACCGACGAGATACTGACAAAGGTTGCAAACAACTATGGCTCCGTTCGCGGGCTTGCAGAAATCCCAGAATGGATGCAGCGCATCTTTGTGACTGCGATCGACATACACTGGACAGACCACGTGATGGCCCAGGGAGTGTGGCAGAAATGGATCAGCAACGCGATTGCAAAGACAATCAACATGCCAGGCGACGTGACGGCGGAAGACGTAAAGTGCGCATACCTGCTGTCGCACGAGCTCGGGCTGAAGGGCGTGACGGTGTTCAGGGACGGCTCGCGCCACGAGCAGGTGCTCCACATCACCGGCAAGAACACCGGCGAAAAGACATTTGCGGTCAAGCCAAGCAGGTACGTCGCAGACTATGTCGATAGCAGCATCAAGGAACCCTACGTGCTTGAGCAGATGCAAAAGATATTCAACGAGTCAGGAGTGGAAGAGGACAAGCCAGTGCCAAAGGCACTGTTGCCCCAGGAAATCCCGGCGGCAGCAAAAAAGTCGGCTCCCCAGCCAGCAATGCAGCAGATGACTGTGATGGACGCATACGAGGACCGCTGCCCGACATGCAACGCCAAGCTGATAATCACTGAAGGGTGCAACCTGTGCATCGAATGTGGCTTTAGCGGCTGCGGTTCGGGCTAATCCTCTTTCCTTTTTTGTCAGCCCCTGATGATAAACTCGTTGCCGTCAATGCCAACAAACATCGCGTAGGTTGTCCACGGCTTCTCTTTCGGCTCCTGCGTGAATTTCACACCTTTTGACTTTGGATCGCTGAAGGTTTTTTCTATATTGTCGCATAGAAAAAGAACAGGCGGCTTTCGCTCTCCAGTTTGGCATCAGCAACCTTGGATACAGCACCAGCGCAGTCAGCGCGCCAGTAGGCGCCACTTCTATCCAGCTGGCCTCTGGCGTCATTGGGTTGTTGGCCTTGACTTCTAAGCCAACCTTATCAGTCCAGAATTTCAGCGACTTTTGTTGGTTCTCAACATCGATCGAAACTATGCCTATCCCGGTTATCACGCACTATAAAACTCCTGTCATCCATTTATGTTTGACAGCATGCATTGCACCTCCGGATTTCTCTTACATAGGACTTATCTGAAAGCCATGGGACGCGACTGCAAGTCTCCTGCATCTTAACTATTACTGGCCGTTACTCCTCATTGCTGCATCGGCTCCTATTGCATCGTATGCTCAGACAGCATCAGATTTTGAAATGTACAATGATCCATATTTCAGAATTACCATGCGGCGGCCTGCTGGGCGTGTACTACTTTGGGTTCAACCCGTTTGGCATTACTATGGCCTATGTTCTTGCCTACGCGCTCGCAGGCTTCGCCACCTTTGCAAGCATGCTTGGAAGGAGCTCTGGCGCGCACAGCCACGAAGAAGAGATCATATGCAGCTGCGGCCCTGGGCATGATTCAGGATTCAACTCAAACTTTGCACAAACCTTTGCCAACTTTGCTGCCGGCCCGCGCAAAATGGTGCGGCTTTACCGGGAGCCGGACGCTTGGAGGGTCGTAAAGGCAAGCCTCATAGTGCTGGTGTCGGCAGAAAGTGGCCGCATAACAGCCGCGGCGACAGTTGACGTGATGTTCTACCAATACTCGGCAATTTTCTCGATTCCTGCTGCCCTGCTTGCACGGACGCTTACCGTCGCTTGAATCGGGGCGCGCAGGTCGCTCAGGCGCAAATCCGTGGAGCAGGCGGGCTAGAATTCGCAGTTAAAATGCTTATTACGAGTGAAAGCCATAGTTCTTCATGGCAGTAGTGGTTAGCTGCGCAGGCGATAACGAGCTGGCAATGAACCTCCATAGCTCGCTGGCGTCAAAATTCTCGCCCGCACCTGCCGATCTCATCTCGCTCAAGGAGGATGAAATAACAATACAAAACAAGGAACTTGGCATCAAGAATGACGCCGTCCGAAAATCTCTGGATGAATTTGTTGAATCAAACCCAGATCTTGTCAGCTACTCCGTAACCGAGTTTGGAGACATATTTACAATTGGCGTACCGCAGAGCCTTGACAAAGTCATCCTGTCGTGCGAAATGTGCGGATATCTTGCAAGGCATGAAGACGAATTGAACATCCACAAAAGGACACATGGACTTTTGTTCATACCATGATGTACCTGTCAAGTTAAAGATCATTTAAAATACTGCCTTACACATGGGACCATTGAAATGTCAAACGTTCGAGTCAACGAAAGTCCGAACCACTTCATGGTGCTGGACGCGATCTCGAGAAGAGTCAAGACCGTTGACAAAATAGCCAAGGTTACAAGGCTGGACGAGGCCGAGGTAGAGCTAGTCGTAAATGATCTGGTTGCGCAGCGGCTGGTAATTGGCGAAGAAAAGAAGAAACTTTTCGGCGGCAAGAGGATGGAATTTGACATCAGCCACACAGGCCTGCGGCTGCTTAACGCAAAGAAGCTGGAGCTTGAAAAGCAGGCGCAGCAGATACAGCAGTGGTACCAGGGCGGCCAGACCCAGCAGCTCCAGTCCTACATGGAGAATAACAGAATGTGGATACCGATGATGCTGTTCTCAGGCATAATAAACGCGATGTTCTTCATGTCCATGATGTCCCTTATGGGGATGACGATAAGCCCGGCAGAAACAGGATTTGCTGGCGATGTCGGATCGGATGCAGGCGCAGCTGCAGACGGCAGCGGCGGTGATACAGAAGCGGAGGCCGGCGGCGACGCTGGCGGTGGCGATTTCAGTGGCGGAGACTTCAGCTTATAGCCGCTTCCAATTTTTCTGCCATTTGTTTCTTTGATGAGTATTTAGCAGCAAGAGTAGCCAAGAACACAGTGATCAAGACAATCACTATTGTCGCTGAAGGCGGGAAATTTGCCGCATACGAAACCGCGATGCCTGTCACTGCTGAAAATATCGATATTCCCATTGAAATGAGCGCAGTTTTCTTGAAGCCCTTGCCGAGCAGGAGCCCGGTGACATTCGGGATCACTATGAGCGACGATACAAGCAGGATTCCAACGAGCCTCATTGACACAATGACTGCCACACTTGCAAGCACCGCGAAAAGGTAGCTCAGCTTTGAAATGGATAGCCCGCTTACCTTTGCCTGCTCTTCGTCAAACGTGACGTACATCAATTGTCTGTATAGGAGGATGACTATGGCTAGAATCGCACCGGCCATCGCTAGGATGGCAAGAGTGTCCTCTGCGCTGACGACCAGTATGCTTCCAAACAAATAGCTGAATATGTTTGGCAAGTTTCCTGATGTGCTGCTGAGCAACAAGCCAAGGGCCAGGCCGCCTGCCAGAAGTATGGCGACTGTAGCATCAGCCGGTATCTTGGTTGACTGGCGCAACTTTGCCATGCCAAGTGCTCCCAGCACAGAGAACGCCATGCCGGTCCAGAGAGGATACATGTTGGTGACAAGCCCCACCGCTATCCCGCCAAACGCCACGTGAGAGAGCGCGTCGCCAAAGAGCGAGTTGCGCCTAAGCACAAGGAAAAGCCCTATCACCGACGCCGTTATTGCTACTGCCACGCCGGCAATCAGAGCGCGCTGCATGAAACCAAGTTCCAGTATTTCAAGGACCATCCATATCACCCGTGATCATGATCATGCAGATGCATATGAGCCTGCATGCTCGACTCAGAGTACGCCTTGAGCAGATCCGGGTTTTCAAAGAACTCGTGGGTCATGCCGTGGAAGAACATGCTGCGGTTGATGCATGCAACGCTGCTGGCAATCCTGTTAACTGCGTCAAGGTCGTGCGACGCCCAGA
This sequence comes from Nitrososphaera sp., assembly GCA_023250885.1. Lineage (GTDB taxonomy): Archaea > Thermoproteota > Nitrososphaeria > Nitrososphaerales > Nitrososphaeraceae > Nitrososphaera. The sequence continues at coordinate 6,907 of JAHEZV010000015.1, read as the reverse complement.
TTATCGTGATCTTTTTTTCCTGATTCAACTTTTTGAGCAGTGCATAGAACTTGTTTTGCGTTTCAAGGTCGATGCCGGTTGCCGGCTCATCAAGTATCAACAGCTTGGGATCATTCACCAGCGCTTTCGCTATCAGAACGCGCTGCTGCTGGCCGCCCGACAGCTCGCCCACTCGCCGATCCTTTTGCTCAAGGAGGCTGACGGTGTCAAGGGCCAAGGTTATTTTTTCCTTGGTCACCTTTCCTCTCGTGATCCCAAGCGACACAATCTCCTCCACCGTCGCCGGAAAGTTGCGCTCGATCGTCTTTCTTTGCGGAATGTATCCAATGCTCTTTAGAGCCTTGGCGTTTTTTTTGATGTCCTGACCAAAGATCTTGATTGTGCCGGTGTAGCCGCCGAGCAAGCCCAGCATGCAGGAAAAGAGCGTGGTCTTGCCGGCGCCGTTCGGCCCTATCATGCCAAGCAGGTCGCCCTCGTTTATCGAGAATGAGACGTTGTCCAGCACTAGGCTATCGGAATACGCGTACGAGAGCCGTTCTATCTCAACTACTTGCATTCCAGCCCCACCTTTAGACTCGTGATGTTCTGTTTCATCTTGTCAATGTAGCCTATGCCGAGTGCTTGCTCCTGCTGGTTAATGCCTTCAATGGGGCTCAACACGAGCACTTTGCCGCCCGGGATTTCGCCGGCGATGGTGTCCGCCAACCGGCTGTCGACCAAGTCTTCCGAATAAATCACGCTGATACCAAGCCGGTTTGCGAGCGTTATCACCTGCTCTAGCCTCTGGGGGAGTATATCGCCCTCCGGTGAAATACCGTGTATTGCATGCTGCGTCAAGCCGTACCTTTTAGCAAAGTAGGCGAACGCGTCATGAAACGCGATAAAGTCTGATTTTTCGCAGTCGCCAAGTTGTAGTTTTATGAAGACGTCAAGCTGGTCGAGCTCCACCAAAAAACTATTGGCGTTCCCCTTGTAATAATCTGCATTAACAGGATCCGCGGCGACAAGCGCGTCGCGGATTTTTTCCACTTGATGCTTTGCAAACATGGGATCGAGCCAGAGGTGCGGGTTGACTCCATGATCAATTCCTTGGCTGGTATCAACAACAACCTTGGCTTCCAAGTCATCAGCCCAGCTTTCAAAGCCGCCGCCGTTGATGACCAGCATATCTGCCGACTGTACCCTTAACCTATCCTGCGGCGTAGGCTCCCAGTCGTGGGGCTCCACGCCGGCCGCCACAAGGCTTGACACGTCAACCCTATCGCCGCCGACGCGCGAGGCAAATTCGTAGAGCGGGTAAAATGACGCGACGATCGTGGTCTTGTGCGACTCTTGGTTGACATGCTGCGCCGGCCTGCCAGTGAACACACTAGCCAGCATGGCAAGCGGGATCACGATTGCAATGGCTGCAAGTGCAGCTCTGCTCTGGCTCAACACTGCTTATTGAATTATTAAGAATATATAGTTGTGTTAATAACAAATATGGAATTACTTATAAGTATCTTAATAATATTACCCGGCATTGACCATAGTCAGTGTTTCACTCAACGACGACATACTTACCGAAATTGACAAGCTGCAAAAGGCCCTAGGCTTTTCCGGCAGATCAGAAATCGTCCGGGCCGGCATCAGAAACCTGCTGGCCGAAGAAAAGGACAGACAGAATTTAGCGGGCTATCTTTTCGCAGTGCTCCTAGCGGTACACGACGAAAAGTCCGATGACCAGGTAACGGAGATGGGGCATGGCTATGACAAGCTGATTACAACACACATACACAACAAGATAGATGGCGACAGGTGCCTTGAAATTTTCCTGCTAAAAGGCGACGCGGAGGAAATAAAGGACATGACGAAAAAGTTCCAGTCGAACAAAAAGATGGACCACGTCAAGCTGATTACAACGTGATTACTTTTTTCACGAGCCCGATCGGGCTTGGGCATGCAACGCGGGACATCGCAATTGCAGAACGATTGAAAGCCGACATCACGTTTGTCAGCGGCGAAGGCGCGGCGAGCCTGATCGCAAAGAAACACTACAACACGATGGATGTCTACCGGCCGGAAAAATTCGTTGTGGAATCAGGCCAGCTCCAACACTCCTTCAAGTGGCTCATGGACTACTATTCATATTACAAAAAGTGCAAGGAGATAGCAAAAGAAATCCTGGACAAGCGCGCCGGCTTGATCGTAAGCGACGAGGATTTCGCGTCAATCGCAGTTGGCGAGGAAATGGCCCGCAGGCATGTGCTGATAACCGACGTGACAGAGACGCACTTTGCCAGCGGCCTGGCGTCAATGATAGAGAAAAAGATGAATAAGTCGATGCAGAAAATGATGCAGTCATGCGACTGCGTCATCATCCCCGACGCCGGGGACGACAACGGCAATGTTCGCCATGTGGGAGCGATAGTGAGGCAGGCAAGCGCCAGCCGCGGCGCCCTGCGCGGGCGGTTTGGCTTTACGAAGAACACGCTGGTAGCCAGCAATGGCGGCACCGATGCCGGCAAGTACCTCATCGAGAAGGCCATCCAAGCGCACAGAAAATTGCAGAACAGGCTGGATTCAGAGCTTGTGGTCGTTTCAGGTCCGTCGCTTAAACTGCCGGATTCGCCGGAGTACCGAAACCTCGGCTTTGTCGATAACCTGCACGAGCTGATCTGCGCGGCCGACCTTGTAATTTCCCTGGCTGGCAGGTCCACGATCGACGAGTCAATCGCGTACGGCACGCCGGGAATTTTCATACCGATAAAGGGCCACTTTGAGCAAGAAGAGGGCGCGTCGCGTTTAGGCTACAAGTACGAGGACATTTTCCGGCTCGAGGAATTGATCGAAGAAAAAATAGGGCATAGGAATGGCGCAGCAGATGCTGGTGGCGCTGAGAGGGCTGCAAAAATCATTTCCACTTTTTGCTGACGCAGCATTATTTGTTGCAGGCTTTGTTTACGCGAAGCTTGCATCTTGAGGTGCTGTGTCGCCAGCTTCCATTCATGAAAAACTCGAGATGCGCCGCGCCGTCGCGGTCGGTGACAGTCCTTTCCTGCTCATTTTTCGGAGCACCTGACCCAGTGCGAAGCTGGATGGAGTTTCTAAAACTCACGGCTACACAGAGCTCCTGTTGCTGCTCTCAATAGCCTTTGCACACTGGTCACAGTATCTTTCTACGACCGCGATACCGTTGCCCACGTCAAACAAGGCGTCTTTTGTGGCCGGCCGGCCACAGTCTCGACATGCTCTTGGGCTGTCTGAAAGGTTGTGACAAGCCCTAATAGAAGTGAAAATCCTATCCATCAATATCTACATGCATCTGAACTATAAGAATGTAGGCTTTCTGTCCGAGTTGCAGAAATGAGTGAAAAAGAAGTTGGTGCATCGAAGAAAAGTCGTTGCACACTTGCGTATTACTTCTTCTTTGGTTTCTTCTTAACACTGGCTTTCTTTTTTGCTGCCACGAGTTTGATGCAGAGCCCGGCTATTTAACAATAGCTAAAGCTACCAGAACTATTCCGGCGGCGCAAAAGCTTGCTTGCTGTCAGTGCGCTTCTTCACTTTAGTTTCAGTCATCCTCTGCGGCGTGTAAAAGATGTCGTGGTCATTCTTGAGATGGCTCAGGAAGGCCACGCCGTTGTTAACGTCGTCTTTTATTATCAGGTCGCGCCCGCAATAGCTGCATTTTATGATGTGCTCGTCTGGACTGGCCGCTACCAATGCACAGTGTCATTATGGCAGCCAGAATAAGGATTTTCCTGATAATCCAGGCAGCGCGGGCCTAGCGCGCGCTAGAATTTTGCGCTGTCAACCGCATCGATTATTACCTGTGCGGCATGGAGACCAAAATTGGTCTTGCAATAATTTTCATTTCTCAACTTTGAATCCAGCTCGCCTTTTCTGAGCAATTCCGACACCCTGTTGACTGCTGCAAGGTAGTTCATGGAAGACTTCCACGTAAGTATGACTTCGCACCTATCGCACACGCTGCACTTTGCGTTTGCAGCATAGACTACGTTGCAGAACAGGCACCTGTTGTACACCATTGATTTGCCTGCCCTAGGCGCTCCTATCCCAAAATGGACGGTGTTAAAGCAAGAAATGCAAAGGTACCTGCCGCAGCTTACGCACGTATGGTATTCTTCGCCTTTTTTGCACATCTCGCACATTACCAAGCGATCACGTTCTGTACGCTATCTTTTTCGAACATACATCGCAATATTTTTCTATCATGGTGACTCTGTCGCCCACGTCAAAATAGGCCTCCTGCGTGGCCAGGCTGCCGCATGTCGAACAGTATTTCGGCTTCTTCTCTTTGGGGCTGTGCACAAAGGGTTTGAGCGCTATCAAGGATTTTACCATCTCACTCTAGGCTCCCGAAAAATGCGATTGCCAGAGATACGGCAATTATAGCCCCTGCAACAAGCAGGAACTTGCTGTTATTTGTCATCTCTTACTGGTGTCGCCCAGCCCATAAGAACGTACTTAATCTGGAACGCGCATTGCTAGCTCCTCAACAGCAGCTGGCTAATCAACCATACTTTTGAAGAAACACCTGGCCTTCTTCAGTCACCGCAAACTTTTCTCTCATTCTCTCGTGATCGCTGTATTCAACCTTCGTTATCCAGCCAAGATCAATCAGGAACTCAATCCAAGCGCAAATCAGCGTTTCGGTCATTGCATAACTGGCTGACTTGGTGTGGAATATTCTTTCAGGAGTTTCAGCACGCCCAGAGCCTGCTTGATGGCCGATAACTCGGCGATTTTCTGAATATTGCCTGCAGTCGTCGTGCGCCATCATGCCGCCGACCATCCTAATGATATACAATCTATTCCAGGCCCCAGTGCATCTTTACGATGTTTGTATGCTTAAACTCCGAGTATTTCTGCCCTAAGCGCAGCCATGGTGTGTAAGGAAAGGCACTTACATAGGCCGGTCCTATTGATGAGTAAGAAATGCCCATGCTTATGCTCAAGTGCAAGACCTGCGGAGAAGTCTTTCCCGGCATTTACGTGCCTGAAGGAAGCGACAGCGATATCAAATCAGCAGCTGCAAGTACGGATACCTCACATACCTGCTCAAGGGGACACAACAACGAATACGCTATGGCCGATTACATGGACTGGTCTTGAGTGAGCACCAAGACTATACTTGTCACCTATCCCGATAGCTTTAGGCTTGAAGAAGGGAAAAGTCTGGTGGAATCGGCCGACTGCAAGATTGTGAAGGTCTTCACCCAGAAATACCTGAACCATTCGCAATACGGTGTAGGCGCCGGCAAGGCCGAAGAAATCAGGGATTTTGTAAAAGGGGAAGAGGGCATCGACCAGCTGGTCGTTGACGAGCACCTGACTTCAAAGCAGCTCCACAACCTGAGCAAGCTTGTAGGCGTGGAGGCGATAGACAGGGAGCGGCTGATACTCAACATCTTTTATTCCAGGGCCACCACCACGGAGGCGAAACTGCAGATCGAGCTTGCAGAGATCCAGTACGAGATCCCCCGGGTCCGGGAAATCGCAAAAATGACTTCAGGCAATGAACGGCCCGGCAAGGGAGGCATGGGCGAATACACAGTGGACGTAAAGTTTCGGGACCTGAAAAGGCGGATGAACTTTATCAGGGAAAAGCTGGTTGAAGCCAAGAAAAAGCGGGAGCTCTACCACCAGCAGCGGACAAGAATCCAGATGCCCGTCGTCTCGCTGGTGGGCTACACCAGCTCCGGCAAAACCACCCTTTTCAACCTGCTCACAAAGGAGAACAAGGAGACCTCCAGCAGCTTGTTCACGACGCTTTCGACAACTACCCGGGTGCTGAAGTTCAACGACGAGAAAAATGACTTGCTGCTCACAGACACGGTGGGCTTTATCAGCAGGCTGCCGCCATACATGATAGACGCGTTCAAGTCGACCCTCGAGGAGTCGCTTGCCGCAGACCTGATCTTGCTCCTGGTCGACTCTTCTGAAGATCTTCAGAACATCGACATGAAATATTCAAGCTGCTGGGACGTGCTGAAAGAACTGCACGTAGACAGTGCCAAGGTCCTAATCGTCATGACAAAGCACGATGTGGTAGACGCGCAAAAGATGAACGAAATCGTGCAGCATTTGAAGCTGGCAGATCCGCTCACGATATCGTCAAAGACAGGCTACGGGATCCATAAACTAAAGAACGCGATGGTCAAGATGTCGCGCCCAAAAATGTCTGCCTGAGCCCGCCTGCAGAGGCAAGCTGCGTTTAATAGTCTCTCTGGCATAACAATGCTGTTTATTTTGTCTTCGATTGAGCAAAAATTAACCGCCAAGCAGCGCCTTGAGATAGAAACGCGCCTTGCCAATTACAACATCCCGGTCCAGATCCTGCAGATGGTGGCAGAGCGCTGCGAGTGCACGCTTGATTCCAGCGTCAGCGGAAGAGACCTCCCAAAAAAGCCCAAGCTGTCAATCCTGCTTGCAAGGCTAAACGACAAGGCTGTCATGCTGCTCGAGCAGATATTTCTTGACTGCCACGATTCTTTTTCAAATTTCAGGTTTGCAGTGTTCCTTTCATCGATGTACAGTCCCCTGTTACACAAATTTGTAATGGACGAAAGAATTGCCGGCGAATCAAGGCTTGAATATTCGTTTGACGTCGGCATCTTTGGACGGAACACAGGAAAGCTGGTCGCAATAGGCGTGCAGAACAACAAGAAACAGCAGGCAGCAGACAGCAAATCGTTGCGCAAGTTTCTGGCCGCCGTAAAGGACCTCCGCGCGATTCACCCAAGCATGCAGGGAGCGTACTACTCGTCTTCATACGGCTACCAGGACCACAACCCGTGGCGCTTGGCAAGAAAAATGCATAGGTATGGAGATGATAACGAGAAGGCAGAGATCAGATTTTTTGACTACAGGGATAAGATATACTCTGAAATCAAGTCCCCCT
>JAHEZV010000014.1 GCA_023250885.1 Nitrososphaera sp. | reverse complement strand
TTTCCGGGCGTAGGGGAAAACAACCAGGTGGCCTTTGAAACATTTGGCGGCGTGCTTGTCGGGGCGGGCATAATAATCGCCGGCGTAATCGTAATGATAGCCGGCCTCGTCATCATAATAGTCGACAGGAGAAAGCGTGCAACGGATGGGTAAAAAGAATCCTAGAGTGCGGGGCAATCAATCAAGAAATAAGAATCAATGCTAAAGTTTCTTTTCAATTACGGCGGGCATCTCGCGCATTGACATCGGCTTTTGTATGAGCCCGTCGACCTTAACCGATGGTAACGCTTTTTCAAGTTCGGACTTGTGCATTTCAAACGCGGTCACGAGAAAAATCCTTAACTCTGAATTTGTCCCTTGAAATTTCTTACATATTCAAAGGCGTTCATGCCTGACATCTTGATGTCTGACAAGATTATGTCATAGTCTTTCGTGCGTAACTTGTTTAGCGTGATTTCGTTAAAGGCTATGCCCACTGCTACGAAGACAATGGCAAACGCTGACCAATTCATAAAGTTGCGCTAGTAGCATCTGTTACAGTCGGCCCAGCTGCGCTTAACCCCAATTCGAGCCCGCCAAGAAACGTAAAGCACTGAGAAAAGTATGCAATCAGCCACGCCCACCTAACGAACGGGTCTCTGGTGACAAGCCGCATTACGAACCAAGTGGCTATCGCTGCGAAACATGCAGAATTTTTTATGACGCAGCTACAAAAGAAGTGGCACACGTAATAACTGGCGTAGCAGCAGAATAAGACATCGGCGGGGTTAGGGCAGTGGTCGCCGCCTTAGCAGACCAAGAACGCGTGCAAACCGCGCAAGAACCGCATGCGAAATAAAGTGGATGGGGAGAGATTCGAACTCTCGACCACCTGTGTGTAAGACAGGTATCCTAACCAGGCTAGACTACCCATCCGGTAAAACTGCTCGTCAGTTCCTTAGATCGTTATTAAAAGGTTGTTTGTCGTTTTCACAGGCGTCTGATCCAGGGAAAAAATTAATAGCAACCGCATTATTCCGCTCAATAGTTGATCCAATTGTCAGGCAACGGCCACGCAAAAACGGCCGTCTATGTGGGATTTTTTTCAGCACTCTTGTTTTCGACAATGACCCTCTTTTCCGTGCCAGAGGCCGCGGCGCAGCATCACGGCGCGCCCCCTCCTCCTGCCAGCCTGGGCGACAGGCAGGTGGCATTGAATTTTGATAGCAGCCCAAAAGTTATAAGCGCTGGGCAGACAGTTGTAATCAACATAGGGTTTGAGGATTTAGACAAACAACAAAACGTACAGCACGTCACGTTCCGGATGGAAGTTTCAAAGGACGGCAAGGCCATATTTACTGACTTTTTCCACGGCCACGCCGGCGAAGTAAAACTACAATTCAGGTCCAGCAACTCGTCCCCGACGGTGAATGGAAACTTTGACACACTGTCCGGAGCCTGGGTGGGAGACCCAGGGAGCTCCATCGTAGTTAACGGCAACGTATTCTCGGATCCGGGCATCTACAAGACCCTTGTTGAAGTGACGGGCATTGACAACGACAAAACGGACCTGCCAGAGCCCCTTACGTACGAGTTCAACATACTCGTCTTTGTCAGCCAGTCTTTTGAGGTGAGCTACCAGGACATGAAGTTCAACGTCAAGACGGTGTCGCCGATCCAGATTTCAGAGGCCGACTTTATGCAGGACGAAAAGCAGCTGGTCATCACTTCTGCCGACATGATAAATCGAACCAACGACTTTAGCTTAAGGATCGACGTGCCAAAAGAAATGATGTCCGGCCCATTTACTGCCACACTTGAGGACGGCACTGAGCTCGGCATTGCCGAGAATGCGAGTGACCCCTCGATGCGGAGCTTGGTAATAACAGGCCGGCAGCACGATGCAAGTATTGACATGGAAGGGGGCATGCGGCATGGACACAGCATAGTCATCATCGCCACAAACGTGGTGCCCGAGTTTCCAGCAGGGATAGCCTCTTTGGCGGCTGCTCTGGCAATCATGAGCGTCACACTGGCTGCAAAACGGCACTCGTTCTCCTCAGCAGGCAAGACGTATTAGATACATCGCGCAACTTTATTTCATGTCTGAAGAGGAGTATAGCAAGCTGTCAGAAAAGGAGATACAGCAAGAAGTAAGGAAGCTCGGCGGCTGGAAGGTCGTCGGCGGCAAGGTAAACAAGACCTTCGAGTTTGACGACTTTGTTCAGGCGTTTGGCTTTATGGCCCGGGTGGCGATGGAGGCTGAAAAGATGAACCACCACCCGGAATGGTTCAACGTCTACAACCGCGTCAGGATAGACCTTGTGACGCATGACGTCGGCGGCATCAGCAACTACGATATCAAGCTGGCGAAAACTATAGATAGGATTGCAAAGGGCTGATCACTTTACGGGCAGCCTTGCCAGCCTGCTGCTCTTGAAGACAAGGCACCTTGAGGCGCCGGCGTGGAGGATGTAGGAGACGCACCAAAAGCATGCTTCGCAGATCGGGAAATGAACCGGCCTTGATGTTTTCTTCTGGATGCTTGCGCCCTTCTTCTGCGATTCTACATACTGAATAGGATAAAGTATGTGGGCGCAGAATATAATTCGCGTCAGATGCGTTTTGCAGGCATAATAGGGGCAGCTCTCGCATAGTCATTGCATTATCCTGTCATACGCTGTTGTTGCACATAATGTTCGTTTTTTGCGTGATTAAAAGCAGTATTAAGTAGTATAGGTGGCAAGTCTGTTGATGGATAATAGGATCAAGATCGGCCTCGCTGCCGCAATAGTCATCGGGGTTATCGTGACTTCAATACCCACCCTTGGAATATCATTTGGCGGTAACGGCAGCTCTGGCGGCTCTGAATCAAAAGAATTGAGAATCGGCTATTTTCCGAACATCAATCACGCGCAGGCAGTCATCGGTCTTGGCAACGGTGACTTCCAGAAGGCTTTAGGAAACGACATTAAAGTAAAGATCCAGCAATTCAACGCCGGCCCTTCAGCCATCGAGGCATTATTTGCAAACCAGGTAGACGTGACCTACATCGGTCCAAACCCCGCAATCAACGGCTACGTGGAGTCTAATGGCGAAGCACTGAGGATCATTTCAGGCGCAGCCAGTGGAGGCGCGGTGTTTATAGTCAGAAATGATGCTGGCATTTATTCGGTGAAAGATCTTGCCAACAAGAAATTTGCGTCCCCGCAGTTTGGCAACACGCAGGATGTCGCGCTGCGCAAGTACCTGCTTGAAAATGGCTACAAGACCAAAGACAAGGGCGGCGACGTAGAGGTGTTCCCAGCAAGGAATGCCGACATTGTTACCTTGATGATAAAGAAAGAAATTGACGGCGCGTGGGTGCCAGAGCCTTGGGGTGCCAAGCTGGTCAAGGAAGCCAATGGAAGAATATTTCTGGACGAACGGGAATTGTGGCCTGACGGTCAGTTTGTTACCGCGCACATTATCGCCAGAACAGATTATCTTGAAAAGAACCCTGAAATAATCAGCAAGCTACTAGAAGCGCATGTTGAAAAAACCAACTGGATAAATGAGCACCAGGATGAAGCAGTGCAGGCGTTCAATGCCCAGCTGGAAAAAGTCGCAGTAAAACCCATACCAGAAGACGAGCTCGAAGCAGGACTCTCTAGAATGACGCTGACATGGGATCCGGTAAAGCAATCGCTGCTCAAGTCGGCAAACGACGCATTTGACATCGGGTTCTTTGACGAGAACCCTGACCTGTCAGGAATCTATGACCTCACGCTGCTAAACAAAATCCTCCGCGAGAAGGCGCTGGAACAGATACAATGACGCAAAGGATGCACCTACATCGCAACGATTGCACCTTTAGGGTAGATTATATGCTGTGCGTTAGCACTGGAGTCAGAACTTGATAACGTCTGAATACCGGCAAAGCGCAACGGCAGTGCTGAAGGTAAACGAAGTGTCCAAGGCTTTTCAATACGCTAGCCCTGACTCCCAAACACATGTAGTCCTGAACAGGGTCAGCATTGATGTCAAGGACGGCGAGTTTGTAACCATAGTAGGGCCGTCTGGCTGCGGAAAAAGTACACTGCTCAACATAATTGCTGGGCTTGAAAGCCCAGATTCGGGCAGCATACTTGTAAAAGGTGAGCGCAAGGTCTCAACGTCCCGGGACAGGATAGTTATATTCCAAGAAGGCGCGCTCTTTCCTTGGCTCACAGTTTTAGAAAACGTTGAGTTCGGGTTAAAGCTGGCAGGGGTCTCGCTAGATAAGCGCAGGCAGGCTGCACGCCACTTTGTAGACACGGTGCAGCTGTCAAGGTTTGCAAATTCCTACATTTACCAGCTGTCGGGCGGGATGAAGCAGAGGGTGGCGATAGCAAGGGCGCTTGCGATCGACCCGGACATCCTACTGATGGACGAGCCCTTTGCAGCGCTTGACGTGCAGACAAGAGATCTCTTGCATAACCAGGTCTTGCATTTACACGAAACCACCAAAAAGACGATTCTGTTTGTCACCCATAACATCAACGAGGCAGTGCTGTTGGGTGACAGGGTTGTAGTGATGTCGCCAAGAACTGGCAGCATCAAGAAAGAGTTTGCAATAAGCCTCCCGCGGCCCCGCGACGTTGGGAGCCCCGAAATGACTGTCATAAAGAGGCAGATCCTGAATGAACTGGAAGAGGACTTTCACTTTGCTAGAAGAGAAACACGCACAGAAACAATCCAGTAGACGCAGCTTCGACATAAGCGACGCGGCCAACATTGCGCTGTTCCTGGCGGCGTTTGTAGGAATATGGCAGCTCGTATTCCTGCTTAAAATATGGCCAGCGTATTTGATGCCGTCTCCGGCAATGGTCATCACTGAAATAGGTGACCTGATAGAAAATAATTCACTACCAATCGGCATTGGAGTAACACTGGCAAGGCTCGCCGGCGGCTTTGCGGTCTCGCTTGGCATTGGCGTGGGTGTGGGGCTCGCAATGGTAAAGTTCCGAGGGTTTGGCAAGACGATGAGCTCGTTCGCAGTCGGGCTCCTGACGTTCCCCAGCATTGCGTGGGTGCCATTTTCAATCATATTCTTTGGCTTCAACGACTCTGCAATATTGTTCGTTGTTGTCATGGCGTCAGTATTTTCCGTAATAATAACGACCTACAGCTCAATCCGCAACATACCGCCGATCTATCTTCGCGCAGCGCGTAACATGGGCGCAAACGGTTTTGCACTGTTCCGCCACGTAATGATCCCTGCGGCGACCCCGTCGCTCATACTTGGGATCAGGCAGGCATGGTCGTTTGCGTGGCACGCGCTCATTGGCGCCGAGATGCTGATAACTACCTTGGTTGGCCTTGGGTACATACTGAGCGTTGGGAGGGACATCAATCACATGGAAACCATCATTGCCACCATGATCACGATTTTCGTGATAGGCATAATATTCGACCGAATCATCTTCCGCAAAATCGAGGAAAGGGTAAGGTCGCGCTGGGGCCTGGACCAGCACACAGAATAAACCGTGTAGTTGAGAAAGTAGATGCCCAAAAATCCACAGATTAAAATATGCGCAAAATCTGCATATATCATAATTCGCCATGCTTGACGACCTTGCAAAGAATAGGGTGGACTCGAAAAAACCACGCAAAGAGGGCATAACCTGCACAGTAGACAAACTACAAGGTATTGACAAAGAAAATTTCTCAACTATCTCCCCGTTCATAGACGTGGTCAAGATATACGGGGCGCTTCCGATGCTGGTCTCGGACGAGAGCCTAAAGAAAAAGATCAAGTTCTACCATGAGTTTGGAGTGCGCGTCTCGACTGGCAGCACGATCACCGAGTTTGCGATCTCGGAAAGCTCGCTAGAGAGGTTCGCCAAGGAGGCTGCAGACGTGGGCTTTGACATTATCGAGGTTGGCGAGAACAGCATCGACCTCTCGATGGATCAAAAGAAAAAGATAAGTGACGTGATAAAATCTGCAGGACTTGAGTTCAAATGGAAGGTGGGCAAGAAGGACCCGCGCCACCAGCTCGGGATCGACGATACGCTTGAGAAGATACAAGAAGCGGTCAAGCTTGACTCGAAGAAAATAGTGCTCGAGGCAAACGAGGGGATCAACGTCGGCATCTACGACGAGAAGGCTCTGGTCAGGTGGAGCTCTGTGGGCGCGATCACAAACGAATTTCCGCCGAGCACTTTCATCTTCGAGGCGCCGCTGGAATCGCAGCAATCCGCGCTCATTGCCGAGTTTGGCCAGCGCGTCAACCTTGCTGAGGTGCACCAAGACGCGGTCGCCTCTGTCGAATCACAGCGGAGAGGCTTCCTCTCAAAATCCGCGTTTGGGGTTTCATATCTGCGCAGGAACCCCGAGGGCGGGCCAGCTGCAAAGTTCATATATTTTGTAATAAGGACAAAGCACCCGATAGAGCAGAGCGAGCTTGTCTCTATGAGCCACTTGCCAAGGAGGACAGTGCAGGCGGCGGTCGATGACCTTAAGCGCCAGGGGTTGATAATTGAGAGAAACAGCCTTGATGACGCGAGAAAGAAGGTCTACCAGCCTGTTCAATCGGACTGGCTGTAGGCGAGAAGGGCGGCCACCGTCTTGCTGTCCTGGATCTCGCCGCTGAGGCATTTCTTGAAGGCGACGTTCAACTTCATTTTTTTGATCTTGATGTTCTCGTCCTCGTCCAGAGGGCCGCGCGCTAACTTTCTCAGGCTGGTGGCGACAAACACGTGCATCAGCTCGGTAGAGTAGCCGGGCGCGAGGTACCACCTTGTCTGTGGAGTTAATCTGCCAGAGTAGCCGATCTCCTCTGCCATTTCGCGAACCGCGGCCTGCCTCGGAGTTTCGCCTTTTTCAATCTTGCCCGCCGGTATCTCGAGCAGCACTTTGCCCGCCGCACGCCGGTACTGCGTGACAAGGATTACGTCGCTTCCGCTGACTGCCACTATCCCGACAGAGTCTTGGTGCTCGACTATTTCTTTGTCTATGACCCTGTCTCCAAGCAGGAACCTGTCGCGTCTGAGGTTGATTCCGCCGGAATAGATCCTGCTGCTCCCGATCACCCTGGCGCTTCCCATTGCCTATACAGCGTGAGGTGTGGGATTAAACCTATTCGTTAATTTTATATGCGATCCGAGGCTCTTTCTGAACCGTGGAATTCATTGACGGCGACGGCGACATAATCGTGCCCAAAGCAGTCAGGCCGATAGTCGGTCTGCAGGAAACCGCCCTCGGCGGCAAAAAGGGAGCCAGAAGGCAGTACCGCTACGGCAACCTCCACATACGCGATTATGACACTAATTACACCGTACACATAGACAGGGTAGACCCGCTGACAAACCCGCTTGGCCACCTGCTCGTCGACGCGCCGGAATATCTTGCCGGAGCCGCGGCTGCAGTGATTATTGGCAAGCGCGTGGGCGTGGCAGTCTATAGCAGGCGCAAAAAAGAAGGCAAGAGCACTAGGGATGCCGCCATTGATGCTGTTGTTGCCGGGTACCTTGCCGGCTCGTTCGCAGGAAATATTGTTTTCAATGCGGCCAGTTCGCTGAAAAAGAGGCGCGAATAAGTAATGGAGCACCCTGCCCAGGTCAGAAAAGATAGTTTCGACGAAGCGCCGGTTTTCCCGCACCCATCAAAATTGCATGTCGCCAGGGTCATGATGAAGCTCCTACCGGTTGTTATCAGCCTACGCCAGGACAGGCGCGAATGGGTAAAGAAGGAGGGCAAGAACGTCGATGAAGAAAAGTACCGCCGGCACGCCCGCAAGGCGCTCAAGACATTCATCGAGCTCGGACCGTCGTACATAAAGCTTGGCCAATGGCTTTCAACCCGGGTCGACGTCCTGCCGCAGCCATACCTTGAAATCCTTGCGAAACTGCAGGACGACGTGCCGCCTGCGCCGTTCTCTGAAATAAAGCCGATAATCGAGGCGGAGCTGGGAAAGATAGAGGACGCCTTTGAAGAGTTTGACACGGCGCCGCTGTCCGGCGCGTCCCTAGGACAGGTGTACGTCGCAAAATACGCCAGTCGGCAGGTGATAGTCAAGGTGGGCAGGCCCAACATCGAGCGGACAATAGAGGACGACATTTATGTCCTTAAAAAAATAATGCCACTTGCAACCCGGTTCATTGACCCCAACCTGCGTTTCTCGGCCGAAGGCATGCTGGCACAGTTCATCGAGACAGTGCACGAGGAGATGGACTACCGCTTAGAGGCCCAGAACTTGCTCACGATCAGGCGCAACCTGGCAGGCGACCCTTCAGTCGTCATACCTGACGTGTTCATGGAAAGGACCAAGAAGCACGTGCTTACGATGGAATACGTGCCCGGAATAAAGATCACCGACATTTCGAGGCTGGACGAAAAAGGGATCGATAGGGAAAAGCTGGTGGTGCGCGCGCATCGATTGTTTTTCAAGATGCTCCTGCGCCACAGCATCTTCCACGCTGACCCGCACCCCGGCAACATTTCAGTCGCCGACGACGGCCGGCTGTTATTGTACGACTTTGGAATGGTCGGCAGGCTCGACAGCGAGACCCGCATTAGGCTCATCCGGCTTTATCTGGGCCTGCTTGACAAGGACGCGGAGAGAACCGTCAACGTGCTGATAGAGCTTGGGACGCTCGAGCCTTCCGTCAACCGCTACATCGTCGAGCGGGGTATCGCGCTTTCCATCGAGTCAATGCACGGCAAAGAAGTCGACAGGATGGAGGTAAAGGCGCTCGTCGACCTTGCAAACAAGACAATGAGCCGCTTTCCGTTCAGGCTGCCAAAGAACCTGGCTCTCTACATGCGCATGGCCTCTATCCTTGAAGGGATATATCATCACCACAAGGTGCGTTTCCAGTTTGTCAAGGTGCTTGCGAACCTGCTTGAAGAAGAGGGGCTGGTGAAGGACGCCTACATCGAAGAAGTAAAGGTCTCTGCAAAGAGGTTTGCAAAGGGGATCCAGGATTCGGTGAACATCGCACCGCTGTTAAACACGTACCTGGAGATAATGGGACCTTACGGCATGCAGGAGAGAAACACCGGCGCGCTTGCCGCAAGCATCCTTGCGTCTTCATTGTTTGTCGGCTCGGCAGTGATGTTGCCATACAACACCTATCTGTCGTATGGCGGCTTTGCTGCCGCAGCAGCGGCAGTTGTTGTTGCGCTTAAAAAGAAGTTCTAGGTTATAGGGATGTTTGTCGACTTTGGTATCGGTATCTTGAGCGTCACGACGCCGTTTTCATAAGTCGCCTTGCCAACCACCTTATCCTCTTCCTTGACCGATATCGGTAGCAGGACTTTCTTCTCTATTTTGGCTGGTCTGTGCCTGTAATAGACGGTGCCAAGCGCTTCCTCCTGATCCCTCTTGGCGTTTATCGTCAGGACATTTCCGGCTATCCTGAGGTTAATGTCTTTCTTGGCAAAGCCCGGGAGGTCAACAGTGACGACCAGATCGCTTCCGTCCTCTACCATGTCTATAGCTGGCATTACAAATTCGTAGAATTCCCTGGACCTGTTGTCCAGCTCCTTGGCAATACCCTTTGCCACGTATCCTCCAATGCCCATGTCATAACTTACCCAAGATGGTATAAATCCTTTATTTTCTGGCCTCAACAAAAGTAAAAATAGGCCGGGGAGGATACGCATCCAGAAAAATGTACGCCGGGTCGTACGACATGCCAAGCTGCAATGCCTGTGGCAAGGAGGTGAGGCCGGGCGAGCTTTCGGAGAGTTTCAGCTGCCCCAATTGCCGAAACGCAAGAATATGGCGCTGCGAGGGCTGCAAGGGCAAGCAGAAAAAGTACCGGTGCACCGCCTGCGGGCACGAAGGCCGCTAGGTCAATACTTTGAAAAGGTTTCTAACAAGGTCCTTGTGGTCCTGCTGCATCGCGATGGAAGCTTCGACCAGCTCTTTTTCGATGGCTATCTGCTTGGCGATGACTGACCTTAATTTCTTGGCATCAAGCGGCGCGATCGCGTCTATTGCGCCGGTGCTGTAGGCGTAAATGTATTCGCTGATTATCTTTGAAATAAATAAAGGAGCAGCCGCTATCATGAAAAGCATGCCGTCTTTCATTGTCCTAGAGCTTGCGTCTCCTGCCGGTAGCGACGAAATGTACGACTGCAACATTTTCATCCGCTTGTCGCCCAGCTCTTCAATCGCCGACGCGACCAGCATGCCCGTGTCCGTCAGCTCGTAGAACGGGACGCCTTCCAGCTGGAGCGCCTTGGGGCCTCTCCTGAGCGGGAGCCTGCCGCCCTCCTTTACCACGCCGGCAGGAATCAAAACTTCGTCAAGGTCGCGGAAGATGCCCGAGTAGATGTTTTGCCACAGGATGCCATGCTGCTTTGCAATTGCGTGCGCTATCGAGGTTCTGGTGCGGAGCTCGGGGCTCTGTTCGGTGGCCAGGTGGGCGATTATCCCGCGCTGACGCTTTGCCTCCCCTGTGAACTTGTTCTTGCGGGTCTTGAAGGTGTCAAATATGGCAATGGTTGATTTCTCCTCTTTCACTTGGGCTCAGACCATTTGTTACAATGTTTGTTAATATTTTAATTTGTTGGTTTTTTAGAGTAAATTCTCAACATGCATGGCGTGTAAAATGCCATAAACGAGCATTCGTGCCAAATAATGCTCAACATCTTTTTATTGATGCATAGCTGAGCCTCAGGCGGTGGCAACAAAGGGCAGGGTAATTGTAATAGAAGGCACCGACAAGGCAGGCAAAACGACCCAGTCCCGGATTCTCGCAGAAGCCCTGAAGGTCTTGGGCAAGGTCTGCGTCATTATCGATTTCCCGGACTATACCACGCCTATTGGGATGGAGATAAAGGCGTTCCTTGACGGCAAGCGCGACTACCCGGCGGAGGCAAAGCATCTGTTGTTCTCTGCCAACAGGTGGGAGAAAAAGAAAGAGATCGAGAGCATGGTGGAAAATGGCACGATTGTCGTCATGAACCGCTACTGGCAGTCAAACTTGATCTATGGCGCTTCAAATGGCTTGGACACCAGCTGGCTCCTCAGGCTCGACAAGGGGCTACCAAAGGAAGATCTTGTTATCGTGATACTTGTAGACCCGGGTATATCGAGCAAGCGCGCCGAGACGCCGGATATGTTCGAGTCTGACCCGCAGCTTGCCTCCAGAGCCTACAAGAACTATTTGAAGTTTGCAAAGGAGTTCAGGTGGAAGGTCATCGACGGCTCAAAGAGCAAGGATCAGGTCCACCAAGAGGTAATGAAGATAGTAAGGAAAGAGCTGAAAGTTTAAGTCTTGTTAAATTGTGATACAAGCAATGGAGTTTGCAGGCGAGATCACCGACCCCGTGCACAGGTACGTCAGGTTCTCGCAGGTCGAAAAAGGGGTCGTTGATACCCCTGCGTTCCAGCGCCTCCGGCGTATACGGCAGCTGGCCAGCGCGCACCTTGTTTACCCGAGCGCTCAGCACTCACGCTTTGAGCACTCGATTGGCGCGATGCATGTCGCAGGGCTTGCTGGCGAGACACTGCTTGGCAAGGGTTACATCGATAACGCTGAAGCGGTGCAGGACCTCAGGCTCGGCGCGCTCTTGCACGACATCGGGCACGGGCCGTTTTCGCACCTGTTTGAAGAGGTGCTCGAGTACCGCTGCAACACTACCCACGAGGAGATTGGAAAGAGGATCATCATGCAGAGCGAAATAGCCGACATCTTGGACAAGCACGGGCACAGCGCGGATCAGATCTGCCGGCTGTCGTTTGGCCAGTCGAAGGTGAACTTCATGAACGAGATCATTTCCGGCGGGCTGTCAGCTGACATCATGGACTATTTGCCCCGCGACGGGCTATTCACTGGAGCAGAGTACGCCAAGGTCGACTACCACCGGCTTGTAAGCTCGCTTGAAGTTTCGAAGAACAGGCTTGCGCTAAACAGGTCTGCCCTCAACTCGCTCGAGTCGATGCTTATTTCAAGGTATGAAATGTTCAAGGCGGTGTACTTCCACAAGACCGTAAGGTCTGCCGAGGTAATGCTCCTGCACTCCATGATTGCTGCAGACGAGGGGCTTGGGCTTACAGAGACTTCTCTTAGCAACTATCTAGGCCTGACCGACGAAGCTACGCTAGAGCGGCTTTGTGTTCTTGGCGGCGGCAAGCAGGCGTTTGCCGGCAAGATGGCGCGGGATTACCGGGACAGGCGATTGCTAAAAAGCGTCTATGAAAAATTCCTGCACAAGCGCGACAAGCAAAGGATGGACAGAAAGGCATTGCAGGCGATTGCGTCGGGGATAGCCGACGCGGCGGGCGTTGACAGGAATCATGTCTTTGTCGATGCGTCGCGCGCCCCCTCCATGCCTCTGACGCCGAGCAAGGAGGAAATGTATTCCGTGCTTGTAGTCGACAAGGACGGGGTCTATGAGATGCCGGTGTCAGACATCCCGCTTGTAGAGTCGATCTCAAAGTTCTTTGACATGCTGCGCGTCTATACGACAGCCGAGAACCGCGAGAAGGTCGAGCGATCTGTTAAAAAGGTGTTAGGAGATCAGGAAACTCTGTACATGGGAGCGGGCAAACTTGGGCGCTAAAGAGCGGATTGTGATAAAGTTGTCGGGCAGGGTGTTTGACGACGACGCGGCGGCTGAATTGAAAAAATACGCAAGGATGCTTCTCGAAATAACCGGCCAGGTGCAGCCCGTGGTCGTGGCCGGCGGGGGCAAGGTCGCGCGCCACTACATCAACATCGCCAGGCGCTTTGGCTCGGACGAGGCGTCGCTTGACATCATGGGGATCGAGGTTTCAAGGCTCAACGCGAAGCTCCTGATAGCGGCTCTTGGCGATAATGCGTACCCTTCAGTCCCGGCGGACCTTGAGCATGTGGGCAAGGCTGCTGCTGGCAGCAAAATAGTCGTGACAGGCGGCCTGCACCCGGGGCAGAGCACCAACGCGACAGCTGCATTGATCGCGGAAAAGGTCAAGGCAAAGAAGTTCCTCAACGCGACGGACGTTGACGGCATCTACGATTCTGACCCGAACAAGAACAAGGGCGCCAAGCTCTTCAAGGAGATAACGGTGAAAAAGTGCCTGGAGCTCCTGAGCTCTGAAAATTCGGCGGCAGGCGCCTACGACCTGATGGACATCGTGGCTCTGAAAGTGATAGAGCGGAGCAAGATACCGACTGTGGTGATCAGGTCAGACCCGGCGACGATCAAAAATGCAATAGCCAACCAAGCTACAGGCACGCGGATAGTGGTCTAGGACACTGTCTTGATCTCGCCGGCAACTTCCGGCATGCCGTCTGCAAGCATCTTTTTGAAAATCTCTTCTCCCTTCTCGATCGGCATCGGCCTTGACTGCGCCTTGGCGTAACCTTCCCTGTCGCAGATAAACAACATCGCCTCATTTTCCCTTGTCATCTTGCCGGCCAGGTCCTCTTCGCCCACAGGCTCAAACCCAGCCTTGCTCTGCTTTATGGTGTAGGTCAACATGGCAAAACCGGTGTAGTCGAACAGCTTCAACTGTGCTTTCCTCGCTCTCTCCTGGCCAATGTGGGCGGCCTTGTGGTACTGCAAGCAGGCAGCAAATTTCGCGACAGCTAGTATAAGCATTTGCATCAATCGACAGCTTTAAAGCGTGGGTGGACGCGAGAAAAGTCAATCGTGAATCCAAAGGCCATTTACGCGGCAGGCGGCGGCATTGCCGCTGTTGCGATAGCGATATTTTTCGTCTTGGGCTCCGGAAACCTGAGGCTCCCTGGCGGGCACGAAAGTGCAACCCCAGTTCCGGTGGCCGACTTGCAGCTAGCGCTCAAAGACGTTGCCGTTCAAAAGACGAATGAAAAGAATGCAAACGTGCAGGTTGTCTTTGACGCCCACAACCCTAACGGGAGGACCGCAGTACTTGAAATGATCCACTATACCGTGTACGTGGATAAGTTCCAGATGACGTCCGGCGACATCGGGGTTAGCCCCGAGGGCTTTTTGACGGGGCAACCAGACACGTTTCCAATAGTGAGCAACAGCAGCATCACGCTCAGGGACACGCAGGTTGCTGTGCGGAACAACCTCACTGCTAGCAGCTGGGACAGCATGGTTGACAAGACTGCTCAATATACAGTTGAAGGTGAATACGCCTACAGGCTGACCGGTGCAAACTTCCAGACGAATTTTTCCACGAAGAACTTTACCATGACATTCCCATGACATTTTATGATAATATCACTGCATAGAACTTCGCCACGCGATAAGGATATTAAGTTTCAGGCGTGGCTCTGTGGTGATATGGCCGATTCAATGTTCATGTTCGCAGTGACGGCGGGAATCTTTGCATTCCTGATGGCAATAGTGCTCGGTGCAAGGGCAAAAAGGTACAGCTCTGGATACACGTCATCTGGAGGACACGCCGAAACCAACGGATAGCGGCGCCAATCCCTTTTTATTATTTCTTTTTGAAAATTTCTTCCAGTATAAAGCCCGTGCTTTCGTCCTTGACCTGCTTTCTTGCGTAGCACCTTTCATAATACTTGCAGTTCAGGCATAATTCAGACGGCTCGACTATCGGCACCTTGCTGTCTTTCAGGAGTGTGCTCAGCACCCTAGCCCTCCTGATGATCTCTTCAAACATCCTGTTGTTTTTTGTGATATAAAACTCGACAGTCTTGCCCACTGCAGTCATGTAGATCAAAAAGCCTTCGTCCTTGTTGAACGCAAAAAGGCAGGCGTTCAGGTAAAGGAGGTGGCGCGGGTGCGGAACCTCTGGCAGGGCCTGCACCACTTCAAGCTTGACGACAAACTCGTCGGCCATTATCAGGTCGGCGTTGACTTCAAGCGACAGGCCCTCGACTTTGTATTCGCCCCGTGCGTTGCTCAGCGAGTGGCGCATTGCGCTGCCAAGCAGGCCGGAAATCTTGGACGCGTTGTCCGCAGGCAGCGGGTCTCTGCGCTCATAATAAGCAAACCTCGTGCAGCCGGAAGCCTCGACTGCGTGAATTCTGTCGGGGTTTTTCTTGTCTATCTTGACGCTCAGGTCCTCGTGCAGCTTGTCGAGGTTCTTTTCTATCGTTTCCCGCAGGTCCCTGCCGCCAAGCATTTGTGTAGCATACCACGCTGTGGCGCTATATATTATGTTTTGAGTTAAGACATACAGCAAAAACCTGTTTCTGATTTCAAATAGCTGGTTCCAAATACCATCGAAAAGCTGGATGATAATAGCAGGCGTGGCTGGAATCGCGTCTGTCTTGATAGGGATCATGTATTTCCAGCCCAGGCTTTTTGATAATATTTCTAAAAAGAGTCCTTTGCTAAGGTGACAATTGAAGCCTTGAAAGACTCGTACAAAGTCGGCGAGCCGGGAGACTTTGTTGTCAAGGTTGAAGGCTACGGATGCGATACAGGTTTTCCTTCTGTTCATATCGCAAAGGTATCTACAGACGAACCAGTCTGGTCAAGGTTTGGCGAAATACGCCTGTTCCCTGCAGGCTATTCATGTCCTCATGAAGACATCTACCAATGCAGGCAAATCGGCGATGTGGAAAAGTACGACGACGAACAGGAACGTGGAAGGACAGAAGGCGGCGTGCCAATAGTCGTAAACATTGAAGGAAAATATGCTGTCCATGTAGAAGGCGGCCTTGCTCGGGATGCTGTAACAAAAGAATTTACCGTCATTAACTAGAAGCCGCTCCTGATCGGATCTTGCGGCTTGATTATTTCGCGCAAAAGCGTGGTCGCGTACGACCCTTTTGGAAGCTTGAACGACACCGCCAGCGGGTTCTGCTTGTAGGAAAAATCCATGCACCAGAGCGGCGCCTGCCTGAACCCTCCCTGGTGGCTGAGCTCTTGCATCTCCTTTATGTAAAAGTCCTTTGCAGTCACGCCTTCTTCCTGCAGGACTGCCCTAGTAATGTTTTCAAACCGGCCCTTACCGGGCTGGAGGGTGTACCCCGCCATCCTGATGGCCGGAACCATATTCGCCTTTGAAGCTGGATCGTACTTGATTATCCTGCCAAATGTCGCCGGCCCCTCCATCTCAAAGCAAAGGTCGCCGGCAGCCGGCTCGAGTAGGCCCTCTCCGTTCATAACGGCCGCGCTCATGCACTTGTTGAAAATGTAGGCCTGGTACGCCTGCACAAACAGCCGGCGGATCGTGATAGGCACTGCGCGCAGGGCCGAAACCGCGTCCTTGCCGGCTACAAGCGCTGACAACACCTGCCGCTCAATGTCCATGCCCTTTGGCAGCATCCTGAGCACCTGCCGATAGCTGCCAGGGTCTGCGCTCTTGCTCCTGATCTCCGTGCTCGCCGAAGTGTCGTATTCCGTGGTATACGACAGTAATAACTCGACTGCGCGCCCGAAGTTGCGCTTCACGATTTCCCTGCCCACAAGATGCGTGACCAGCCTTTCGCTTCCAAACCGTTGGAGGCCGTAAAAGTTGCCTACCATGCCTATTTCGTGAATAAATCCTGACAGGTCTTGCGAGCGCGGATCGTGGATCGCTATTTCGAACCTGTTGCCTGCAAGGAACTCTTTGCCAAGCGGCCGTCTGGTAAATCCTTTCAGCGTAAGGTGGGTGTGTCTGCTTTTCAGCTCTGCCGGAGGATTTCTCATCACCCTGTCCGCGCCGGCGTACTGCATCGTCACAGCCTTGGCGTCCTTTATCCCCATCACCCTAAGTTTGATCCGGCACTCGCGCTCGATCTCAAAGAGGGCGTGGTTTGAGTCGATGTCGTGCTTTTCAAGAACGTAGAGCGGGTAGCGGTGGCGGTCGTCAAATGCCGGCGACATGCTGCCTGCAAGCGACTCGTCTACCAGCTCTGACACCCTGAAACCCTCGCTCCCCTGCTTGATAGACCCGCCCGTCCCGGCAAAGCTGGTGCAATAGCACTCTATGCCTGCCAGCTTGTCGATCTCGGAGACAACAAGAGTCATTTGCGAACGGCTATTCCTTCTTTTTCTTGGCCGGCTCGGTTGTTTTAGCGATTGATTTCAGCTGCTCGACATTCTCCGGATGCTTCGTTTGCCTCCACACGTCGACTGGCACGCCGCTCTTTCTGGCGACCCTTGGGTCTAGGCCGGCTTCTTTCAGCTCGCCTAGCGAATAGCCCCTGCCCGCTCTAACAATGTACCCGCTCCTCACCGTCGGCTTGGCCGCTTGCATGGGTGCTGTATGTAGAGGCTATAATAAAATCATGCCGCGTGCGCCTTCCTGTACGGCCCCCTTGACCTCTTGCGGGCCTTTTCCTCTTCGCTGGCCTTCCTGAGGAGCGAGGACTCTTGATCCGCGAAATTGTGCGCCGCGGTGCCGTGAACTTTAAGCTCTTCGGCTCTTGCAAATGTCATCCCGCAAACGCTGCACTTTGGCACATTTGACAATGCGCGCCCCAGTAATTTACGCTTTCCGGCCAAGATCGCGAAAGGCAGCATCGTATAACTTTTTTACTGCCGGCCGGCTATCTGATGCATGGCATACTGGCTATTCAAGCAGGAACCCTCCACTTACAGCTATTCGCAGCTCGAATCGGACGGTAAGACAGTGTGGAACGGGGTGGCAAACAACCTCGCCCTCAAGCACCTCAGGAGCGTGAAAAAGGGCGACAAGGCGCTGTTTTACCACACCGGCGAAGAAAAGCGGGCAGTCGGCATAATGGAAATAGCATCAAGCCCGTATCCAGACCCAAAAGACAGGTCGCTTGTAGTGGTCGACGTCCGGCCAGCCGGTAGGCTTGCCAAGCCAGTAACGCTGGACGCAATAAAGCTGGATCCCGCGTTTTCGGGCTGGGAGCTGGTGCGAATTTCAAGGCTGTCTGTAATGCCGGTCCCTAACAAGCTGTGGGACCGCATAATGAAAATGAGCAGATGATAATTCTAGAAAATAGGCACCGGAAACTTTCACCGCTTTGCAATTAACCCGGAACGCGTTATTATCGTAATGGCAGAAATCCTAGAGACATAAAAGAGACTGCGTCAGGCGCAGTCGAGATAATAAAGGAGTTAGGCTCTCCGAACGTGCAGAACTCGCTTGAAAAAATATGGGAAGTCGCCAAGACGGCCCGCGCGATAATCGAGCCGCTCAAGGACCCTTCCATGGTGGCAAATATCGAGAACATGAGCAAGTTGGCCGAGTCTATAGAGAATACGTGGCGCCGGACATGAAAAAGTAAAATCTATACATAAATAGCCACAGGCACTGGATCAGAGCTGTGTCTCCAAAGCGGCGGGTAGCAGCCATGACTGCGATATTTGCTGCATTCGGCGTTGGAGTGAGCGCCGCCATAATTGCGGCCGGAGGCGGATTTTCTGGCGGCCCCGGGCCGGACATCTTTAATCCGCCTTCATCCGCGGACATCTGGGTGGTGGGAGCCAATATACAGGACGGGATGGCGCTCGACTATTCCCTGACAGCCAAGGACGAAGCAAGCTCGCTTGACTCCGCGCACGTGTCCATGACCTTTGACAAGGCAGACAACGACTGGGATGTGCAATTCAATGTTGTCAACGGGACGGCGCAGCCCGTAGAGAAAACGGTTACGATGTCAAAAGAGCTTACGAGGGAGGGGCAGCTGGACGAGTCGTTCAAGCCCTACTTTGAGCCCATACAATCGTCAATTTTTGCCGTCCGGGACATGGAGTACGGCGAGAGCCCTAAGTATCTGGTGGTTGGCGCGCCGTGGAACACGATATTTGTCAGCGCGTCTTCCGTGACTGTCAGGGTCACCAGCGAAGAAGCGGTGCAGACGCAGGCAGGGACGTTTGATTCCTTTGTACTGAGCTACCAGCTGGCGGAAAAGACGAGCAAGATCTGGGTCGTCCGGGACATGCCGCTGCCAGTAAAGGCGGAAGTCTACGACGCGGCGGGCAAGCTGCAGTACCAGTACGAGCTTACCCGGGCAGCCGGAGTCTAAAGGCAGATCTGGAACGCGCCGTCGCAGCATTTGACCGCTATTTCCCTGACGCTCAGGTCCTTGAGGTCAAAGGTCGCATTGTCGACTCTGAACATCACACGCGGCCTTGGCTCCGAAATCACGTGATCTGAGCTCTTGCCGCAGGACTCGCCTCTGCTGCTCCACCCGCCGCTGCCTGTCGTCTCTGCAATTTTTATCCAGTTTTTGTCAGCCTTGTCGTCGACCCGCAGCTCAAGCTCGACTCCTTGGTCAACGTTGTACGCCGCCGTCTTGATGCCGACCCACCTGTCTTTAAGGGGATCGACAGATATGCTGCTTTGGCGCTTGGGTGTCTAGCCAGGGCCATCGACAGCATGGAATAACTTTTTTTGAAACCATGCCTGCCCGCCAAAGGAAAAGGGCGCCGTACTAGGCCGTCCCGTCGCACTTGTCGCTTTCCGTTTGGCTGCCGCTTCTCGAAGTCCATGCAAACTCCTAGTCAAACGTATACGACCTTAGCTTCACGAAAGCCGTCATCCCGACATCGCGCCACCCGTCAGGCAATATGACGTAGATGCGGAGGCAGGTGTTTGCGCAACCAGTCTCCCTGCCTATCTGCCAAGAGCCGCCTGGCTTGGCGTAAAGCACTGACGCGGCGGGGCTTATTACAAAGCCGTCTCGAGGATCGGTGGCAATCAAGAACCACTGGCGGCCGCCTGGCTTTAACAGGTAGATCTCGTTGACGCCTAACCTGTCGACATTGCTGGCGCCGGCCATGGCTGCTGGAAAGGTTGCAACCAAGCCTGCGCAGACCATTGCCGCCACCGCGACAGTAAGTTTGGTGGCAACTATCGCTCTTCGTAGCACCATCGCTGATATGACCATGTAAAAAGTATTAACAATTCAGAAACAATTTACGGATCAAGTCTTCTTGTCCGGGAAATACACGTTTTCAACGAGCCAGTCCGCGTACGACCTGACTTTATCATCTATCGTGCACCAGAAATGCACAGAGCCGGGCAGGACTTCTATCCTGCCGTCAGGCAGGACCACCTTGACGCCTTCCTTACCCTCGTACATATAGGCGTCATGCGGCCGGGCGTCGCTGCCGAGAAGCTCTATTGCCTTTTGCTTCACCATCTCCCTTGGTACGGGGAAGGTCTTGCGAAACTTGTCAACCACGATTCCTATGTTTTCAGTGCCGTACGAGCCAATGTCAGTGATCTTGCCCGGCGCCGGAAAGTGCAGCTGCAGATCAACATTGTGGCGAGAGCCGACGAAGAGCGTCAACTCGTTCACCTTCTGGTACGCCATGTTGGGGCTCCTCCTCAGTGCCGCGGCGAGGGCATCGCGATTCCGCTCGATGTTATAGCGCAGTTCGTCCATGAGGCTCGAGAACGCCGGCAACGCCTCTTTTTGCGGTCAGCCATTTAATTAGCCTTACAATTATTATAGCTCTTGGTGGAGCTTTACACAGTTGAAGTCTGAACAGCTGTTTGGCAGGGCCCGGAAGGTTTTGCCCGGAGGGGTAAACAGCCCGGTGCGCTTTTACGATCCCTATCCATTCTTTGCCACCTCTGCAAGGGGCAGCAAGCTAACCACAGCCGATCACAAGACGTACCTTGACTATTGCATGGGATACGGCGCGATGGTTCTCGGCCACGGCTATCCCTCAGTGATCGAGGCGGTCAGGTCGCAGCTTGGCGACGGGACGCTCTTTTGTGTGCCGACAGAGCGCGAGATCAAGCTGGCGGAAATGATCTGCAAGGTGGTCCCGTGCGCCGAAATGACCCGGCTCGTCAATACAGGCTCTGAAGCCACAATGCACGCGATCAGGCTTGCCCGGGCCCTTACAAAAAGAAAGGGCGTGATAAAATTCGAAGGCGGGTACCACGGCACCTATGACTATGTCCTTGCGAAAGCGGGCTCTGGCGCGGCCGGCATGCCGGCGTCAGAAGGGGTGCTTGAAGAGGCGTCGGCGCGAACAGCTGTCGTGCCGTACAACGACCCGGCGGCGCTAGAGCGCGCAATCGAAAAGAACCGGGACACTGCATGCGTAATAATGGAGCCAGTCCTCGCAAACATAGGGCTTGTGCTGCCGGAAAAGAGGTACCTCAACGAGGTGAGGAAAATAACTGAGCAGAATGATGTGGTTTTGATATTCGACGAGGTGGTGACGGGCTTTCGTCTAGAGCTTGGCGGCGCCGGCGAGTTCTTTGGCATCAAGCCGGACCTTGCGACGTTTGCAAAGGCGCTTGGCAACGGCCTGCCAATAGCAGCGATTGCAGGCAAGAAGGAGATAATGTGCAAGCTCGCGCCTTTAGGCGCGGTGTACCAGGCAAGCACTTTTGCCGGCAACCCCGTGTCGGTTGCAGCAGCCATCGCGACGCTGGAGACTCTGATTGAAGCCAAGAACGCGATTTACCCCAAGATAGCAAGGGCGTGCGACAGCATTGTCGAGGGCATCAAGGACGCGCTATCAGGCGTCCAGCTTGACTGCACTGTAAACTCGATAGGCTCGATGTTCCAGTTGTTTTTCACCGGTGAAAAGGTGAAGGACGAGACAACCGCCAGGAAGTCGAACGCGGCGGTGTTCCGCAGGCTGTTCGACGAGCTGATAAAGCGCGACGTATTCATCCCGCCTTCGCAGTTTGAGACCTGCTTTGTTTCGTACGCACACAGCGAAGAAGACGTGGACAAGACCATCGAAGCATACGGCGAAGCGTTTCGCAGGATAAAGGAATGAAGGCGATACGCGTCGGGACCAGGGGCAGCAGGCTTGCGATAGCGCAGACAGAGATAGCGCTGTCCGCGTTGCGCAGGGCGCACCCCGGCGTTCGCTTTGAAGTCATAACGATAAGCACCAAGGGCGACGTGGACAAGCGGACGCTCTTCACCATGGACGAAAAGGGGATCTTTGAAAAAGAGGTGAACGAAGCAGTCAGGAAAGGCGGGGTCGACTTTGCAGTCCACAGCCTGAAAGACATACCCTCCGATCTGTCAGACGATTTGATAGTGGCGTGCATCCCAAAGAGGGCAAGCCCGAACGACGTGCTCGTCGATGACAAGGGCCAAAAGCTCAAAGAGCTCGCGCCCGGCTCTATTGTCGGCACGAGCAGCCTCCGGCGGGCCGTGCAGCTGGCAAAGCACAGGCCCGACCTCAACGTCAGGCCGATAAGGGGCAACGTCGAGACTAGGGTAAAAAAGGTGATCAGCGGCGAGTACGGGGCGGTGGTTCTAGCCGAGGCCGGGCTGACTCGAATCGGCATGAAGGACGTGATAGTCGAGCGCTTTGGAATCAGGGATTTCGTCCCAGCGCCGGGCCAGGGGGCGATAGCGATTGTGTGCAGGCGCGACGACAAAGCCCTCATCAGCATGCTCAGGCAGATAGAGGACCCGCGCTCCCGCGCCGAAGTGTTGGCAGAGCGGGCGCTGATAAAAAAGGTTGAAGGCGGCTGCAGGTTCCCGCTCGGCGCGGTGGCGGTTACCAACGGCGACAAGATTACGCTTTACGCAAGCGTGTTTTCCGCAGACGGCGCCCGCAACATCAAGGTGAAAAAAGTAGGCAAGGCAAACGAGCCGGAAAAGCTGGGCGACAGGGTGGCTGGCATGCTCGTCAAGCAGGGCGCGATGGAGATGGCAGAGGGCTGGCGCAGGGCGGTAGAAGAGTGGAACAGGAAATTATGAAAAAGGGGAAGGTGTTTATCTGTGGAGCAGGCCCGGGTAACCCCAAGCTCATCACGCTGCGGGCAATGGATCTTTTGAAAACATGCGACGTTATTTTGTATGACAGGCTGGTCGGCAAGGAGATAATCGACCAGATCCCCGCAGGCACGGAGAAGGTCTACGTCGGAAGGACTGTCGGCGACCCTACAATGCACCAGGACAGGACAAACGAATTGATGGTAAAGTACGCGAAAAAGGGCAAGAACGTCCTCCGGCTCAAGGGGGGCGACCCATTCATCTTTGGGCGCGGCGCCGAGGAAGCCGAGTACCTCGTCAGGCGCGGCATCAAGTTTGAGATAGTGCCCGGCATCACGTCGGCAATAGCGTCGCCGGCATACGCCGGAATCCCGCTGACCCACCGCAGGTATTCGTCCTCTGTTGCCATTGTGACAGGCCACGAAGGCGCGGAAAAGGACGAGCTGGTGGTCAGGTGGGACAGGCTGGCAGGCGCAGTCGACACCATAGTGGTCCTGATGGGCATCGGCCAGCTGGACCGGATTTCGAGAGATCTGGTAAGGGCAGGAATGAAAAAAAGCACCAGAGTGGCGATCGTCGCAAGCGGCACGACCGACAAGCAGAGGGTGGCCAGGGGCACGCTTGGCACCATCGCAGGCGCCGCCAAAAAGGCAGACTTCAAGCCGCCGGCTGTCGTCGTGATAGGCAGGGTCGCCGGCCTTGACAGCCTGGAATGGTTCAGGTGACCGCAATGCCTGGGTTGAAGAACAAGATCCTTGCAATCACCAGAAACGAGCGCGACGCGAAAGAATTTTCGCAGCTCGTGAGCGAACAGGGGGGCAGGGCTATAGCGCTTCCGACGATAGAGATGGTGTCCAAGGGGCCGCAGGCTGCAAAAGAACTCCTTGACATGCTGCAAAAGAAAAAGCACGACTATTGCGCGTTCATGAGCCCGAAGGCGGTAAGAGTGCTATTTGACCTTGCCGGCAAAGAGGCCATAGTGGCGCTAAAATCCACTACGGTAGTCGCGGTCGGGCCAAAGACAAAGCAGGGCTTGCAAGAGCGCGGCGTAAAGGTCGGGCTGGTGCCGGAAAAATTCTCTTCGGCGGGGCTGGTCGACCTCATGTCGTCGATACAGCCGGCCGGGAAAAAGATAATCATCCCGCGGAGCGGCGCTGCAAACGAGCTTGCCACAGAAGCGCTTGCCAGCCTTGGGATGGATGTCCACGAAGTCTTCCTCTACACGGTGCGCACCAGCGCCGTAACGCCCGTCTGGCGCGAATTTGTAGACCTGCTGCGGCAGAAAAAGGTGGACGCGGTCATTTTTACGAGCGCTTCAAACGTCAGCTCGTTCTTTGAGATAATGAGCAAGGTGTCCGCAGGCTGCTTGCGGCTCGACAACCTAACCAAGGTGGTGTCGATAGGCCCGTTTACAAGCATGGAACTGGAAAAAAAAGAGATGAAATGCTTTGAAGCAAAAGAGCACACAGTCATGGGCGTGCTCGAGCTTGCAAGACAGATCGTGTAACTCTTTTTAGCCTTTGTGCCCCATATCGAACATGACAGAAGCAACAACAAAGCAGGGCAGCCTGCTTGAAGACTCTACATTTAACATGATAAGCCAGCTTGAAAAGAAGGCTGATTTCCTGTAGACGTCGGTTGAACAGTACATACGCGACGCGGAAA
Organism: Nitrososphaera sp.; assembly: GCA_023250885.1. GTDB lineage: Archaea > Thermoproteota > Nitrososphaeria > Nitrososphaerales > Nitrososphaeraceae > Nitrososphaera. The sequence goes on along the minus strand of JAHEZV010000014.1, from coordinate 2,371 downwards.
AGGACAGCAAGCCCGAGCTTGCCAAGCTGTGGAACACGATAAAGGACGATGAGCAGAGCCACCTGAAGATGCTGCACGAAGAGCTGGTAAAGGAAGCCAAGGAAAATAAATTAAAGTAGGAAGGCACTGGTCTTTGCAGCATGCCTGGTCTCGATCGCCAGCATGTCGGACATCCTTTCAACGGCACCAAGGTACTGTACGCCCTTTGGCGTGGTGCGGAACCGCCTGAGCGAGCCTGCCTCGACGTCCTGCTCGAGCAGACCGCTTTTTTATCAGCGACTGCGCGTATTACTTGGCCTGACTGTGGGTCAGGTACACGTGGAACATTATCTTGGTGATGCCAGCTCCACCCTGCGCGCTGTACAGGATGTCCCTCATGATTTCGTCTTTTTGTCTATTACGCATCCCAATCTCAGTCTTTATGGCAATTGCTGTCTGAATATAAGATTACCGACGAAGTCTTATAGAATATTCTTCCAACATCTGCACTCATTTATAGTCAAAGTAAGGCCTAGGTATGCAAAGAACGCGACAATTGCAACCTGTTCAAGATTAAATATGCCAGAATAACAGGAATGTCGTTGGCCGGGGCTGACAGTTTCGGAGTAGAGCAGAGAAAGGCGCAGGACGTAATCGAGTGGATGAACGCACAGGCTAAAAAGAACAACCAAAAGTTTGAAGCAAAGCTAGCCGGCTACACGATGCGGACCGCCAAGTTCGGGAGCTTTGAAATGATATCGTGGAGCGGCGACTGGTCCACCGCGCGCAGCATAATCCAGAAGGCCAGCAGCAAGATGCGTGCCAGGGTGATCGAGTCGGGCTACCACGAAAAGCGCGACCTCCTGTCGGCAATGTTTGGAAGCTCCTCCGAATACGGCAAGGTGTATTCAAACGGCAAGCTCGTCGGCCAGATAGAGACTGTCAAGAAATCCGGCAGGTGGACAGCCAGGGCCGAAAGCTTCGCGTGACTATTTCTTGTTCTTGAAGTACATCCTTTTCATTTCCTGCACCCACGCGTCCTTTTTCTCATATATCCGCTTATGCTTCCTTGGGCTGCACACCGACATTGCGTACGAGCAGAGCAGCGGGAAGTAGACCGACGAGTCGCCGTAGACGATGACGTTGCCCCGGTGGGAGGTCTTGATCTTGCCCCAGCTCTTGCCCTCTTGCAATGTTGCGCCGGAGAGGCCGCCCGTGTCCGGCCGGGCGTCAGTCATCTGTATGAGATAGTCCTGCCCGCCCTCCTTTATCTTCAATATCTGGTAGAGCGCGGGCCCTGTCTGCTGGAAAAAGTTCTTTGGAACTCCGCCGCCAAGCTCCAGGCCGCCCGACCGGTTGCTCTTCCACAAAATGGCGGCAGACTCGGCGACATCGAGTATGACGTTTGGGAATACGCCCTTGCCTTCTAGCAACAATGGCAGCATGTTAAGGCCGATTGACGAATCGCCTATAGCCGGCATGTAGACAGGCACCTTATGCTCGTACGCCTTTACCAGAAATGACTTGTCCGGGTTCCGGGCGTTTTCCTTGGCCGCTTTGCCAAGCGCGTAGGCGATGTCGGCGGTGGATGCGTTTGGCGGCACGCCCTTTGCCTTCCTGATCTCTTTTTGCACAATGAGATCCTGCGCCTGAAGCGTGCCCATCTCCTTTATGTAGACGTCGTATATCCTCACGATCTGCTTTGCGTACAGGACGTCGTCGTCGACGTCAAAGTGCCCCTGCCTGACAGGCAGGTCGTAAGCGAAATGCAGGTCGTGGTAGACGTTGGCACCGGTTGCCACGATCCAGTCGATAAAGCCCTTCTCTATCATTGCCGAGATGGTCCGGCCAAGGCCAATCGGGGTCATTGCTCCTGCGAGGGTCAAGCAGACAGTCGAGTTGGTGTCTATCATGTCCTGCAGCGTTTCTGCAGCCTCGGCGAGCCGGCGCGCGTTGTAGCCGGTCGAGCCGTAAAACTTGATCAGGTCGGGAATGCTCATGTTTGCGGAAACCTCCTGGGGGTCAATTTTCCTGCCGGTAAATGTATGTCTGCTGTCCACCCTTTTGCTAAAAAGGCACTCTTTTAAAAATTCATTGCTTTTTCAGGAGCAGGCAGGCGCACGCGGCGCTGTGGAAGTTCAGCGGGACCTGCGAATTGGTCCTGTATGCAGCTGCCTGGCTGCACTTTTTCCATTTCCCGGCATCATAGCGGTAATACTCCTTCTTTGCCATTGAGAAATGACGGACAAGCTTGCCAAGCGTCTTTCTGTCGTAGACCCTGTGCTCCGGCCTTTTATTTCTGCCATATGGAACGGTGATTATCGCGCTGCCGCCTTTTTTCAGCATCCGGAAAATTTCCTGCATCGCCTTTGCGTCGCCGCTTTTATCGCTG
>JAHEZV010000060.1 GCA_023250885.1 Nitrososphaera sp. | reverse complement strand
CCCATGTACGCGGCGCGCTCTGACAGGAGGGACTGGATTACTTTTTCGGTTTCTGCGTACCCGCCTTCCCCGATGTGGTCGTACCGGATGTAGCCCTCGTTGTCGATCAGGTATTTGTGGGGCCAGTAGCGGTTTTCATACGCATTCCACGTTCCTCTGTCATTGTCCTGCAGCACTGGATATTTGATCTCAAATTTTTCAACTGCTGCCTTTACGTTGTTGTAGTCCTTTTCAAATTCGAATTCCGGCGTGTGCACGCCCACTATCACCAGACCATCGTCGGCATATTTCTCGTGCCACGCGTTCAGATAGGGAATCGTCCTGATGCAGTTGATGCAGCTGTAGGTCCAGAAATCGACCAGTACAACCTTGCCCTTTAGATCGGCAAGCGCTATAGGGTCGGTATTGATGTATCCGGAGATTTTTGCAAGCTCCGGGGCCAGCCTGAACTGCGACTTGTCTATCTGCACGTTTGTAACTGTGCCGTTCCCAACTATGGTTGCAGGCATGAAATTATCATGCTGGCCCGATGCTGCCTTGTTAAGAGCAGGGCTGTTGAAGTAGACGCCAAAGCCGGCGATAAGCGCCACCACGCCGATTCCTACTGCGAGCGCGCTCAGTTTGTCAGTGTTCACTTGATGCCCCTCTCCAAGTTGATTATCTCGTTTGCAAGCGGAAAGTTGCCGATTATGCTCAGCTGGTTCGTGAGCACAAGGATGCCTAGCACGATCAGGACTGCGCCCATTATAGGGTTGAAGTATTTCAGGTGCTTGACCATTCTTTTGATTATCCTGGTAGACTGCGAGAAGAAGGCGCCGGTGACAAGGAACGGCACGCCGAGCCCAAGCGAGTATGCAAGAAGCGAATTGTAAGCGGCGCCTGGAGACGTCGCTGCAAGCGTAAGCGTGGTTCCAAGTATCGGGCCTACGCACGGCGTCCATCCGGAGGCAAACGCGGCTCCAAACACGAACGACGTAAGGTAGGTCGTCTTGAAGCGCGGGAGGTTGGTCATCCTCCTTTCAAAGTTGAGCATGCGTATCCTTGTCGATAGGATGAGGTATGCGCCAAACGCGATAATCACGCCCCCGCCTATCGTCTGGAACGTGGCTTGGAAGCCGGTACCGAAGTTGGCAAGGAAGCTGTTCAGTATCACGCCCAGCACCGCAAAAACGAGCGAAAAGCCAAGCACAAAGTAGATGGTGTTCAGAAAAATGTTGAGCCGCGTGGATTTTTTCACAGCAACGGAGGTGCCGCCGGCATTCTGGTTCTGGCTCTGGATCTCGCTCAGCGTTGTGCCTGAAAGGTATGACACAAATGCAGGGATTATCGGCAGGATGCAAGGCGAGAAGAACGATCCCACCCCTGCAAGCGCCGATACCAGAACGCTAGTCTCTACCAATTCAACAGGCAGCTCACGATTTTTGCATTAATACTTTTTTCCAAATTTGCACCAGATTGGCTCAGCTGGCTTTTGGGGTAGTCTTTACTCCTTCAGGCCATACCGTGACCTTCAAGAGGGCGATCAGCCCGGCAAGCTCGGCGATGTGTATCCCGACAAAGTATGGCAGCAGGTCGTCAGAGTAGAGCGGCGCCATTGCAAAATAGCCGTAAGCCGCTATTCCGTTGTGAAGCATCAGCATCCCTACAAATACCATAAGGCCAACGGTAAACGTGGCTTTGGTCTTGCGATAAATGTTGGCGTACACAACCAGCAATACAACCAGTATTGCCATGTTTACCATGCTTACTATCGAGCTGACATCCATCAGCAAAGCCATTGATCATCAGAGGAAGGAAATTGGCTTATTTACTTTTTTCCAGATCTATTCCGTTTCTCTATTGTGGCCATGACCTCGTTGAACGCCTCGATATTGACGTCAAGATAGTTTGAGATGAAATAAAGCACGCCGTACTTTTCACCGGTCCTAGTGACCATGTTGTTCTTCTCAAGGACTCCGATGTGGTGCTGCACCGCCTTGTAGTCGACTCCCATTGCCTCGGCAAGCTGGTTCATGTTGTAGGGCCGCTCCTTGAGAAGGTCAATTATCCTGATCCTGTTCTCGCCGCCCCGAGAGCCTGCAAAAAGATACCACAGCAGTCGTTTGGCGTTGGGATCTGGCATGGAATACCATTCTCGTTAGACTGGCTGGAAATTTAAACTTGAATTTCCACCGCATACCTTATATCTGTGTCCGGCTCAACATAAATTAAGACAAGAGTTTCTGCACGGCAGATTTGTCAAGAGTAAGAAAAACGCTTTTCATCTCTTCCGTGGCTTTTGTGAATACAAAAGAATACACAAAAAGTGAAAAAAGGAAAATGACAAAAACATTTGAAGAATTGGGATTGAGTGCACAACTAACAAAAGCACTCTCCGAAAATGGATTTGAAGTGCCGTTCCCTATACAAGAGGCAGCTATACCGCTTGTTTTGGAAGGTAAAGATGTCGTGGGACAGGCGCACACAGGTACCGGCAAAACGGCGGCCTTTGGCCTGCCGATATTGCAAAAGATCAAGCCGGATGGCCCGGTGCAGGCGCTGATACTTGCCCCGACCAGGGAACTTGCGGTGCAGGTCTCGACCGAGATCAACCGGTTCGCAAGGTACATAGGAACTAAGGCGGTCGCCATCTATGGTGGCCAGAGCATCAACCTGCAGCTTGACAGGCTCAGGCATGGCGTGCAGATAGTAGTCGCGACGCCTGGCAGGCTTATCGACCACATCAAGCAGGGCTCGATAATACTGGACGATGTCAAATTCGTGGTGCTCGACGAGGCAGACAGGATGCTCGACATGGGCTTTATCGACGACATCAAGTTCATCCTGTTCTACGTGAGCGAAGATCGACAGACGTGCCTGTTTTCTGCGACGATGCCCCCGGAGATCCTGAGGCTCGCAGAGGAATACATGAAGCGCGACGAAATCGAGCATGTGAGGCTCAACGAAGAAGAGATCACCCTTGAAACCATCGAGCAGTCTTATCTGGTGGTTGAGGAGCGCGAGAAATTCAAGCACCTGTGCAATTTCATCAAGCAGAACAAGGACGCCAAGGCGCAGACTATAGTGTTTGCGGCAACAAAGCAGCGCGCTGACAGGATTGCTTACAACCTCAGGCACGAAGGCTTTAGCGCAGTCACCATACATGGCGACCTGTCGCAAAAGCAGAGGGACTACGCGATGCACAAGTTCAGGAAAGGGACAGAAGACATACTTGTTGCGACAGACATTGCGGCAAGGGGCATCGACGTCCCAGCTATCGGCCACGTTATCAACTATGACGTGCCTGACGACCCCCTTATCTACTTCCACAGGATTGGCAGGACCGCAAGGGCCGGTGGAGAGGGAAAGGCAATATCGCTTGTCTCAAACGACAGGATTGCCGACTTTGACCGCATCCTTGCGCAAACTCAGCTGCCAATACGCAAGCTGAACGACGAGCTTGGAATTGTCGTTCCAGTGGTGGCGCAGCGGCCGCCGTCGGCGTATGGCGGTGGATACCGCAGGCGCGGCGGCTATGGCGGTGGTGGTGGAAGCGGATACCGCGGCGGTGGCGGACGACGCTACGGCAGCGGCGGAGGAGGAGGCTATGGCGGCTACAGGCGCGGCGGCGATCGCGGCGGAGGCCACAGGAGCAGGAGCTATGGCGGTGGAGGTGGCGGTGGAAGCGGATACCGCAGCGGTGGCGGACGACGCTATGGCGGCAACCGCGGAAACGGCAGCAGCAGCTACTAGCGGGCACACCATTTTTAAAGCCCGCAGGCTTTCTATTTTTTAATGTCTTTTGGAGTCGATACTCTTGGAGGACTAGCTGAGAAGCTGAAGCAGCTGGTTAACGACACCCAGGAATTTTACGAGTCGTTTATCGACGCAAACCAGCTATACAAGCATGGCAAGATAGGCGACAAGGAGTTCTTTGCCAAGATAGGCGAGTACCTCGTGGCAACATCTGCGCTGAATTTCCTTGCAGTCCGCGTGATAATAGAAATGAAGGCTGCAATGGAAAAGGGCACATCTATCAAGAGCCCAACCGGCGGGAGCTCCTATCCTTCGGCCCCTCAGGCAGGGTTTGGCATTGGCGGCTTTGTTGGCGCAGGCGGGACGGTCGGGCCGACGGCAGGCGAATACACGCTTCCATCACCGCAGGAGCCGACTTTCAGGCGGGTGGACATCGAATTGCCAAAGCCCCGCGCAAGCACAAAGAACTGCATCGTCTGCGGCGCGTCAATACCGGCGCGGGCCAAGTTCTGCAGCAAGTGCGGCAGGTCTCAGTAATCAATGGTAAGTATATCTTAATGAGCGCGTCGTCATCGTGGGATGTGCAGTGGAAATGATTTGAATATTGACTACAATGCAGCAAAAGCGCTTCAGAAATTCTATCTTTATTGAACTGTCGTAAACTTTCTTTCGGATAAGAAGGAGAAATTGAATTTCAATGTGCCGTGCAACGGAATAATAGTAAATGAATCTGTAGAAATTAAGAAAAGAATATTGGCATTTCTCCAGAAGACAGAAAAAAGCCGAGAATAAACAAATCCACTCTGTGGTACCAGCGGAAAAGGCTTGTTGAGTTAGGGAAAATCAAGGTGTACAGCAAGGTATATTCGAAATTGACTTGATGCGAAAATACATCGGAGCGTCCCAACGAGCCATCCTTTGTAAAGGGGCCTTTCATCCGATAATGTTAAATTCGTAATGGCAGACAGAGAGGATGAAAAATGGCAGAGTCACAGGAGCTGTCAACGCTTAGGGGTCACATTTTTGCGTGCACGAAGTCTAGCGAAAGGGAATGTTTAGAGCGAATGGTATTCGGAACTAACAAGATTTATGCCGAGAAAATAAACAAAGTGAAAGCCGGCGACAAGTTATTCCTGATAAACGTCGACTCTGATAAGCTCTATGGCCCATTTGCTGCTGCAACTGATGGTGGTTTTAATCTGGTCCCTGATGCTTGGAAAGGGAAATATCCATATCAAGTAAAGGTTGAGAACCACGATGAAGAAATCAAGGCAATCGAAAATGCTAAGAAGGTTCTGTCAAAGATGGCGATCAGCTGGAAGGAAAGCTTAGACGAGCGCAAGACCAAGTCCCTTTTGTCTTACCTCGGAGCACCTCTTGCCTTTGATTGGGGACCGCTCGCTGCAGAGCGCATAAGACTCAAGACAAATGACAAAAGAGATATCGAAGAGGAAAAGCCCAGACTAGAAGCTACTACTCACTGGGATTATCCTAAACAGAGTTACGGTAAGACTCCGAAAGGAAGTAACAAGTACGCAGGAGTTACGCCTGCCTTTATAATCTATAACCTTGTTCAAAGGTACACCGAACCTGGCGATTTAGTCCTTGATCCAATGGCTGGAAGTGGCACCACGTTGGATGTTTGCAAGGAAGAAGGTCGAAAATGTATCGTCTATGACGTGGTTCCTACTAGACCAGAAATCATTCAGAATGATGCAAGAAAAATTCCACTACCTGATAAAAGCGTCGACCTAATCTTCATAGATTCGCCTTATGGAGACAATATCAGGTATAACGAACATCCAGCAAATATAGGCCATATCTCTGCAGAGTCAGAAGAATTATATGATGAACTTGAGAAGGTTATGTCGGAATGCCACCGCGTCCTGAAACCGGGTAAGGTTTTAGGTTGGTTGATCGGCGACCAATGGGTAAAGAAGAAGTTTACTCCGGTTGGGTTCAAGGTCCACGAACGGTTATCCAAACATTTTGACACGGTTGATCTAATTTGCGTTGTTCGTAGAAGTCAGTCATCAAATACAGGCATCTGGTATAACAGGGCTATTAGGTTCAACTTTTATCTTCGAGGCTTCAAGTACTTGTTTATCATGCGCAAGCCACAGGACGAAGCAAGTACTCAAAAGAAACGCAAAGTTGCTTGGAAATATTACGAAAGAGTAAAGAAAAGACAATCTGAATAAAACTGCGTAGGAAAAGAGACTAAGAGCCTATTCGGAAAGTAGTTCAGGTTAGTTGAGTAGTTGGCATAACATATTTGGACAGTAAAGCTAACTGTGACTGCATTACCATGCACAGCAGTTTGATATCAGAAATTACTGGTGTTGACTGCCTGTACGAAGTACCAGATATCTTATGGGAACGGATGATGCCATTGTTGCCGCCACCGAAGAAAAAGAAGCAAGTTAAGAAAGTTAGTTGATAAGCAGTTTAATGAAATTCAAGATTGGATTCTTCATCTAAGTAAAGTAAACTTGATTCAGTTCGGTATTTCTAAAAAGGTGCTTTACAGGACTAAAAGGTCGATTAATCTTGGACATGTCCAAAAAATGTCCAAAAAAACCAAGTTGAAGTTCGTAAATTGCCATCAAAAATTGGACAAATTGGACAAATCTTGGACATTGTCCAATTCAAAGCAGATTGGACAGTCAATCTCGAATAATAATATTGGACAAAAGGGGGTGATAATGTGTCAATAACAATGACAGCCGAACAACTCACTCAGCAGTATTTGAACGGCAAGTCGATAAAACAGTTAAGTCAAGAAACAGGCAAGGGGGAGTGGGCTATTCGCAAGCAAATCCAGCGATACCCAAAAAGCCAGAAAGTGTCACGAGAAATTCGCCCAGTTAGTCAAGAAGAACCTGTAAACATAACCCCGAAACAAAAGCCGCCTAACAAGTTCGCAACTGTCTTAGCCGCAATTGGGTTCGTGGTCACTCTATTCTTCATCTATATGGAAATTAAGAAAAGAAGGGATAATCCTGGTGATTGATTAACCTAGTACTTCCAAAAAATAAAATCATGTCTCCAACTATCGGGATTTCTCCCACTCCTATTCATGTGTTCATGGTTCACCCTGTTGGTGAAGGTATCACCGGCAGGATGATGGACAATATACCATCAATACAGGAACTCAGCGCGTTAGGATTGCCTGTCTAACAGAGCTTTTATAAGAAAACTGTTAGCTTCTTGTCAGGAACACGATATATGATTAGAGAACTAAAGATCGGATTATTTCTAGGTGCAGGTGCTTCAGTGGCATTTGGAAAGCCTACAACCCAGCAGCTCAGGAGTCAATTAGTGGAGAAGTATAAGTATGACGACGCTGCCGGGACGACTCCCGAGCAATACTTCCTCTTTTCAATAATCAGCTTTCCTAAGTTTGAGGATATCGAGCATGTTCTTCAATGTATTAAGGAGGTTGATGATTTCTTCCTTAATAGTCAATATGGAGGCAAATACCTTTTGGAACGAGAATACAAACTGGCATTTCAGGACCCGAGACGGCCCTGGGAGTTCAAGGAGTTTACCAATAGGACCAAAGCCATTAGAAAGATGATGGAGGACGATGTCTTTGAAAATTATTCCTGGAACCATTCGGCGGATCTGGCATTAGGGCAGATTTGTGAACATCTTCTTAATGCAGTCAGAAAGTACTCCAAAGAAGTCAATATTTTTTCAACCAATTATGACAGGGCAATCGAAGAATATTGCAGCAATCAAGAAAGGAGATGCCGATGCATTGATGGATTCAAGTATGATGAGTACAGCGGGAGGCGCCGTTGGACAGGTAGCTTTAGTTATCCTACAGAAGGAGGAATAACGAATGTTTACCTTTACAAGCTACACGGATCCTTGAATTGGAAGATGCACAAGATCTATGGAATTGAGGCAACCAGTGAAGAAAGAAGATCTTCTGATTCGAACTACACCGAGAATCTGTTGGTTTATCCCACAGTCTCTCCAAAGGATGGACAAGAAATAGAGCCTTACAAGACCATACGGGACGGATTCAAGAAATTCATGGAATCTGCTGACGCCTGCATAGTAATCGGATTTTCATTTAGAGACGAACATATCAATACGATATTCAAGGACTTCCTAAAGCGTGGCAAGAGCATCATAGCTATTTCGCCCTCCGCAGATAAGAATGTGTATGAAAACCTTCTAAAAAGAACGGTCCCAGACCCGGAGGGCACAGTGCCGCATAAAAAAGATGAAAGCATAGTTTGTCTTTTCAGAGAAAATAGGAAGGTGATTACGATAAATCAGCCCCTGACTTTGGAGAATGCTGACAAGGTTACTGGATTGGCATCTGCCGCTATCGATGTGCTTTCAACTGGCGAGACTTCCACAAAATAATTTACAGAATTAGGTTAAAAAGTGGCATCGACTAAAATACAATTATACAGCATTGAAAGGCATTATTGCCGTAAAATCTCGATCTATTACATGCTTAGGTTACTACGCACAATCTTGAAGATATTACAATAATAACAGACAACTTAAGAACATAATTTCAAGTAACTGCCCTATATTCTAAGAAGCATGCTGGTTATGGATTCCACACTGTCAAGATATCTGTGTAGTATCGTCTCCCACAAATCTTGCCAATCAAGACGTGAGAATTCGGTGAAACCAAAATAGCTCAAAGCGTCAAGGTATTAGGGATCGTCTGTGTGAACAGGATACCGCTTACTCCGCAGTGTCAATATCATTCGCAGATTCCTTATTACTGTATTATCATAGTTAACAATATGTTCATCCAGCAATTTTTCAATTAGATTTATGGATCCATTTTCGACTTTACCCTTAATCATTCGTGAAACTGCCTCAACATCGATTCCATCAATTAGCAGAGCAATCGTCAATATTCGATTGTTGAAGTCCAGTTCATTGCTGCACGGCTTTGTTAAATCATTAACAGCCATTTCATTTTGCACCATGAGCTTTGCTTTGAGCCTGTTTTCAGAGACTGCATTGAGATTTCTTCTTGCCTGTATTATCTTATCGACCAAATCGTGCATTTCTATTATGGGTTTGTCAAGATTTTCAGCACGAGGTCGTCTCGGCTTGGTCTGATCCGTGGGATGTTTAAAACTTCTTATTTCTTCCTGGACTACCGGGACTATCTCAGACGGCATTGTCCAATCAGGATATTTGTTGCTTCCAGTTTTGAAACCTAACTTTTTCGGAGAGAGGCTTGGGAGAATATTCGATGGCGTGAATTCGTATCCAAGAACCTTCCCTATTTCGTCAACCAGGTCATAGTAGGATGCGCGCCCGCCCTTGTTGATTATGGCCTGCAAAAGCCCGTAAGCCTTTTCTCCCCATTTCTTCAGAACAAATCGGACATTTTTCCTGACGTCCTCCTGAGAACTTGTGAATGAGAGTAGCCCAGCTTCATTCATGGAATAATGCTTTCCCTGAAAACCGCCTAGGCTTATTCCATATGGTTTTGAGTGCGCAGATAATATTTCCAACAGCTTTGTATCATCAATATTTTGCGCAATCTCCAGCGCACCTTGATAGTGGTTCATATCGAACCAGCTACTGAATTGATTGAAGTATCG
>JAHEZV010000059.1 GCA_023250885.1 Nitrososphaera sp. | reverse complement strand
GTCACGCCCTTGCCCTCATAAAGCGCCTTAAGCTCTTCTGGCGTCTTGAATGTGCCATCGGCATCCTTGACAGCCTGCGCCCACGGGATGTTCTTAGCACCCGGTATGTGACCTCCACGCTGCGCGTGCTCCATCGGGTATTCTGGCGGCGCAGTTATTTCGCCAGTGAATTCTTTTGGAGACCGCACGTCGACCAGCACCGTCTGCTCTGCCCTTTCAATTGCCCTCCTGACGTCTGCCATGTAGGCGCGAACTCCCTCGTCCGGAGGCACTGCGACATATCTTGCCGCTTGCGCCGCCGGCTCGTCCTTTGTGTATTCCCTCTTCTCCATTTCCCATTTTTTCCTGCCGCCGTTCATTATCCTGATCTTTCGATGGCCGCAGTACTGGAAGACCCAGAATGCAAAGGCCGCGAACCAGTTGTTAAAGTCGCCGTACAATACCAGCTCCGTGTCGGGCGTCGCGCCGACCCTGCTCATCAGCGCTTCGAACTGCCGCTTGTTGATTATGTCGCGCCTGATAGGGTCGTTGATGTCCTTTTTCCACCAGACCAAGTGCGCGCCGGTGACGTGTCCCTGCCTGTACGCGTTTTCAGGGTCATAGTCAACTTCCAAAATCCTGATGTTTCCATTCTTCAGATTGTTTGCAACCCAGTCGGTCTCGCATAGGACCTCAGGGTGTGCGTATCCGTTACCCATATTCTGGCTACATCACACATCTACTTAAAATCTCTGCCGAATGTAAAGGCATTTAAGAACTGGTTTGCCCTATAGCGGTGCAGTCAAATGGTGCCAAACATCCGCAGAGCGGCCATAATAACAAAGATGGACAGCAGCGAAGCAAATGCAGCTGCTAACAGGGTCGCTGGGCTGCTCAGCAAGAGCAAGGTTAAGGTCTACAGCGTGCTTCCGCTCGAGATCGATGGCGCAGTGCCGGTCAGTCAAGAAAAGCTGGAAGACATTGAGCTTGACATTGTACTTGCGATTGGCGGCGATGGGACTACGCTCAGGGCTTTCCGTACTATACCGAACAAGATCCCACTCTTTAGCATAAACAGCGGCGGCCACAGGGGCATACTGTCTGAAGTCGGCGCAGATTCTATTGACGAAGCTATCCATGCCATACTTGCCGGCAAGTATTTTTACGATTCGCGCATCAGAATCAAAACTTCTGTTAACGGCAAGGCTTTCCCCCCTGCCCTAAATGACATACTCATTACAAGAGTAAGCCTCACAAGAACGCCCCTGGTGTCCATAAAGTTGATGGGCGACGAAATAAAGCAGAGGATGGACGGCATTGTTGTTTCAACTCCTACCGGCTCGACCGGCCACTCGTTTTCAATCGGCGGCCCGGTGCTTCACGAAGGCATGAATTGCCTTATCTTGAGCCCGATTGCGTCTGTCAACAGAATGCCACAGCTGGTGATCCCGGTGGAAGACATCGTCGTCCAGAGCACGTACGAGTCGCATGTAATAATTGATGGGCAGGAAACCTTCAGGGTCGATGCCGACAAGCCCATCAAGATATCCCGCTTTTCTGATGACGCCACTTTTTTGCGCCTTCAGAAAAAGGGAATGAGGCAGCTGGCCAAGCTTGGATTCTCAAAATTCGAATTTTAAATGCGTCCTTGACGCAGGAGCCTTTTACGCGGGCATCCCCTTCCTGTCGGCCGGCAGTTACTGCACCACGCAGGCTGTCTTTGACGAAGTAAAGCACATCAAAAAATCGCACGGCGCGATCGAAGCGCTGCTTGATGCCGGCAGCCTGAAGTTGATTGATCCGGACAAAAAAAGCATTGAAAAAGCCAAGGCTGCGGCGAAAAAGACCGGCGACTACCAGAAACTTTCGAAGGCTGACATTTCGATAATCGCCCTTGCGCTGCAACTGCAAACGGTATTGCTGACAGATGACTATGCAGTTGCAAACGTCGTTACAATGTTGAAAATTCCAGTCCAGTCGACGTCAAGCAAGGGCATAAAGGAAACCAGAAAGTGGATAGCCTATTGCAGCGCCTGCGGCAGGGCGTTTGGGCCTGACGCAAAAGAGTGCCCGCTTTGCGGCAACAAATTGAAGCGAAAATACAAAGTTACTTGACAAGGTTTACAGATCTTATGTTTCGTTGTCTTGCTCAAAGAGCGTCCTCTGCACAACTTTGCTGACGGTATTGGCCGAATCCAGGATCTTGCGCACCCGCTCTGCCCTCGCAAGCCCAAAGCCGGGTATAGTGGCAAGCTCGGCTGCAGAGGCGTTGAGAGCCCTCTTCGGTGTGTGGAATTTTTCAAGCATCCTTGCGGCAAGCTTGTCGCCCACCCCTGGCACAGATGAAAGCACCGAAAGCTGTTGCATGTAAACCGGGTTTTCCTTCTTGATCTTTCTCAGTAACGGGCCGGTGGCCTTGCCCTCTCTGAGGCTCTTGTTTACAAGCGTCATAAGCAACTGCGCGGTCTGGGCTGCAGACGGCGTGTGTATTATCGGGATTCGAAATTCAGTCGCGACTGTCGCAAGCGCGTCGTAGGCAAGTGACATGCGCTCTGCAAGTCTTTTGATGTTCTTGTTTTCCACGCCTTCAGGGATTTCCGCGAGTTCGGCTATGTTGCCCTGCATTACTATCAGCGGCTTTTGGTAATGCTTTACCAGATCAGAACATTGCACAAAAAGCCTGCCGTCGTAGATCGAGCTTATCAAATCGCGGACTGTCTTTCGTTCCACCGCTGTTTCAGGGGAAACGACATAGTCGCCCACTTTCAGTTGGGCAAAGTCAATGACTGCGCCTGCATTTTTCAATAATTCAGGAATGCCGCTGTTCTTTTCCCTCTCGTCAACGACTATTCTGAGGGGCATGACAGGAATCTGGACCTGCTACCCTATTATTTTTTATTCGGCCTTTGGCTTTGGGCCCGCTGGGCCGCCGTGCGAGCCACCCTGCATGCCGCGGATCATTTCGTTTATCTTGTTTTCAACTTCCTTCAGGTTTTCCTTCACCCTTGCCTCCTGCTTGCCAAGCACCATCACGCGCGTGTTTGACAGTTCTTTCTTTTCTTCCAGCTCTTTGATAACATCGTCTTTCTTTGCCTTGACAAGCACCGAGCCGGCATTCTTGTATACTGCATCGTCAGGACCGGCTTTCTTCAATTCTTCAAGAGCCCTATCCGTTTCTACCGTTTCAACCTCCAGCTGCTGCTTTTGCATCATTATTGCCTGCAGGTTCTGCTGGAGCTGCTGTAATCGCGATACCTGTTCTCTCAGCCACGGGGGAAGTTCCTGTTCACTCAAGATGCGGTTATTCAGATCGACAACCTATAAAATCATAGCGTTATGCATTTGTAAGAAGCGTCAGCCAATCGCAGGTAGGAATTGACGCTTGCGCGCAAAGACGCGATGTCTTTTGTTTCAATGGTGAAGATGATGTCAGAATTTTTTAGAGAAATTTCTGCCCTGCCTTCGGTTTTGGGCAGGAGCTTGAGGTCGGGGGCAAGTGCGTCTCGGATTGAAGTTGCGAAGCGGTTTGATTTTGCAGATACCTTGATCTTAGCTCTGTAAGTTTTCAAGGTCAATGTCGTACGCCCCTGATGCGATCTTGAAACTGCACTTGGGGCACTGCCATATGCCTGCCGCCAGCCGGCCGAACCTGAGCGAGCCGCAGGATGGGCACCTCCGCTTTTTGTGGAGCGTGCGGTGGACCTTGCCATAGCGCTTGCGCACGGTTGCTCCGAACTTTATTCCAAGACCCTTCAGGTTTGTCGAGCCTTTCTTAACCATTCTTTGCTGCCAGCTCCTTTAGTTTTGCCCGTACTTCCTCTCCTTTAATTCTTGCTGTCTCGGCTGCCTTCTTTAGCTGGTCGACAGTGAATGCGCCGGTGTGCCCCTTCTGGATCGCACAATAGCCTTCGTCTGCAGTGTCTATAGTTATCCTTGCGTCCATGCAACCCTCTTCCTCTGCCGTTGGGTCTATCAGCACGTGGTCGCCGATCCTTGCCGCGGTTATCGAGACTGGCACTGTCGTCACCGGCATTGGCCGCGTCTGGCCCGTGTCGACTACCCTGTCGTCTTTCATTTCAAGTATCGGCAGCTTGGCAGTCAAGAGCGATGCTACGACTGCATACGACGTCGCGTCAAAAAGATTGCCGTCTGCATTTAGCACGCTGCAGTCCACGAATATCGTGTAAACGATCTTGCCCGGCACCAGCGCCAGCTGGTCAAGGTCTATCATCTCCGATTCCCTGATCCCCCTGTCAACAACTCTTGCCAATTCGACCACCTCTTCGTCTGGAGGTCCCGGCTCGGCGTGAGGCGACGCCGTTGGGAGCACTTCAGCCGTCACAATTAGAGCGCCCTTGTTCTCAAGCCCTTCAAATGGCTCGCCGGTCTCTACCTTGATGCCTGCGATTACTTCAGAGTCGCCAAGCTTGACTCGTGCGGAACCGTTGGCCTTCTTTATTACGTCAATTTCGATTTCAAGCGGCCTCTGCTCGGAAAAGTCTCTGCCGTCAAGCCGCTTGCCCTTGGCAAGGGAATCCCACATTGCCTGCTTGCGCAGGTGTTCCACGATTATCGTTGATTTCCTTGACGAGCTCATTGCACTTCCTCCTTTAGCTCAGTCTCATTACCAAAATACTTTTGCATAAGGGCCTGCTTTTGAATTTCATAGACCATCTTGCAGCCGCCAATTGCCTTGTCGATGCATTCGTTAAACTGCTCTGGCGTTAGCCTGCCATCCAGCTGCAAAAGAGTCACTTGCTCCATGCGTGGCATGTACGCAACTGGCATGTCTGCGCCGCCTTCCTTGTCTTCGGTGTCGTTGATGTCAAGCACTATTTTCTCATCGACCTTGCCTGCGGCGCACGCGGCCACCAGGTCGCGCATGTTGATGCCGGCGTCTGCCAGCGCCACTGCCGCCGCCGTAATGCCTGCGCAGCGCGAGCCACCGTCAGACTGGAGCACTTCGACAAAGACGTCGATCGCCGCCCTCGGGTAGTCCTCGAGTATCAGCGCCGGCTCGAGCGATTCGCGCATGACCTTCGAGATCTCGACTTCCCTTCTTGAGGGAGCAGGGCTCTTGCGCGTGTCTGTCGAGAACGGCGACATGTGATACCTACAACGGAGCACGCACCTGTCGGACTGGGCCATGTGCTTCGGGTGCACTTCCCGCGGGCCGTACACGGCCGCCAGTATCTTGTTCTTTCCAAATTCAATGAATGCAGAGCCGTCGGCATTTTTCACAGAGCCTACGGTTATCTTTACTTCGCGAAGCTCGTCGATGCCCCGCCCGTCCGTCCTTTTTCCATTTGCGTCAATCAAATTTCTTGTTTGAGTCATTTTTCACCTTCAACCTCCAATTCTTCTTCCACCTCGTCTATGGTGGATTCGACTTGTTCGGATTTGGGAGCGCTGCCTACCGGAGCGCGCGAAGTTTCCTGAGGCGTGTCTGGCACGTTCAGGAGCACCTTGATGCGCTGCGTCAGGTTTGCCGTGTGCGCTTCCTCTTCTACCATCTTGATCGCCCTGACTGCCAGTTTTATTCCTTCCGGAGTCCTGCCAGTCACGACCACGATCCCGTTCTGCCCTATCAGCACGCGCGTCTGGGTCGCCTGCTCTATCGTCTGGATCATAGAGCCGCGCTTGCCTATCAGGCGCGGAACTCGCGTTGCAGATATCTTGAGCGCTTCGCCCCTTGGGATCTTTCCCAAATCCCTGTCCTGCACTGTAAGCATAGGATCACGCGTCCTGTCAAACGCCATAATGCGGGCAGTTATCATGTCCCCTACCGCAAAGTGCCTGGTCATGTCGTCCCTTGCTGGCGAAAAGTCTCTTCCAAATACGTCCTGCGCCGGAAGGTGCGCCGAGAAACACGAGCTGATGTCCACCTCCCACGACAGCGATGAGTGGTCGACAACCTTGCCAATAACCAAGTCGTTGACGCGCGGAATGTAGACGCCTGATAGTGGAATGACCTTGACGCCGTCCCGCCCTGTCTCTGCAATCCCAATTCTCGTTGCAATCAGAGAGTTGCCAGCTTTAATCACGTTCATCAGTGGCCTGAAGTTCCCCTCGGCAATTTTGTCTCCGGGTATGACATACCTTCTCTTGATATCGTGCATGCCTCAAAGACTCACCACCGGGGCAAAAAGCCCTTCTGAAAATACTTCGCCGTTTTTCATTTTTCTCTTTCTCCTTTTTGGGAGTAATAACAGCTGACTTATATTTTAAGTGTAGATGTCTAGCCTTCCTTTACTTGGGCTGAGCCCTTCGTGACCGAGCCGAGCCTGTCGAGGAACTGGCCCTTGAGGCTGGCGTTCATTTCAAGCATCGCCCTAAGGGAGCCGTCTGAAAGCCACTCTTCGCCCTTGAGCTCCCCTGTGGACTTTAACACGCTGTAGGACTGGGCGGCAAACTGTGGAGGGACCGTCACCGTGAGCTTGGCCGTCTCCGACTTTAATGGAAGTATCTTGCGCAGCGCGTCCACGACTGCCTTGCTCTGATCGTCTGCCTTCTTGAACGGGTCTATAATCACCCTTGCCTCGTCCATTGCTGCCTCTATCCGGATGATCGGGTGTGGGAGGTGGGTCTTGGGGTCTACAAAGCTCTTGTTAATGAACTGGACGATCTGCTTTTTCTTTTCCTCCACCATCTTCCTACGCTGGTCCGTCGTTAGGTTGAGATCGCCCCTTGCAAGTATCTGCTTGGCTACCTCTGCAGCATCTGTGGTCTTGAAGTGCTTCATCATTTTTTCGCTTGATGCCCTTGAGCCCTTGCTTGCGTCAGAGTAGATCTCGTCTGAAACTAGCACGCTTGAAATATCCGGCCTCTTGCCCAACTTGTATTCCAGAGCCGGGTCGGGCTTGACCAGCAGCTCGAACTTGTCGCCGTCTAGAGTGAGGCGGGCGACGGTGAACTTGTCCGTCATTTTATTGACTGGATGATTTCCGGAGTATATATGCGTGAAAGATACCCTTTAAAAATTTGCAACTTTCGGTAGATTTTTAAGGACGATTTGGCCTGCTTTCATAAGTATTGGCTTCTCCATCTGTTGAAGTTGTCGAAAAATCCGATGAGAGGGTTGTTGTAAGGTTTAACAATATTCCAAGGCAGTACGTGAATTCGCTCCGCAGGCTGGCGATAAGCGAAGTCCCCTCGCTGGCGATCGATGACGTGGTCATCCTTGAAAATTCGTCTGTAATGCACGACGAGGCCGTGGCCCACAGGCTCGGGCTCATCCCGCTGCGTACCGACCCCGGAAGGTTCGTCATGCCCCACGAATGCGACTGCAAGAGCACGCTTGGCTGCAGCAAATGCAGGGTGCTCCTTGTGCTTGACGCCGAGGCAAACGAAAAGAGCTTGGTTGTGACTTCGGGCGAGCTGGTATCAGAGGACGAGATGGTCAAGCCGGTCAGCAAGGACATTCCGATAATTGTTCTTGCGCCTAACCAGAAATTGAAATTTGAAGCGTATGCGAGGCTTGGCACCGGCAAGGATCATGCAAAGTGGCAGCCAACGGCGGCCGCGGTTGTCAAGGACGGCAAGGACGAGGATGAGATCATTCTAGTGATAGAGTCGAACGGCGCGCTGACAGCTGAAGGAATACTGACGGTCGCCGCAGAGCGGCTTGCGTCAAAGGTCAAGAACTTCAAGCAAGCAGTGTCGTCGCTCAAGGTACCGAAGAATGCCTAGGTACATTTATTTGGGGAGTTTTTACTACGAGTTGACATAACGCATGTTTGCCAATACAATGATTGACAACGCCATATGGACTCTTCGCTCCGCCTTCAAGAAAAACAAGGCGCCGATCTGGCGGGCTCTAGAGGAAGAGCTGGCAGGCCCGAGGGCTAATAGGCGCGAGATCAACATGAGAAGGCTGGCCGAAATCACCAAGGCAGGCGAGGTGGTGGTCGTCCCTGGCAAGATCTTGGGAACTGGCAACCTTGGCTACAA
The DNA here is from genome assembly GCA_023250885.1 of Nitrososphaera sp. Taxonomy (GTDB): domain Archaea; phylum Thermoproteota; class Nitrososphaeria; order Nitrososphaerales; family Nitrososphaeraceae; genus Nitrososphaera. Next base: position 1,481 of record JAHEZV010000059.1, on the reverse strand, counting down.
GCTGACAGTTTGCGCTTTTTCAATATCTGAAACCGCCGCGAAGAAAGTAATCGCATCAGGCGGCAAAATCGTTACATTTGAAGACCTGATAAAGAAATATCCAGACGGAAAAGGGGTGCGCATAATTGGCTGAGCAGAAAACAGTGCAAAAGCAGCAAAAGACCATAGTCGTCGACGCGACAAACTGCATCGCCGGCAGGATGTGCTCGCACGTTTCAAAATTATTGCTTCAGGGAAACAGGGTTGCCATCGTAAACGCCGAGAAGGCGATGCTGTCAGGCAACAACCGCTACAAAACCATCGAGCTGTACAAGGAACACCTGGAAATCAACTCAGTCACGAACCCAATTCACGGCCCTTTCCACCCGAGGAGGCCAGACACGATGCTGTCCAAGATGGTAAGGGGCATGGTTCCCAAGAGAAAGTCAAGCGGTATTATCGCGTTCAAGCATCTTAGGGTGTATATCGGGGTGCCTGAAGAAATGGAAAGTACCAAGATGGAGTCGTTTTCTGATTCCAAGATAACCAAGCCAGAGGCATACTATATTTCGGTTGGCGAAATCGCCAAGCAGATAGGATGGAAGGGAGAATGACAAACAAGGTAGAACTCTATCCTGGGCAGCGTAAGTCAAGCAGGGCGGTTGCCACGATTGCGAAGGGCGCAGGCAGGGTCAGGATAAACAACACGCCGGCAGAGCTGATAACGCCCGATGTTGCAAAAGAATTGGTGCTGACTCCGATTACGCTGGTTGGCGACTACCGCAACAGGGTTGACATTGACGTGCAGGTGCACGGCGGCGGCTTTATGGGCAGGGCATTTGCAAGCGCGGTCGCAATCTCGAGGGCGCTGACTGGACAGGAAAAGGGCGGCAAGGATCCAAAGGAACACCCATTCACAAAGAGCGTGCGCGAAGAGATCAGGAAAAAGATAACAGAGTATGATAGGCACTTGTTATCCGGAGACAGCAGGCAGTCAGAATCCAAGAAATTTGGTGGTCCCGGTGCTAGACGCAGAAAGCAGAAATCGTACCGTTGAATCCAGGGATCTAGAAGAATATACTATGGAAGTACATCCCCTTACTTTTATAAAATTTCTATCGCTCTACCTTGTTTGAAATACAGAAGCAGGGCGGATATCTCTACGGAACTCCTGAAGATTGCAGACGAGGACGTTTGAAAGACAAAGATAATGTATGGCGCATATCTCTGCATTCACGCAGCTTAAAGAGTATCTAAGGATGCTCCTTGACAATGGGATGCTGTCCATTGATGAAAAGGCCATGCAGTACAAGACCACCGAACCGGGTCGTAACTTTATCAAGATGTATGAACGAATAGGCCTGATGTTCGATAGAAGGCAAACTAAGAGCCTATCCCAGTAATGTTGACTCCTTAGCCGCAATTGTTTGACTGCTATCTGTAAAGCTGACCCATGCCAGTCTCACAACTGTGGTAAAGACAAAGTATCATTACAGGAAGAA
>JAHEZV010000013.1 GCA_023250885.1 Nitrososphaera sp. | reverse complement strand
ACAGGATACGTTCTACGAGTCCTTCCATGATAATTCCACCGCAATTTTTCCGTCCATTGCTATCCAGCCCAACCTCAACACCATAGCAATAGTCTCTTTCTGCGTGTCCCATAATTCCTTAATTATCCCGGTAGGCTTAGGTAATGACGCAAAAACTACTGCTGGGTGATCCGGTTTTCCATTCACAGATGTCTAGCTTCGGAGGCAACATAAAAAGAATGCCCAGTTTAGGCAAAACAATACTTTTTCGAGGATGTGAATATTCAAGGTTTCAAACTCAGCTAATGACTCCGACTGACAGAAAGTTAGCTTGAGCTAAATCTTTATTAGCTCAAGCTAACATAAAAGCAATGGCAACTTGGCGTCCTTGATTGTTCATCCAGACTACTACAAGAAACGCGCTATGATTGAGAGAAGAAAGCAAAGACTGCAAAAAATGATCGATGACCTTGAGTCAGACGCAGCTATCTTAGACCATCAAATTATGCAGTACAATGGGAGGTTGGACATCCTAAGAAACAGATGCCGCTCGCGTGTTACCAGCCACTTAGGCATAAGCTGAATGCGGAGTACGAAATCGAGTTGCACCAGAAAAATGCGTTGTATGAGCACATCCTAAATATTAAGTCCCAAATCGCGATCATAACGTATGACATAGAAGAAATGGACTTGGAAGTCACCGAACTAAGCGAAATGATGGGAACAGTTGATAGCTAGATGCTTTACGCATTCACATTCCACCGTCGAAAAAAGTTAATATCTGTTGGTAAAGAGGTGCTTCATTAATGCAGCAAGAGCGCTTAAAGTCAAGTCAGAATAGATTTGATTTGAACGCTATCATTCCCAAATGTTACCCGTTTGTTAAATGGGCTGGTGGAAAGACTCAGCTGTTGCCGGAATTAGACGCTCTTATACCGTCTCTTTTCGATAGATACTTCGAACCATTTCTTGGTGGCGGTGCATTCTTCTTTTACCTAGTTTCTGAAAAACAGTTGCGGTTTACAGCGTATCTATCGGATATCAACGATGAGCTGATCACAGCCTATAAGGTAGTCAAGAATGATGTCGAAAAGTTAGTAGAACCGCTAAGGATCCATGAGAGACAATACAAAACAAATCCGAATGAGTATTATTACAAATTAAGAGCAGAAATCAGAGCATTCGATGATGTGGAAAGGGCTGCAAGGTTCATCACTTTGAACAAGACTTGTTATAATGGTCTTTACCGTGTGAATAAGAATGGATTATTCAATGTTCCAATCGGGAGATACAAGAACCCACTGATATGCGATGCCGAGAATCTCAGAAATGTCAGTCTTGCTCTAAGACATTCCAAGGCACATCTTCTTGTCGGTCGCTACGGTGAAATTTTGGAAGAGGCCCAAACTGACGACTTCATTTATCTGGACCCCCCTTACAGGCCCACAAGCTCTACAGCTCGCTTTACGTCGTATACAGATGCTGGATTTGATGATAGTGACCAGCAAGAGCTCTACCAAGTATTCAGAAAATTAGATAGAAAGGGGTGTAAAGTGCTATTAAGCAACTCTGATTCGCCGTTTATCCAAGAATTGTATGCGGAGTACAGGGATAACATCACAGAAGTAAATGCCTTGAGAGCAATTAACTGCAAAGGCTCCAAGAGGACAGGCCACAAAGAGCTGCTCATTTGCAATTACGCCGGTTAATGATCTTGTCAGCTAGTGCTAAGAAAGTCAAACGCAAAGTTGAGAAATGGTCTGATATTGTAAGTGGGTCGAAGCTAGACCTATCGAAGCCAATTAACTTTGTTACTGCAAAGCAGATCAAACAGATAGTGCATGAAGAGCCACGGTTGATGGCGAAAATGGATAGCCTAGAGGATCTTCCATCAATTTTTAGAGAAAACGGTGTTTTCCTTCTGCCAATAAACAGGCAACAGTATCTCATTGTTAGGGGAAGAGGATACCATGAGCTGGAAGGTATGATCAGCAAACCAGAGATATATCCAACATCTTTTCCATTTCCAACATCCGCTGAAGATGTTGAGAGTGAGGGGGTGTATTTGGATTATGCTTATTCTAGTGGCATACTATCAAGCTTCACAGGTTTATCAAATCTACATCTATCATTAAGAGGAAGAAGGACTACACCCCAATTTAGTTTTGGTGTAAATCGCTCTGTGATACAGGTTGATGGAGCCCAGATCGAAGTTGATGTGGTCTACGAAAATATCGAGCAAATTGCATCAGTAGAAGCAAAGATCGGTATGCCTAACTCATTTAGTATACGGCAGTTATACTATCCGTTTAGAACATTCCGGTGCAAAAAGCCAGTAAGGAACCTATTCTTTTCCTTTGAACCAGCACAAAAGATGTATTTGTTGTGCGAGTATGAATTCTCTCCATATACCAGTTTTGAATCGATAAGGATGGTGCAATATAAGCAATATCAAATCAAACTGATTGGGGTAGTCTCAATTCAACAATACCAAAATGTCTTACCAGCAAGTAAGAAAATCGACATTCCACAGGCAGATTATGTAAATAAGATTATCCAGTTTCCGTACAGGGTCTTCGAAGGCTATGATACTTCTGAGAAGATGATTGAGGCATTCGGATTTGTGCGCAGACAAAGCTCCTATTATAGACAGGCCGCCGAAATTCTGGGCTTCGTTGTACTGCACTGAAATCAGTATAAACTAACAGATATTGGCGAACAATACTTGAAGTCACCAGAAAAAGACAAGGCTAACATTGTTCGTAAGTTGCTGTTAAAGTTTCCTATAATGCATGAGATATTCCTACAAATATCCATAGATCGTTACAAGACTTTTACTAAACAAGATATCATTCAATTGCTAAGGCAACAATCAGATTTGACGGGTTCGATATTAGGTAGAAGAGCTCAGACGATCATAGCCTGGTTCAAGTGGATAAGGAATAATTTGGGAATTGTACAAGTTGATGAGGACGGCACAACACGTATTGCAAGGCAAATGAAGTTAATCTAAAAAAATTGCAATATCTGAATAAAAAATAGCCCTTCAGACTATTTAAACTGGAAAAAGGTCCTCAGCCATTTCTAATGTTACAATTTTGATTTCGCAGAGATGTATTTTGAGCACGTAATGTTACAATATCACTTGTTATAGAGTTGATGATTCTCTACGTTTTCTGGCAAGTCTGTAGGACTCCAAGAAGGTCAGGAGCGCCATGGCAAAGAGCAGGATGCCGGTGGAAAGGTGGGCCGCGACGAGTAGGGGCTCGAGCTTAGTGTTTACGACCAGCATGCCAAGCACTATCTGCACCGACACCAATATTGCAGTTATTATTGCAGTCTTGCGGGCCGGCCTGACGTTCCTGGCAGCATAGGCAGCGGTCACATAGATCAAGCTGGCTGCAATTACGACCATGAACCTGTGGTAGTGCTCAAAGAAATGCTTCTCTGATGGCAGGCCAAAGCCGTTTGGGCACAACGGCCAGTCTTGGCAGGACAGCCCCTGGTGCGAAGCCGTGATGTAGACGCCGACCAGCATGACAGAATACAGCATAGCAAGTGCCGAGAACGAGAGGCCAACTGCCACCTTTGGCCTGAATTGCTGCAACTCCAACGGGCAGAAAATCCTTTCTACGCCAATTATAACCTTGGCTTCTTATCTACGCTCAAACATTAGCTCTTTGCTCCTTAACATACTTGACATATTCGTTATCCAACAACTTTGATTGTGACAGTCGATATGGATATGAGCCCGTCGTTTCACTTTGCCGGTTAACCCATCAAAAACTTGTAGTGAGACATAGTCGTCTTTGTCGACATTGAACTCCTGGTTGCAATATTCGCACAACCAATCGGTTGCTCGGTGACCGATGCATAACGCGCTATCATTGCATGTCAAAAGGGTAGCTAAAGGGGATTAGCTGAATGTTTTTGTTGTGTTGAGAGATAAAGACATATCGAGCGAAGGACTGCAGCAAAAAGACAACTGTCAGCGGGAAAGCTCAGTAGCGCAATCGCGAGTTTTCGTGAAAATCCCTGTCCTCTTCGGACATGACCACGCGCTTGTGGCACTCTTCGCACAGCAGGTATTTCGAATCGGCCGGCAGCTCCTTTTTGCACCGGCCGCAGAATTTCTTCAACGACGATATTTCGGGATTCTGGGATAAAACTGTGCCGCGAACAGAAATCTACTTAAGGACGAAGCTTGACATCAAAGCGAACGGGGACAACATTGGCTTTACAGAATGAAGTTTCTAGTGCATTGTCATATGCCGTCAGTAAGGGCTTCCAGATACACCCCGACGCGTTTGCTATGCTGAAGGGTCTTGACGCCGACGTGCTCAAGACCGTGCAGGAAATAATAAAGTCGAAAAACTCGAAAAACGCGGTCATTCTGGTCGACGACGTGAAGGGCCTGCTAAGCCCAAGGAAGGACGAGGGGCCTATAGAGCAGGCATGCACCGTGTTGATGGACCCGACGCAAAAGGTAACCACGGGTGAGGGCGTCGAAGGCTATGCAGCACTTTTCAGGAGCAGATTTGAAAAGTCGATGCGCATTTTGGCGCAGAGGCCTGACAGCAAGCGCATATCCAAGATAGCGTCCGTTAAGCAGAACTTTCGCAATAGTAGCAAGTTCGTTGAGAGGGGTGAGAAGAGGCTGCACGGCGCCGCCGGCTCGATCATAGTTGCCGGCCTCTTAATGTCAAGGCGCACCAAGAAAAATGGAATTGAAATTGCAGTTGATGACTATACCGGGATCTTGACAGTGACTGCGGTTGCAGAGGACGCGAAAAAGCAGGCTACGGCGCTTGCCATGGACCAGATGGTCATGCTAGAGCTTGAAAACGGCAAGGGCGCGCCGGGACTGACAGTCAAGAGCGTTATGACGCCGGACATCCCCGACCATCTGCCTAACAGGAGCAAGTCGGAAGCGTACACGGTGTTGATTTCAGACCTTCATGTAGGCAGCAAATATTTCATGGAAAAAGAGTTTCTGCGATTCCTGGACTGGCTGTCGTCTGACGACGACATTGTGCGCAAGATCAAGTTCCTCTGCGTCGGTGGCGACCTGATAGACGGCATCGGCATATTTCCAAACCAGGACAAGGAGTTGCTGGAAATGGACGCAGGCAAGCAGATGAACCACGCCGCGCGGCTGCTCGCCAAGGTCCCCAGGCACATGAAGGTTCTGGCGATACCGGGCAACCACGATGTGGGGAGGAGGGCGCTTCCGCAGCCTGCGATCCCGGGTAAGGACCCTGCAGACCACCTTTACGGCCATCCAAACTGCACTATGCTCGGCAACCCTGCCTTTGTGGATCTGAACGGCGTAAAGTTGCTGATGTTCCACGGCCAGAGTCTGGACGACGTCATTGCCACCACCCCGGGCTTGAGCTATTCGAGGCCGGCAGAGGCGATGAAGGTGCTTCTCAAGGCGCGCCACCTAGCTCCGACATATGGCGAACGGACGCCGATCGCCCCGGAGCAGGAGGACATGATGGTCATTTCCGACGTGCCTGACATTTTCCATTCGGGGCACGTGCACGTGACGGACGTGCAGAGCTACCGCGGAACCCTTGTCGTCAATTCAGGAGCGTGGCAGAGCCAGACAAATTACCAGCAGACAATGGGTATCATGCCGTCGCCTGGCATGGCCATTGTTGTCAACCTAGCGACGCTCCAGCCGTTCGTTCAGGATTTCAATCAATGAGCGACGCCAAAGAGTCCTCCTTGAGCGCTTCGCTGATTGTTGTTGGTGGGATTGTTATCTTGATCTTTTGCGACCTGCCGTAGCGGCCCTGGTTGACAATATCCGTCGACACCAGCCCGAGCAGCTCAAGCTCGCTTATTATCTGGGTGACGCGCCGCTGCGTCAGCTGTTTTTGCTCCGCCCGCTTGCAGAGCGCTAGATAAGTGTCATAGACGTCGCCAGTGATCCCGCTCTTTGACTTTATCACCGCAATAATTACGAGTTTGTGGTGGGCCGGCGCGTTTTTCACGACGACAAACGGCGCGTCTTTTTCTATCCTGTCCTGCCCTGCGCGCACGTGGTTTTCGTCGACCTTGGGTGCGCCTTCCCGTTCTGCAAGCTCTGCCGCGACTCTGAGCAGATCGATTGCCTTTCTTGCGTCGCCGTGCTCCCTCCCGGCCATCGCCGCGCAAAGGTTTATAGCCGCATCAGAGATGGCGCTGTCGCTGAAGGCCAGCTTGCTGCGCTCCTGCAGGATCTGGCGCAGCTGGTTCACCGTGTAGGGGTTGAAGACGACCTCTTCCTCACTGAGGCTGCTTCTCACACGCGGGTCGAGCTTGTCCTTGAATGTGAGGCTGTTGGAGATCCCGATGAGAGTGACAAAGCCTCCCTTGCCCATCCGCTGGTTTGCCCTTGTAAAGTTGTAAAGTATGTCGTCGCCGCTCTTGTCGACCAGCGAGTCTATTTCGTCTACCACTAGGATAAAGTGGAGTTTTTTCTTCTGTATGTATTGCAGTATCCTGTCCGTCGCTTCGCCCATCGACAGGCCTGTAAAGTGAACCTGCTTACCCTGCTCCTTGTTGATGCCAAGCTCTTCCGCGACTTCATACAGCACCTTGTACGCGCTGCCAGCAGTTTTTGCGTTTATGAAAATAACCGTGACATCTATTTTCAATTCGTTCGATTTTTTCTGGAGCCGATCGACAACATTCTTTGCCACTGCAGTCTTGCCGGTTCCGGGCTTACCGAACAACAATAAATTTGAAGGTCTTGCGCCCTTGAAGACTGTCGACAGCACCTGCGCCAGAGTTTTTGCTTCTTCATCGCGGAATGGAAGTTTTTCCGGCACGTAGTCAATCGTCAGGGCCTGCCGGTTCTTGACAAGCGAGCTTCCGCTTGCGGCCTTGTCGAAAATGTTGTCTACGTCGAAGCTCAATTGCTGATCACCATCATGGGCGCACCCATTTTAACCAGCCGCCACCCCTTCTTTTCCTTTCCAGAAGGAAAGTTGTTAACTTTACCTTAACACTCACGTTAACAGGTCGTTTTTAACTGGCCGAATCAACTATAGCTAGTTAACATATCAATTCAATAGCTTTGAGTGTATATAGATATGAGAAGGGGTTTGCATAGGAAAGCAAGGGGTGGCGGCGTGCGAGAACTTATTGATGAACAACTACCGTTAATGGCACACGATCGTCGCAGGCCAAAAGGGGCTGATAATGTCCCCTTTGTTTCCACTGCAGCGTTAAGGGGGGTCTTGGCGCTGTTAACAGACCCGGACGCGACCCCTCCGTTTCCACTGGAACTGAAAACAAGTACTTTTCAACTAGAAATTTGGTTACCCAACAGCAGTTGTTAACCAAAATAGCTTGTCTCTCAAGCGCGGTTAACAAGAGCTAAGCTGTTTGTTATCAACATTGACAGAGCTGATGTTAAGTGCTAATACGTTAAAAGGTCAAGATACCTCTTTGGCATGAGCTCGGGAAAGAGAAGGTTCAAGATAGAGTTAGAGGACGCCGAAGGAAGCAAGTACAACCTCTCACTAGAGGGCAATGTGTCCAAAGAGAAGATAATGAAGATAGTCGAGTTCATGGATCTACTCAACATCGAGTCAAACGGCAACGGCAACAATGAAACATTCAGCCGGGTGGCGGGCTCGATCGGCGACAGAATCTGGAGCCTCATTGGTGCCAAGTTCCCCTATGGGGGCTTTACCTCAACTGACATTCTCGAACTCTACGAGGACCAGTACAACGAGCCAATAAAACTGAGCATAATCTCCACTTACCTCTCAAGATATTCAGAGCGGGGAAGGCTGGCGAGGAACCGCCAGGGCAAAGAATGGGTATACAAGATAACTAGACAGCAACAGGCGCAACCTTATCCTTCAACCTCTTTCGACCCGAGTCCGTGATGTTGTATTTGAAAGGGTTGGCGTTGGCGTCCCTGCTCACAAGGCCAGAGTCGTGAAGCTTTTTCATGAGGCGGGCGGTGTGCTCTCGAGTCCTGCCGACAGCGTGCTGCACCTCGCGAGAAGTCCGCGGCCTCTCCCCCAGCAACTTCAAAATGTAGTCTGTCGTGCCATTGTTTTCCTTCTCAACCATCGGGTGCTGTGTGACTGTTGCAAACTCACTCACGGGCGCTACGTGAGGTTGCGGCTGGTGTGATGGCTGTGATATTGTTTGAGGTGTTTGACCCCTCACTTCCATGATGTCGACCTTGGCCCGAAGCTCTGCGATCACCTTGTCATAATCGCGCAACCTCCGCGTGTACTCGAGAACGACGGCTTCGACAACTGCCTCGTCGGCCCTATAGCGGCGGTCCGTAAGCGCGCCCTTTACTTTGGAGTATACCATCACACTGGCCATGCCAGCCAAGAACGCAATTATGCCAGAAGTTACAATGTCACTGTACAGGAAGGAAAGGTCGACGATCATGTCACGGCATTACGTTGCAGCACCGAGTTTTATTACTACAGAACAACATTATTTTACAACTTGGACATTCTTTTTACCAGCTGGTCAATCACGGATATCACGTCGTTCACGCTCAGCCGGCTCGCGACATCACTACTTTCCGAAGCAAATATCACACTCAGTTGCTCTGCAAGCCTGCCCAGGGCAGTGAATGCCTCCGGCTGCACGATCCCCATCGATCGCAGAAGTATCATGCTGTAAAGAACGGCGTTTACCTTGTTGCGACATTGCTTTACCTGCCTGTAATAGGCCCCTGAACTGATGTTCTGCGCCCGGCCGTTCCCCTGCAGCTTTTTCGAAATTATTGACAACTGACGTTGAGTAAATAGAGAATTTGCAACAAGATATGCATAAAGGTCGTTAGAATTGGATTTCGCGTCAACCATGGATGCTATACAGATTTGTATAGCGCCCCAGAATAAAAATATTGGTAGCATCAAACTTTAAAATGACTAGCTCTCTTCAAAAGGGGAAGTGGCATTAGGAAAGGTAGAGCAGCATCTCCGAGATGAAATAAAAAAACACGGCACGATTTGCCTTCCGCTTATCGACTCTGAAAACTCTACAGACGCTGCAGCTATTGCAAGGAAGGTGGAGGAGAAAGGGGCCTCCGCGATTTTGGTGGGCGGATCATCTGCCATCGATCAGATAGAATTAGCCAAGGTGGTGGCGGAAATAAAATCCAGGATCAAGGTACCTGTGATATTGTTCCCGGGAAACGTCACGGGTGTATCACCAAAGGCCGACGCAATTTTGTTCAGCTCATTGTTGAATTCAGAAAACCCTTACTTTATCACCGAAGCGCAGGCGCTTGGTGCAATCGCAGTCAAGAAATACGGCATCGAGCCGCTGCCAACAGCCTACATTATCGTGGGCGAAGGGACGGCAGCCTGGTTCGTAGGCAGGGCAAGGGGGATCCCGTTCCACAAGCCCAACCTTGCAGTGATGTATTCGCTCGCAGCACAATACATGGGCATGCGCTTTGTGTACCTCGAAGCCGGCTCTGGCGCGTCGCAGAACGTGCCGCCGGAAATGGTCGCGGCAGTCAGGAAGCAGTATGAAGGCACACTCATTGTCGGCGGCGGCATAACAACGGCGGAAACTGCTGGCCAGATAGCTAAAGCCGGCGCCGACATCATCGTCGTCGGCACAATGATAGAAAAGGACGGCAACTGGCAGGAAAAATTTTTGTCAATAGTCAAGGCAATCAGGGCGCGATAATATATGATGCTGGAGGAAGCCGAGGCCCGTCTCAAGGACGTAAGAATGCCGGCATATTACCGGCGCTATCACCAGGACATCCTCAAGAACGTCTACCAGAACTACCAGCACGCGCTCAAGGCCAGAAGGCGCGGGATAGACGCCGCGGACATTGTAGAGCCCAAGATAGCCTACGACTTGGCAGACAGGGTCGCCAAGATGCATGAAATAGGCATCGCAGACAGGCTGCGCGCTCTGCTTGCGACGACGACAAAGGAGAAGGCCGCGCTAAAGATAGCGGAGGAGATCGCGGCCGGCGAATACGGCTCGGGCGACCTGAAGACCCGGCTTGACAACGCAGTCAGGGTGTCGCTGGCGGTCGTCACCGAAGGTGTCACGGTCGCCCCGCTGCAGGGCATATCGGACGTCACGATAAAGAACAACACTGACGGTTCGCAATACCTGTCGGTATCGTTTGCCGGCCCGATCAGATCGGCCGGCGGGACCGAAGCCGCGCTCACCATGTTGATAGCGGACCACGCAAGGAAGGTGGCAGGGCTTGCCAAGTACGTCGCAAATTCATTTGACGACGAAACCGGCAGGTTCGTCGAAGAGCTGCGGATCTACGAGCGCGAAGTCATGGGCTTCCAGTTCAAGGTCCTTGACGAAGATGTCGTCAACTGCATCTCAAACATACCGGTAGAGCTCGACGGCGTAGGCACCGACCCTGTCGAAGTGGTAGGGCACAAGGGCATGCGCCGGATAGCGACCGACAGGGTGCGTGGGGGAACGCTCAGGGTCATGAACGACGGGCTCATTGGCCGCAGCAGGAAGCTCTTGAAGCTGGTTGAGACGCTAAAGCTCGACGGTTGGGGGTGGCTCAAGGATCTCAAGGGGGCGATCCAGACGGGCGACGACGACGCGGCACACCACAGGATGTCCGAAGTCATCACCGGCAGACCCGTGCTTTCGATGGCCAAAAAGATAGGCGGCTTCCGCCTCCGCTACGGGCGCTGCTACAACACCGGCTTTGCTACCGTGGGGATACACCCTGCACTGCCGGCACTTCTCAATTACGCCATAGTTGTAGGCACGCAGATCAAGATGGACGTGCCGGGCAAGGCGTCCACGATAGCCCTTGTAGATACATTGGAAGCCCCGATAGTCAGGCTCGACGACGGCAGGGTTATGCCAGTGCCGACGGTGGAGCAGGCCGAAAGGATCCGGCCAAGGGTCACCAAGATCCTGTACCTTGGGGACATGCTGATAAGCTACGGCGACTTTTTAGAAAACAACGCGCAACTGCCGCCGGCAAGCTACGTTGAAGAAATATGGGCGCAGCAGCTCAAATCAAAATTGGCAGCAATGCCTGTTGACGCTAACAGGGAAAGGCTAATCCAGCTGGCCGAAAACCCGCTGATTGCGCCTTCAGTCGGAGAAGCGTTTGACATCAGTAAATTGGGCCTGCCACTGCATCCAAAATACTCGTTCTACTGGGACACCGTCAGCCTTGACGAAGCGCTCTACCTGAAGGACAGGCTGAATGGCGACATGCTCAATGACGCTAGATTGAAGGACATTCTAGAGCGGCTTGGAGTTGCCCACTCGACAGCGAATGACAGGATCAGGCTCGACGACAGCGAGCAGGCTATCTCATTGGGAAGGTTGCTAGGCGGGCCAGTCGTTGAAGCCAAGGACACTATAGAATTTGTCAGCAAGTCGTCAGGCCTCTTGGTGATGCCCAAGTTTGCTTCTACAATCGCGGTAAGGGTCGGCAGGCCGGAAAAGGCAGCCGAGCGCAAGATGAAGCCGCCCGTGCATGTGCTGTTCCCGGTGGGGCCGAAGGGGGGCGCCACCCGCGACATCCTGAAGGCATGCAAAGAAGACTCGTTCTACACGGAAATTGCTAATCGCTACTGCGACAATTGCAAGGTGCCGTCGCTCGGCACGCACTGCCGCGCCTGCGGCGCGTCGACCATGCTCCGCAACCTCTGCATACAGTGCAGGGGAGAGGTCGAAGAAGGCGAAAAATGCGCGCGCTGCGGCAAGGAAGGCAGGACATATTCGTCTGCCAACTATCCGCTCAAGGTGGCGATAGAGCAGGCAAGGAAAAAGCTGGGCGTGGTGCCGGAAGAGCCGTTCAAGGGAGTCAAGTCGCTTATGAGTCGGCACAGGTCTGCAGAGCCTCTGGAAAAGGGGATACTACGCCAAAAGCACGGCCTGCACGCGTTCAAGGACGGCACAATCAGGTTTGACGCCACCAACGAGCCGCTCACCCACTTCAAGCCGTCATGGATCTCCATCAGCATTGAGAAGTTGAGAGAGCTGGGCTACACCCGCGACTACCTTGGGAAGAAGCTGGCGTCGCCGGACCAGATAGTGGAACTGATGATGCAAGACGTCATTATCCCCCGCGACTCTGCATACCACCTTGTCAACACTGCAAAGTTCATCGACGAAGAGCTTGAAAAAATATACGAGCTCGAGCCATTCTACAACATGTCTTGTGTCGACGACCTTGTGGGCCACCTAGTGGTGGGCCTTGCGCCCCACACGTCAGTCGGCATTATGGGCAGGATAATCGGGTTTACGGACTCACAGGTGTGCCTTGCGTCGCCGGTGTGGCACTCGGCCAAGCGCCGGGACTGCGACGGCGACGCCGACTCTGTCATGCTCCTGATGGACGCGTTTTTGAATTTCTCGTTTGACTTTTTGCCTGACAAGATAGGCGGGCTGATGGACGCGCCACTGATGATACAGCCGGTGGTGCTCCCGCACGAGGTGCAGAGGCAAGCCCACAACTTCGACATTGCAAGCGCGTACCCCGTTGAATTCTATGAAGCGACCTGGAAGCAGGGCAAGGCCGCCGACGCGGCATACATGATAGAGACCATCAAGAACAGGATAGGGAACGAGCACCAATTCTTTGGCTATGGCTTTACTCATTTTACTGATGCACTCACCACAAAGGCGCAGAGGAGCGCATATTCGACCCTGAACACCATGGAGGAGAAATTGAAAATGCAGTTTGACACAGCAAAGCTGATCAATGCCGTAGATGTGGACGAAGTGGCGGCAATGGTGCTAACCACTCACATTTTGCCGGACATCATGGGCAACATGCGGTCATACTCTTCGCAGACGTTCCGCTGCACTGCATGCGGCGCCAAGTTCCGCAGGATGCCGCTGGTGGGCCGGTGCACCGAGTGCCAGACCGAGCTTATGCAGACCGTCACTAAGGGTGCAGTCGAAAAATATCTGTGGATTGCGACTGACATGTGCCAGCAGTACAGGATAAGCGACTACCTGCGCAGCAGGGTGGAATCAATTGCCATGGAGCTAAAATTGATATTCAAGGAAGAAAAGAAGATGCAGTCCAGCCTGACTGATTTTATCTAGTATGATAATACTTTTCAACCCCAAAATCTATTGCATATAGAAGCCGTGATAAACAGGGCATGGAGGGACATCGTTGCCGACATTCTTGAAACGGCAAAAGGTGGGGCAAACCAGACGTCGATAATGCATGGCTCGTTCCTTTCTTATTCGACGGTAAAGGAGTACTTTGACCTATTGCTGCAGCCCAAACTGCTAACCTATGACATAATGACAAAACTCTACGACACCACTGAAAAAGGGGTGGAGTTCCCGGAGCTGTACCAAAAGATGAACACGCTTGTCTTTCCGCCCAACATGAAGCTGAGGCAGCGTCCAAAATGAGCTAATGGCCGCTTACAAACGTCTTGTAGATCTTGACCGCGTCCTCTTCGTCCTTTGCGCCCACTATCGTGGCCGCGGCGCTTGAGAGGAAGCTGACAGACATCCTGCCCGAGTTGACGGCCGTTATCCCGAGGTTGCCCCGCGTCTTGATCTGGTAGCCAAGCGACTCGGCGTTCTTTACGATTCCGTTCAGGTTTATTGAAGCAGGCTCTGCGGGCGTGATCGTCCACGTGCGTTTGCCCCTGTCCCGGCCGCACAGCTCTTCGATTATCAGCTCTTTTGCGACGACGTTGCTTTCCTTGCGGGCAGTGCCGCACGACGGGCATTCTTCCTGGCGGAACATCTGGACCCTGTCAAACGAAAGCTCGTTCAGGTCGATGTAAAGTAATTTGTTTACCAGCGTTGGCTCTTTGCCGATGATTATCTTGACAGCTTCGGACACCTGTATGCCTGAAACCAGGTACAGTATCGACGGGTGCACGCCTTCGGTGCTGCAGGCCGGCATCTCCTCCTCGTTCAGCTCGGGGAACATGCAGCGCAGGCACGCCGACTTGTTCGGCAAAATAGTGCAAACAGAGCCTGTCACGCCAATCGCGCCAGCGTAGATCAGCGGGATGCTGTGCTTGATGCACGCGTCGTTGAGGGCATAGCGCGCGTCCACGCTGTCAAGTGCGTCGATTACAATGTCAAAACCCTTGACGATGCCTTCGGCAGTGTACTTTGTAACCGAAGTCGGCACCGGCTCTATCTCGACTGTCGGGTTGAGCCTGCGCAGCCGCTCTGCAGCGGCTTCTACCTTGACGCGGCCAATGTCGTCGTCGGTATAGAGGTGTTGCCTGTGCAGGTTGGTAACTTCGATGACGTCCCTGTCAACAATGCGGAGCTTGCCAACACCCATCGCCGTCAACTGCGTAATGACCGGGTTGCCGATGCCGCCGGCGCCCACGACGCACACCTTGGCGCTCCTTATCTTTTCCATGCCCTCAAAGCCGATCTCCTCGAGCATCACCTGCCTCGAGTAGCGCTGGAGCTCCTCGCTTGTGAGCTCAGCCCCTCCCGCGACCGCCGGCAGGATGTAGACCGAGTCGCCGTCCTTGAGCTGCGTCGCCAAGCCGCCGCCAAAGCGCATGTTCTTGCCGTTGACGTAGATGTTGATCAGTGACCTGGGCTTGCCGTTGTGGTCAAACACCCTGCGCTTGAAATCGTTACCCATCTGATCTGAAATTTTAGAGAAGGCGTCCTGAAGATCAGAAGCTTCTAGCGGGATCTTTTTCTCCCCCTGCCCCTTGTTCAATACTGAAGGAACCACAAATTCAACCTTGGCCACTTTTTTATCACCCTATCATCGCCGCGACTTCTGCCGCGTCCGGCTTGACAACATTCAATTTCGGCAGCAGACCTATAATCGCTTCTGTAGCTTTCAGGCCGTTGCCGGTGACATAGCAGACCGTGCGCTCGTCCTTCTCTATCTTGCCCTCTTCTACAAGCTTTCTCAGCACCGCGATTGACACGCCGCCGGCCGGCTCTGTGAATATGCCCTCCGTGTGGGCTAGCAGCATGATGCCGTCGGTGATTTCTTGATCGTTTGCTTCTTCCGCAAGCCCGTTGTACTGCTTCAACCTTTTCAGAACGTAAAGGCCGTCGCCCGGGTCTCCTATGGCCAGGCTCTTTGCAATCGTCTCCGGGTGCTCCACCGGGATCACTTCGTCGCTGTTGCGCTTGAATGCATCAACTATGGGAGCGCATCCGTGAGGCTGCGCGGCGATAACCTTCATGTTCTTGGGGCTGTCAATGAGCCCGAGAGCATGGAGCTCCTCAAAGCCCTTGCATATCGCGTTGAGCATAGCCCCGCTTCCAACCGGGATTACCAGGCTGTCTGGAACCTGCCAGTCCAGCTGCTCGGCCACCTCGTAGGCAAGTGTCTTTGAGCCTTCCACATAGTATGGCCTCATATTGATGTTTACCACTCCGATGCCCTTCTTGTCACCGATGATCGAGGCGATCCTGTTAGCGTCGTCGTAGGTGCCCTCCACAGCGACAAATTCCGCGCCGTACGAAAGCGCCTGCGCTATCTTTACGTGCTCGATGTCAGACGGGGCAAAAATGTAGCATGGCAGGCCGGCCTTAGCCGCGTGAGCCGCCGTTGCAGCTGCCAGGTTGCCGGTGGATGCACAGCCCACCGCCTTTAGCTTTGTTTCCTTGGCCCTTGACACGGCAACGCCGGCGGGCCTGTCCTTGAACGAAAAAGTGGGGTTGACGGAATCGTTCTTGATAACCAAACTTTTCAGACCGAGCTTCTCGCCCAGCTTGTCTGCAACCTGCAGCGGGGTGAGCCCGGCGTTCAGGCTGACAACGTTGCTTTTGTCAGCGATGGGAAGGAGCTCAAAATAGCGCCAGTAGGTCTTTTCCCTTGATTCAAAAGTGTGCCTGTTCACTGACAGCTCTTTGTAAGTGACGTCCAGAGGACCGAAACATTCTTCGCAAATATAACGGAACTGTGGCTCGTATTCTTTGCGGCATTCCCTGCATCTTAATGACCTGATACTGCCCATGACCTTCTACTCTCCGGAGACCAGTATGTGATTAAAACTTCGCTAAGCACCATTTTAGTATTACTAAACTTTTCCATTATTATATATTGTGTGACTTAACTGTGCATTTTCTGCAAGAATCACAGCAAGAGCATACAAATGTACAAATGTTCTGTTTTTTCGTAGTTATTTCAATACATTGTGGAAGCATGACCTGCTGCCCGTATGGCAGGCCGGCTTGTCCGACTCGACCATGTACAATATGGCGTCAGAGTCGCAGTCGACCAGTATTTCGTGCACCGGCTGGATGTTGCCGGATTCCTCGCCCTTCATCCAGAGCTTGTTGCGCGATGTGCTCCAGAACCAGGCATTGCCAGTCTTGACCGTGTTGGCAAGAGCCTCCCTGTTGGCGTAGGCCAGCATCAGGATGTCCTTGGTCCTCCTGTCCTGCACAATGACAGGCAGTAGCCCGCTGCGCTTTTCAAAGTCGACGTCATTGAGCGACTTGGCGTTCATGCACGTCTAATACCGACAGGGACAGAAATAAATCTATATTATTATTGGCAGAGCTGGACCGCGGATCTAGCCGACCAGTACATGATCCTTGAACTGAAAATCGTTGTCTCTTAGCAGCCGAAGAAATGCCGCGAGCCGGTCATAATCGACGCTATATTGGCAATCAAACTTTGGCTTCAATCTTTCATCCGAGCGCACCCCGATCGAGATCCATGCTTTTATGAAGGCAGGATTGTCATTTTCTAAATCGCCCACGTACAATATAGCTCCCACAGCTTTGGAATAGTCCAATTCAGACACAATGCGGTCAAATCCTAATCCTTTATCGCATTTTGTGGCATATACTCAACAAAAGGATGAGAACTGTAGGTCTGCACATAAAGGCAACAATACGGCTCGCCTGATGCCGCCCATTTTACATATCCTGTCACTGAATCAGAATACCGTTTCCAATCCCTGCGGTTTCTCCAATTAAATGTAATGCCCGCCAAAAATCCATCATACATCAAGTTTCGTTCAATTGCAACATCTGAAAATTTTGTGTTGACATCGCGGGCCAGCTGATCTAATGCATGAGCCTTGCTGTGAATAAGCTCCTCTTCCACCAACAAGCGACGTGACTTGACCTTGGAAGGATCATTTCTGCTGATCATGAGAGTCTCAATTCCCATGATGCATGATACTATGTTCGCAAACGGCACCCACAAAGGCCAAATAATGGGCATCCCGCCAACAGGCAAGCGGGTCAACGTAACCGAGATGCGATTCTTCCGCATAGCAAACTGCAAGCTACCAGAACGGTGGGGCGAGTCAGACATGCTTGGACTGATGCAGCAGCTGGGAATAATTCCGGCGCAGCAGAAATCATGAGAACGATCATCGCCAATGCAGACAGAGATATATTCCCCTTGTATCAAGATGCTGACAGCGAGGTGGGGAAGCCAGGTTATCCCGGCGGGCTCATAACCCGCAGAGCGGTTTCCACTTTCTGCAAAATTGCAGGTGGCCGTAAGTTCAAATCAACCCCTCGCTATTATTTTACAACCCAAACAACCTGCTATATCTTTATAGGCATGCGAACGGAAAACAAGGCATGCTAAAATTCAAGTGCAGGGACGTCGGATTTGACTGCGGCTGGACTGCAAAAGGCAAAACGGAAGACGAAATACTAGCTCAATGTGCAGCCCACGCAACCAAAGATCACAACATGAAGCCAGAAGAGATAACAGAGGAATTGAAAGGCAAGATCAAATCAAACATCCACAAATCTTGGTTTTGATCAGCTTGTCAACAGCTGAAAACCGGCCTTTTCGATGCCGTACCTCTGCAGCGGCTTTGTCAAATGCCTGTGAGCCTTGGACGTTGGGACGTAAAGCCCTGTTTTGATGCCGCGCTCTAATGGCACCAGAATCTTATTCGCGCTTGCGTCTTTGTGCTTGCACCTGTTGCACTGGTAACCCTTGTTCCTACCCTCTGACTTCATGCGCTTGCCACACACCTTGCACACCGGATTCAGCACATCAAAAGCTGGAGCAAGCTCGAGTACCGACAGATACTCGACGTTCAGGATCTTGGGGTACTTGGTAGTGCCTTTCCTTACCCCGACGCCAATTTCAATAATGTCGCCGGCTTCAAGCTTTGTTGCAATATTTGCAAGCCCTGTCGGCTCGTACACTGCCGCCGGCATTTCAGACCCGTCCTGCTCGACTGTGAACATGGCGTGACCGCCTTCCATCGCGTGCGGCTTGCTGCTCACTTTGCATTTTACGTGGCCGGCGGTGTAAGCCTTGACCCCTGCAATCATCATCTCATTCTGGAGGTGCATGTTCGTTCCCTGGTTTGACCGGAAAATAGTCCAGCCGTCCAGCTCTTCCTCAGGATGCAGTGCCGGCAAGGCCGACCCTACGACATCCGCGCTCTCACCTCTCACTCCAAAGAACACGGGGTCGGGGCCGTGGGGCGCAATCAATACCCTGTTGTGGTTCCGGTCATAGTTGTTGAACGTGTTGGGGTATGTGTCCGCGCTGAACTTTATCACGCGCTGCTCGTCCACCACCCGCGGCCTGCCGCAGTTCTCAATCTTGCGGTAAGCAATCAGCTCGTAGGTATGGTCGCCGTCAAGGAGGCAGCCCATAGCGCCAAGCGAGCCAACAAGCCCCTGCCCGTTGCCAAAAGTAAAGTATTGAACGCTTGCAGCCTTGGCCACCTTTTCAGCCATCTGTCTGCTGAGCACATCGCACATTGCAAGGGCGCTGAATCTTTGCAGCTCCACCGGCACACGGTCGCTTTGCAGGAACGCAACCCCGGGGTTGGCGCCGGTGCCAATGGCAGAGCCTTCCTCCACTGCCTGCCTGACGTGGTCGACAACCCTGCCTGCATCCTGCACATGCAGCCGCAGGCAGACTGCCCCGTTGCCCCTGGTTTTCCACGGGATGTTTGGGTTGAGCCTGATCAACAACGGGTAGTCGACAAGATCGGCCCCACTCCTTTTCAGGTCCTCCGCCACCTTGAACGCAAGGTGCGTTGTGCACCTGCCGGCGCGTGAGTCGGTGTCGTCAAATGCGACGTGGAGCGTCTGCATATGCGGCAGTACGCTCAGTAGCTATATAGCCGGTTCTGGTCCAAACAAGAAAAGTACGTACAAAAGTTGAGAAGGATTAATATTGCGCAGCTGTCGACTTTTCTTCAGTCTTATCTGCCCAGGTAGACTGGCTGAAGGGAGCAGGCGCTTTTTAGCGTTGTACAAAAAAAGCAACGACCAAATTAGCGGCGCATCGCCCCTAGTATACCTATGTACACGGCTGAACGTCCTGTTCTTCATCAGTCTTTAATTATATCGCTGTTATAAAATCGGCATAGGGTTTAAATAGATTCAGCATGGATCGTTGGATAAGTGAATTAGATGCCAGTCGCAATACTTCCTGATATTAGCGAACAACACTGCATAGGCTGCGCGCTCTGCGTAGAGATTTGCACGAGTCTCGGTCCAGATGTACTGAGAGTCAAGCCGGTGGAAGGATGGAAGAGGGGCAAGGCATTCGTGTTCTATCCAGAAAGATGCATCTCTGATGGAGCATGCATTGGCGTTTGCCCAACAAAGGCTATCTTCTGGATGAGGCCGATGGACTACACCCCAGGCCAGCCAATTCCGCTGAAGAAGGCCGGTCTGTTCGTGAAGGGCTGGGAAGAAGGTTAAGTCCCTCCTACAACACTTTCCTTTTTTTAATTTTTATTTTCCAATAAATTATTAATACTGTATTTGCTAGCTTGATCCGCATTGGTTGACTGGGACGAGCAGATCAAGGCGCACATTTTCTGGGTCTGGAATGAAGGTGAAAGCTTTTTCAAGCACGGCAAGGAGGGCATGCTCGTCATAACGGACAGGCGCCTTGCATTTATCATCAAGACTGACATGACGTACAAAATCCACGAAACACATTCGCTCCGGCAGGCAAAGCGCTTTGAAGCAGGAGAAAACGTCTTCCGGCCGGCCGAAGGCTACAAGCTCGAGCACCTGGAGCGCGACCTTGACAAGAGCCCTGACAATCTGGAAATCGCGTTCAGCCAGATCATGGAAGTAACATCGGAGGAGAAGGACTGGGGGACGCTCCTCAAGGTGAAGGTGAACCTCGGCGACAAGTCCAAAATTTACAAGTTCTCGATAGTCAAGGGGTGGGTGAAATACCCTGCAAAGGATCCATTAGGGTTCCAGAAGATAGACTGGACTCCGCTAATAAATCTGGTAAAAACGTCAACGTAAATTTATATTGCAATAATTCTGAGCAGAGCTAACCGATTTATGACCAAGACAAAGGCATTCGTCCTGATAAACACGGATTCTGGACTGGAAAAGCTTGTGCACGAAGAGATAAAGTCGCTTGAAGGCGTCAAGGCAGTCTACGACCTGTACGGCGAGTACGACCTGATGGCAATCGTGGAGCGGGACACCGACAGGGACGTGGCCGAGGTCGTCTCGTGGGAGCTGCGCAAGGTGAAGGGGATACGGAGCACCAACACGATGGTGGTCGCAAAGTAATATAATCAGGCAGCCTGCCAAAACACGCATATTGCCAAAAAAGCTCTTCGTCGTCGGGGTTGGCCCCGGCTCGCCGGCGTACATGACTGATGTCGCCAAAGAAGCGATCCGCAGGTCGCGCTACGTCGTTGGCTACAGGTACACGTTGTCGATTATTGAAGGCGTTGTCGACAGGAGCAGGCAGCAAATATATGAAATCACGATGAAGACGCAGGAAGATGTCTACCAGGACGTACACAGGAAAATGAAGGACGGCGAATACTGCACCGTGCCTTTCACCGGCGACGTCAACTTCTCTGAATCAGAGGTGGTCGACAGGCTTCTTGAAATTTTTGGCGACGACAACGTCGAGGTAATCCCAGGCATCAGCTCCATTCAGGTGGCGGCTGCAAAATCCCACGTCCCAACAGACAAGACCCTCATAGTCACGTTCCACGTGACAGGCTGCATTGAGCAGAAAAAGAAAGATCTTCTGGAGGCTGTCAGGCAAGGCAGGAGCGTGATACTGCTGCCAAGGCCGTGGCCCGCCGACCCGTCAAAGCACTTCATGCAGTCTGAAATCGCGAAATTCCTGCGACAGAACGGCATCGACACCGTCAAGCTTAAGGCTTGGGTCTTTGAGCGCATGACCACTGAAAAGGAAACAACGTTTAAGGGCTCGGTAGCAGACCTCGAAGGGAAAGAGTTTTCCGACCTCTCTGCGCTGGTCATCGACCAGGCAAAGAGGGAGACTTACCTCGAGTTCTAGCCGGAAGTTTAAATATTAAATCGAACCTGATCGTTTTCATGCCAATAGAAGAGAAGTCTGTTGGCATGCAGGACTCCGGCAAGGGCCCTGTCAGGTATTGCGTTGAATGCGGCGCAAAAATGCCCATGTCGCAAAAGGTCTGTCCTGCATGTGGCGAAAGTCAGTAACATTCCTCTTCTTTTTGTTGTAATCTTTATAAAATATAATTCAAATCTCTCATTATGAGCGAAGTAAAGTATCCTGTCTCCCAGACGTTCACGGTGCTCGACGGCTAAGACATTTACCGCAGCAGCGACCTGATAGTGGCCCTTGTAATGGTCCAGAGCGAGTTCGGCAAGAACCTCCGGCTTTACCGGCGGATGAAAAGGAACGACCAGTGGAAGGACGACCTCTGCAGGATGAGGGTCGGCAGGTAGAAGTGGAACGAAATAGCGGCGAAGGCCGGCGAATTCATCGAAAAGTACGGCCTGAAAGGCTCGCAGGCAGCAGCACCGGACTCCGAGTGATTACACCGGCTCTATGATGACGCTCGTGTCAAGGCCGCCCAGCAGCTGTATCATCTGCCACTCTATCACCGCGGCTGCAAACAGCACCGCCGCAGCTATGCCGAGCTCAATAAGTGTCGGGACGACATATTCGCGCCAGGGCTTTTTCTTGACAAGCTGGTAGACCAGCATGCCGCTCCTTGACATCGCAAGGCCGTAGGCGAAAACTTCCATGATGCCAAAGGGCGTGATCAGGATGACTAGCGGCGGGACCTCTGTCAGCATGGGCGAAGAGCTTGCAAGCGCGCTAAATACCGTGCCGGTGGCGAACCCGGAGAACGTCCCAAAGCCCGCGCCGATGGCTGGGACGAACATTACCAGCGCGATCCTGGCGTTGTTGAGGAAGATGCCGTTCTGGTCGATGTCTTCGATCTGCGACGAGAATTGGTTCCTCACGTCCTTGGCTTCCTCGTCGCTCAACGGGACGGCCGCGCCGGCAGAATAGGCAACGAGAAAAGCGGCCACGCCAAACCCGAGGTACAGGAGGCGCCGCTTGCTGATCTTAAAACGCAACAAGGATGTTTGCATGGTATCGTATAATTAGCTTTGTCATCTCACGCCCGACAAGCTTGTCTTTTTATGCATGTTGTCTATAAAATTAAGCGGTGAGCTATTCCGCAGCAATAAAACAGGCAGGCGAATCGCTGTTCCCGCAGTTCTTTACCATTGGTAATGACCCGATAGACTTTGTGGTTCAGGACATCGCGATAATCATGGTGGTCGCGGCGATAATGCTTGCCATCACGTTCAAGATGCGGCAGCCTATGGTGATCGGCTACATCATTGCCGGCATGATAATCGGGCCCTACACCCCGCCTTTCAGCCTCGTGCGGAGCCCCGAAACGCTGAACCTCTTCGCGGAACTGGGCATTATCATGCTACTCTTTGTCACCGGCACGGAATTCCCGATAGCCAAGCTGCGCTCGGTCGGCAGGATATCAATAGTCGCCGCGCTTGCAGAGTCGCTGGGCACGCTCATGATAGTGTTCTTTATCGCCCAGAACCTAGGGTTCACCTTTAACGACTCGATGTTCCTGGCCCTTGCACTGTCGATTACTAGTACCGTCATCACGATCAGGATACTGGAAGATGTCGGCCTGATACGGGACAAGTCGTCGACGCTCATTCTCGGGATGCTGATTGTCGAGGACATAATCGCTATCAGCGCGCTTGGCATCATGCAGTCCTTCGTCGCGTCAGGCGGCAGCCCGTCCATCCTGAGCATCGCGATTACCCTTGGAACAGTCGGCGGCTTTATTGGCGGCATAATCATAATTGGCAGCAAATACGTCCCGAAGATCATCGACAGGGCCGGCAGGACGAACGACTACGCCTTACTTTTGATCACCATCCTAAGCCTTGCTTTTGGCCTATCGTTCCTTGCAAACAGCCTTGGCATGTCGGTGGTGATCGGCGCGTTCCTCGCCGGGGTGCTTGTTGCCGAGAGCAAGAGCGCGGCGGTGGCAAGGATTATCACGATCCCGCTCAGGGACATGTTTGCCGCTCTGTTCTTCATCTCTATAGGCGCGCTCATGAACGTCACCCTGATCCCGATGTTCATAGTGCCGGCCATAATCCTGATACTGAGTTCGTTTGCCTCAAAGTTCCTGATAGTGACAGGCATCCTGGTCAGGGCAAGATACGACAGCACCACTGCCCTGAGGGCAGGGCTTGGAATGGCCGCGACCAAAGGTGAGCTGTCGCTGGTGATAGCAAAGGGAGGTCAGGACGTGGGCGCAATCAGCCCATTGATCCTACCAATGCTCGGTGTGGTCACGATAGTGACTACGTTCATCGGCCCCTTTATCATAAGGGTGGGGAGCCGGTTCAGGCTGTCCGAGCCCACCGAAGTGGATTCAAAGAATGAAAAGGAAGAAACCTAGTTCTGGAATTTCTTGCGGTAGATCAATGCAACAATCGAAGAGCCGGCAAAGGTCGCAGACCAGTACAGCCATAGGTCGGACAAGGCGCCAGACAGGAGAGCAGGAGCAAGCGATCTGGCAGGGTTCATTGACGCTCCTGAAATGAATGAGAAGAAAAGGATGTCAAGGCCCACCATGCCGCCAATGGCGATGCCGCTCCACCCTCCCGACCCCTTGGTGTAGACCACCGCGAAAATGACTGCCATCAAGAAGGCGGTGACCAGAACCTCAACTCCAAAAATAATTGACAGAGGGAAAGAATAGTTGGGCGCATTTGCTCCTAGGTTAGCCTCACTCCCTATGAAAGCCAGCACGCACAGGCTGGCAAGCAGGGCGCCGATTATCTCCGCGCCAAGGTACGCTGGCAGCTGCGATTTTTTGATGTGGCCGCTGACCAAGAAGCCGATGGTGACTGCGGGGTTAAAGTGTGCCATTGAAATTTTGCCAAAGGCATAGACCATCGCGGCCACGCCGGCAAAGGGCGCAAATGCTACAAACGCAAGCCCCGGCGCGCCACCCAACTTGGCGTCTATTACCACCGAGCCGGTGGTAAGCAGCACGACTACAAATGTGCCGGCAAGCTCGGCAAAAAATATCTTCTTGCTTGACGTCAGCCTACTTGAGGTTCTCTGCAAGTTCCTTTACTCTTCTCTCGATCTTGTCTCTTATTTCGCGCACCTTCTCTATCGGCCTGCCCTTTGGGTCCTCTTTGCACCAGTCTATAGGGTTGTTGAGGAAGAGTAGTGGACAGTCAGCCCTGTCCATGCAGCCCATGTTGACCGCCCTGGCAGAATTCCTGATCATTTCGTCTGTGATGATTTTGGATCTTTGTTTGCTGATGTCGATGCCGACCTCCTTCATCGCCTGCACCGCAAGCGGGTTTGTATGCCCAGCAGGCTTGGTGCCAGCGCGGACCGCCCTGTAGCCTGGCGGCGCATGCTGGTTGAAAAATCCTTCAGCCATCTGGCTCCTGCCGGCGTTCTCTACGCAAACAAAAAGGAGTGTCTTTTCTTGCTTCATAGCTACTTCACAGCCCTGACCACAAGGCTGGTTATTTTTCTGCCACCTATCAATTCTCCGCTCATGAACTGGCGCTCTTCCAGCACGCTTGCATCCTTAAAACCCGCCTCTTTGAGGCTTGCAAGGTAGTCGTCCTTTGCCAGCGCGCCGTCGATGCAGCTGCTCCACCTTTCAAGATTTATCGAGTCTGCCTTCCTGTCAGCTACAAGATCAGAAATTACCATTCTGCCGCCGCTTTTCAGGATCCTGTGGATTTCCCTGAACGCAGCTACCTTGTCGGTGGTAAGGTTGATGACGCAGTTGCTGATGACAGCATCAACGGAATTGCCGTCCACCGGGATCCCTGCTTCAATGTCTCCTTTCCTGAATTCCACGTTTGCATATCCATTGTTTCCGGCGTTCTTTCTGGCCCTATCAAGCATCTCCTCGGTTATGTCGATGCCAATGACCCTGCCGGACATGCCAACCCTGTTTGCCGACAAAAAGACATCGATGCCAGCTCCGGATCCAAGATCCACAACCATTTCGCCTTTCTGGAGATTGGCAAATCCTACCGGCGCGCCGCAGCTGGCTCCTATGATTGACGCCTGCGGCACAGATTCGAGCTCTTTTGCGTCATAACCAACGAGTGTGGCGGCCTGAACAGGCGTACCGCCGGAGCAGCACTCTGGCGAGCAACAATCCGAGCTGCCAGCAAGCGCAATACTGCCGTACCTTTCCCTCACATTCTTCTTGATGATGTCCTTTTCCATGCCAATGCTTTACTTAGGAAACTATTTAAGTTGTCAAGGTGCAACACCTACAGTTGGTGTAAAGATGGAGACCAAGATCCCTATCATACAGGGCTGCAACTTTGCCGGCTACGACGCTTCTTCGCTCATGGCCGAAACCGCCCGGCTTCGAAAGATAATAACGAAAAGGGGGACGCTTGAAATCCTGATACCGCTCTGCTGCACCACCCAGCCTGTCAGGTACAAGCAGTTCCGCCAGGCGCTCAAGGGGATCAGCAGCAAGACGCTTGCAAACCGCCTCAAAGAGCTTGAGAAGGGAGGCATCTTGGACAGGCGGGCGTACAGCGAGATCCCGCCCCGGGTGGAATACCGGCTGACCGGCAAGGGGCAGGAGCTGGTCGAGTCAGTGATGTATTTGCTGCACTGGATGAAAAAGTGGTCAAAATAGAGGTAGATGGTGAAGCCCCGCAGCGTCAGATCAGCTGGTGGGGTTTTCAGTCAACCCCAACATAGAGCGACTGCGCCAGTGATCCCGCATGCCTGCAAGAAAAAGCTATCCAACATACATCACATAGAGTCGTGGCGTTTACTGGTTAGACTTGGGCAATCAAGATAAGGCCGGCGTAAAAAGTCTCAATGATGCCGGACACCTTTTTGCAGAGCGTGCGTCGCGGAAGTTAAAGCCATGGCCCTGTGCATCAGGTGCGGCAAGGCGATGCTTTACGGCTGCCCGCGTGGCACAACATTTTCAGACACCCAGGTGCAAATCGGCTGCCTCCACCAGCTATCGGTAATACATGAATGACTATTTTTTCATGTACCTGACGAATTTTTGGTACAGTCCCTTTCTGTTGCCTCTCTCTCTGTCCAGAAGCCGCATGGCGTCAGGCCTGCTCTTCAGGTATTCTATGGTTATGTCGCAGTCGTGGATCGAGCCAAGCAGATCTTGCAGCTCTGCGAGTCCCATATTCTTGCCGGTGGCTCTGGCCAGCTTTTTCCTGTACATTTTCCTGCCTCCGGCTGGCACGAATGGAAAAATGAGGCATGTTATGGCTTATGTTATGCCATTTCTAACATTAAATGCTGGAATTGCATCCATAACGGAGATCTAGTGTTCATTTAGCGACCCTCTTGAGGTGCTTCGGGGTCAAAAGCCACCTCAGCTCGCCCCTGATTCTTGGCTGGAAAGAAATCACAGCAAGTTTGGCGATGCCTGCCTTTTTCAGTACAATGCTGCCAGCTCCACTGCCAAAGGCGATCTCGCTTATCACTGTGCTAAGGTACGGCTCGTGGCCCACGATTAGGACTGACGATTCAGGCTTGAACTGCGACAGCTTGCGGTAAAGCTCAGGCCTTTTGCCTTCAGGCTTGAGCTCATTCCATTCTTCAACATTGGCCTTCTTGGTCTTTAGCGTTCTGGCAACAATTTCTGCCGTCTGGCTTGCGCGTTTGAGCGGGCTTGCGGCAATGAAATCAAACTTGACGCCAAGCTTGCCAAGGGCTTTAGCGATCTCTACAACTTCTTTCTTGCCGGTGACTGTAAGGGCGCGTTCTGAATCCTTGCTTCCATTTGGAATCCGCTTCCCGGCTTCGCCGTGCCGCAGTACGTATAGCTCCACGGATGAAAAGATACTTCCACGATATATCAAATTATCTGGATCTTTTTGAAATGAAAGCTCCACGCTGGCGCTCGGGCCGAAACTTGTCCTGTACTGCTCATCTACTGTAAGCGGGATCAAAGAAACACTGGCATCGACGCACAGAGCATCAGGAGGACGGCCTAGTATACAAACGAGATTGTAGAGGCGGTCATGAACTAGACGATCGACAAAGTTATAGAGAAGAATAGCGCCACCCGCGCCAAGGAATAATGCGTAAAATAATTCGTCACTCTCTGCAGAGAACCTGCCAATGTTCACGGATTGATCATTGTAGTCAATATTGTCCCCATAAAGCGAGTCGATGAAAATCATGTCGACAAATGCGCTACAAAGATATTGCGCTATCTAGAAGAACACGACTACCTAAATATACCACAGCCAGTGTGATAAGATATTTACGCAACCTAACGCATTATGAATACCATGACACTGTGCTATATTTGCAACATAAGAACAGCTCCGATGACATGCTCTGAATGCAAAAAGCCTGTATGCAAGAAATGTACGAAGGATTTTCCGTTTTCAC
>JAHEZV010000098.1 GCA_023250885.1 Nitrososphaera sp. | reverse complement strand
ACTTTGTGGTAAACAAGAACATCAAAAAGACCTTTTCAATCACAGACCACGTTGGCGCCGCATGCGCCGGCATGGTCGCGGACATGCAGGTCCTCGTCAGGCAGGTCGAGGCTCTGGCCAAGATCCGCAAGCTGGAGACTCGGCGCGAAGTCCCTCCAAACTCTGTAGCCAAGCTGATGTCCGTAATCATGTTTGAGCGACGGTATTTCCCGCTATTAACACAGGTCATTGTGGGCGGCATAAACGCAAAGCCTGAAATCTACACACTTGACCCGCTCGGCTCTGTTCTGCCTGACGATTACGCAGCCGTTGGCACGGGTGCAGAGATGGCGCTTGGCATCATGGATGCAGAGTTCAAACCTAACATGACTGAAGAAAAGGCCAAGGAACTGGCTATTCGGGCGATCAAGTCGGCAATCCAGCGCGACGCGGCAAGCGGAGATGGAATTGATGTGCTGGTCGTGTCAAAGACCGGCCACAGGGAAGAAACGATAGCGATCCGCAACGCCTAGATTTCTTTGTAGGCTTCCCACATTTTGTCGCTGATGTAGTGCAGGTTCTCGACGACGTAGCCTTTTGCCATCGCTTTCGCCGCTTCGCTATCCTCCAGGGCGACTCCGACTGCAAGGGCCTTGCCGTGCGTCTGGTCCTTTACCACTACGATGTCGCCCTTTTTGAAAGAGCCAAAATTGGTGATGCCTGGCCGCATTACCTTGGCGCCGTTGCACACGAATTTCACGGCGCCCATGTCCACGGTCACGGATGGAAAGCGCTGGAGTACTTCTGGCTTGCCGCCAAGGAACGGCACGATGCTGCCCTGAATCTGCACCGCGACCGTTTCGTCAGCGACCAGCAGGCGCCTGCCCTCTTCAATCTCATATACCTTGATGCTCTTGACCTTTGGGACGGCATCCTGTGGCCAGGCAGAGCCAAGCTTGTCCAATAGCTCCCCAGTTTCACTTTTCGACAGCACGAACGTCTTCAGGTTGATCAGGACAGCAATTCGCGTAACGGTATTAATTTGTTCCACCACCATGCAAAGCTTTATTACAATTCTATACAGCATAGTTCTATGCAATAGCAGATCCTGAAGGAGCCTATGGCCATACTTGATGTACAGATGATCTCGGGCGAAAAGATAACCGCTGAATCAGGCGCGATGGTCTACATGAAGGTCGACATGGAGATCAAGACCCGGACGCGCGAAGGCGGTTCCTTGAAAAAGATCAAGGTCACGGCCCTCAGCGGCGTGTCGTTCTTTGTCAACGACTATGTCGCGCACGGCGACTGCTCCATCGGTCTCACAGGCCCTCCGCTTGGCAACATCGTACGCCTAGATGTCAAGCCCGGCAGCGGCTTTATCATGCAGTCGGGCTCGTGCGTAGCATCCACTTAGGGCGTGCTGCTTGACACCCAGTGGCAAGGCTCTATAAAAAGGACTATTTGGAAGTGAGTTTTTCATGCTAAAGGCCACAGGCCAGGGCGACCTATTTTTGAACGCGTACGGCGGCATCATACACAAGCAGTTGGCAGCCGGCGAAAAAATAACGATCGGCAACTACCGCTTGGTTGTGCTTAGCGATCAGGCGACCTACCACGTAACCAAGGTTGGAGGGATGAAGAATACGATCCTTGGAGGCGAAGGGCTTGTCACCGAAATCACCGTACCCGGCTCAGTGTACTTCCAGGCAAAAAAACATCCACGAATTCATTGATCTGCTTGGAATCAGCCAAAGAGCAGAAACAACTTCGGGCTCTGGCATGTCGTTTGGCGGGTCCGCATTGGTTAGGTGTTGGTGTGGAGTAATGGGATGATAAATAGTTGAAGAAAGATCTTTTTCGATATATTTTGGTCAATAGGCCAAAGATGCGGCGGCCGTCGTGTGGCAGCTTCGCCGCATTCGATGTTTTTTGCATGGAGAGAGGATAAACTATGCATTCTAAACTACATTCTGAGGTTGACTGAGGTTGACTTTAGCTAATTTATTCTTGTCCTCTCCGTCGTTCACCGCTATTCATGAACAATGCCAACAGCGTAAACGGTATGGATGCTATCGTAGCTATTATGATAGTCACACGGACAGAAGTTGGATCATATGGTGCGTTGAACAACGGCAGAAAGGGAATTGGAAAAAGAGCCCACAGCCAAAGGGCGCCTACTAAACACAATAACTTCCATCTCCTTCTTGCTCTCTCTTTTAGGAATGTTGATAATGAAGTCATGGTTTGGTGAAGCCCTGTTTAATTCAAGTGAAATCGACGTTAATAGTCATAGCTTAACATGGTTACCTGCGGTCCTTCTCCTTTCGGTGCTAGCCCTCATACTAGCCCCTTTGAGCTTGGCGTATGGCCTGTTGTAACTTGCCAGCGGCATAAGGTAGTTTGCGACAGCGACTAAACCCTATACAAACTTGGCAAAGACCTGGTTATTCCCTAAATTACGTGTTTGTGTGGGTTATCGTCTGCCAGCATTCTACGCAATATTCTCCGTTTATCTGGAATATCTCTGCAGGCTTCAACTTGCAGCGGTCGCACGCAAGAGCGTCACCTTCCGCAATTCCTACCCTTTTTTCTTTCTCTGCCGTCAAAATTTGCATTATTCCTTTCTAGAAATTTGATATTAGATTGCATATTTATACTTATTTTGGCCCTGCCGAGCATACCAGTTGCTTCCGTGAGCGCTTCCTTAAGCCTTTTGCTAGGTATCGGGTTGTCGTAATTGCTGCTTTCCGCCAGTGGCTGAACCAGTTTTCTTTTCTGGCAAGCCATTATAAAAATATCTCATTAGATCAGCTGAAGGTCGTATCCCGTATCTCTATCAAGTCGCGGAGCACCGCACTCGCTGTCTCCATGCCCCCGGCACCCCTGCCGATTATGGTCTGTTGGCCAGAATGCTCTGACGAAAATGTGACAGCGTTGAGCGTGCTGTTGACGCATATTGGGTCAGTCTTGGCAACTTCGGTCGGCGCCACGTCGAGCTGTCTGCTATCGCAAGCCGCTATGAGCTTGATCGCGTTGCCACGCTGCGCCGCTTTTTTGACGTCGGCCACGGTCAGCTTGGTAATTCCTGTACGCTTGACATCCTTCATCGTCACCTTCATGCCCATTACCCAGTTTGCCATGATGACCAGCTTCGCCGCGGCGTCAAAGCCGTTTACGTCAAGTGAAGGGTTTGCTTCAGCGTAGCCCTTTTTCGCGGCATCCTCCAGCGCTCTTTCATACGTCAAACCTTCTTCCATCTTGCTCAGGATGTAGTTCGTAGTCCCGTTCAGTATGCCCTTGAACGATGTTATCCTGTCGCCTTTCAGGCAGCGCTTTGCAAATTCCAGGATTGGTGTTCCGCCGCCGACCGTCCCGCTGAACCGGAACATCACGCCGTTGTAGTT
>JAHEZV010000058.1 GCA_023250885.1 Nitrososphaera sp. | reverse complement strand
CGCCTGGGTAGTACGGTCGCAAGACTGAAACTTAAAGGAATTGGCGGGGGAGCACCACAAGGGGTGAAGCCTGCGGTTCAATTGGAGTCAACGCCGGGAATCTTACCGGGGGCGACAGCAGAGTGAAGGTCAAGCTGAAGACTTTACCAGACAAGCTGAGAGGAGGTGCATGGCCGTCGCCAGCTCGTGCCGTGAGGTGTCCTGTTAAGTCAGGTAACGAGCAAGATCCCTGCCTCTAGTTGCTACCACTGTTCTCAGGAACGGAGGGGCTAATTAGAGGGACCGCCGCCGCTAAGGCGGAGGAAGGAGGGGGCTACGGCAGGTCAGTATGCCCCGAAACCCTCGGGCCACACGCGGGCTGCAATGGTAAGGACAACGGGCTCCGATCCCGAAAGGGGGAGGCAATCCTACAAACCTTACCTCAGTTATGATTGAGGGCTGAAACTCGCCCTCATGAATATGGAATCCCTAGTAACCGCGTGTCATCATCGCGCGGTGAATACGTCCCTGCTCCTTGCACACACCGCCCGTCGCTTCACCGAAGCTGGTTCTTGGCGAGGTGGCGTCTAATTGGCGCTATCGAACCTGGGGTCAGCAACGGGGGAGAAGTCGTAACAAGGTAGTCGTAGGGGAACCTGCGGCTGGATCACCTCCTTAGTTTAACGGTCCGGACAGCTGTTGTGTAAAGGGTTCGTATAGGTGTTCGTGTGGCCGAAATTATGCAGTCCACCATGAAAATGGTGGATGAAGGACGCAGCGGGGAAATCCGCAATGACCGTCGTGCAAAGGATCACAGAAACACGCCACAATGTCAACTGACAGAGTGGAAAAATGTGGCTTTACGGAAATGTTCGCGTAAAATTTCCGGGGCTGCAATAGTAAAAATGATGTACCTGGTGTAGTGCAAAGACGCCGGTTGGGGAATGACTCGGCTTGGTAAGTGATGAAGGACGTGGCAAGCTGCGATAAGCCCGGGGTAGGTGCAAGCGACCGTCGATCCCGGGATTTCCGAATGAGGTCTCTCTTTACACTCCCTTGCTTTTCGCTTGGGAGGGCGAACTGTCCGAAGTGAAGCATCTGAGTAGGACGAGGAAGAGAAATCAACACGAGATTCCGCTAGTAGCGGCGAGCGAAAACGGAAGAGCCCAAACTGAATCTGGCACGGTAACGTGGTAGAGATGTGGTGTGCTATGGCGTACAGGATGCCGTTCTCCGAGCTGAAGTGCTCTGGAACGTGCTGGCGAAGAGGGTGAAACCCCCGTAAGCATAAGGGAATGGGATTCTGCCATAGCAAGAGTAACTGGCCTTGGCAGTGGCCAGTGACTATGGGTGAAAGTAGCATCCAAGGCTAAATATTCATCAAGACCGATAGCACACTAGTACTGTGAAGGAAAGTTGAAAAGTACCCCGGAAGGGGGATGAAAAGTGTCTGAAACCAACCGGTTACAGACGTGTACGGCTCGAAAGGAGTTCGGCAGAGGTCCCGCAAGGGACTGAAGCCTTCCGGGGTCGTATGTTCCGTCTAGAAACACGGGCCAGGGAGATTGCTGTCATGGCGAGCCTAACCTGACGAAGGGAAGGCGAAGGGAAACCGAATTCGCGCAGCTTCGGCGAGGCGAAGGATCCGAAAGGGTCTTCAGTCATGGCAGTAAGGCTAGAAACCGGACGATCTAGTCCTGGATAAGACGAAGGCGGGCTAACGCCCGCTGGAGGTCTGCAAGGGTCCTGACGTGCAAATCGGTCCCCAGATCTGGGATTAGGGGTCAAAAACCAATCTAGTCCGGTGATCGCTAGTTCCCACCGAAGTGGATCGCAGTCCTGCCTCAGTGGAGACAGCTTGTATTGTAGAGCACCGATCGGACGGTAAGGGCTCGAAAGGGCTCGCCGCCCATTCGAACTCCGAATGTACAGGCGTCGTAGAAGCTGGGAGGCGGGTTTATGTGGGGTAAGCCTCATAACCGAAAGGGGGACAACCCAGACTAAAGTTAAGGTCCCTAAGTGTCTGCTAAGTGTCAAACAAAAAGGCGTTTTCGAGCTAAGACAGCAGGGAGGTAGGCTCAGAAGCAGCCATCCTTCAAAGAGTGCGTAACAGCTCACCTGCCGAGCTCGGAAGCCCTGAAAATGGACGGGGCTAAAGCAGACCACCGATACTTTAGACCACCGGCAATGCCGGTGCGTGGTAGGTGGGCGTAGTGTTTGGGTAGAAGCTGGGCTGTGAAGTCCAGTGGACCGAACGAACTATTGCAGATCCTGGTGGCAGTAACAGCATAGCCGGGTGAGAATCTCGGCGACCGCAAGGGCAAGGGTTTCCCGGCAATGCGTCATCAGCCGGGAGTTAGCCGGTCCTAAGAGCAGCCTCAACAGAGCTGTCCGAATGGGAAACTTGTTAATATCCAAGTGCCTTGAAAGGATCGTTTTCACCTGCCTTGTTGCTTCAGGATAGGGCAAGCAGAACCGTCGTTCTGCCCAAGTTTTCGAGCGTGGGGGAGTGCTGTAATGGCGAGATCCTATGCGAGGGGCGAGTGGCCTGCCGCAAGGCGGGTTTGCCCGAGTCCAGGAGACACTGAAAGCAAGGTTAGGGAGATCTCTTCAAGTCCGTACCGAGAACCGACACTGGTGCCCTGGTTTAGTAGACTAAGGTCTGTCGGGCATACCGTAAGGCGAGGGAACTCGGCAAAATAGCTCCGTACCTAAGGTATAAGGAGTGCCTGCAGCTTTTGCGAAGAGCAGGAGCCGCAGGTCGCAGTGACTAGGGGGTCCCGACTGTTTAATAAAAACACAGGTGGCCGCTAGTCCGAAAGGATGAGTATGGCCTCTGTATCCTGGCCAGTGGCGGTACCTAAAACCTGGGTTCAACTGGGCTAAGGGCCGCTAAACGCCGGGAGTAACTCTGACTCTCTTAAGGTAGCCAAATGCCTTGTCGGGTAAGTTCCGACGTGCATGAATGGAACAACGAGGGCCCCGCTGTCCCCGCCTACAACCCGGTGAAGCCACATAACGTGGACGAACAGTCCACGAACCTCTGTCGGGGAGAGAAGACCCTGTGGAGCTTTACTGCAGCCTGTTGTTGCTGTATGGTTGCGAATGCAGAGAGTAGCTGGGAGCCTTCGAAGTCAGTCCTTCGGGATTGATGGAGGCAACGTTGTAACACCAGCCATTTGCTACCGTACGGCTAACCCGTTCTTACGGGGACATCGGCAGGTGGGCAGTTCGGCTGGGGCGGCACCCCCTTGAAAAAGTATCGAGGGGGCCCAAAGATTGGCTCAAGCGGGACAGAACTCCGCTGTTGAGGGCAAAGCCAGAAGCCAGTCTGACTGGATCTCCAATGATACGAGATTCAGAGGCGAAAGCCGGGCTTAGCGATCCATCATGTCCCCACTATTGGGGGCTGGTGGTGACAGAAAAGTTACCCTAGGGATAACAGGCTCGTCGCGGGCGAGAGCTCCTATCGACCCCGCGGTTTGGTACCTCGATGTCGGCTCTTCCCATCCTGGTTCTGCAGCAGGAGCCAAGGGTGGGGCTGCTCGCCCATTAAAGGGGAACGTGAGCTGGGTTTAGACCGTCGTGAGACAGGTCGGTCTCTGCCTGACAGGGGCGTGGTTGTCTGAGGGGAAGTTGCCCCTAGTACGAGAGGAACAGGGCAGCGCAGCCTCTGGTTTATCAGCTGTCCGACAGGGCACGCTGAGCAGCTAAGCTGCTTAGGATAAGTCCTGAAAGCATCTAAGGACGAAGCCTTTCCCGAGAAAAGACAGCCTTCCGCAAGGAGAAGGGCGGCCATAGAAGATGGCGTTGATGGGATGGAGGTGTAAGCACCAAGCTTCGGCGAGGTGTTCAGCCTGCCATTCCCAATAGCCCAACGCACTAGAACTTGGATTTGTTTGCGCCACCTTAATTGGTGGTTTGCCACTGGTATGGTGGCAGCAAGCGCACCATTTTTGAAGTTGCGGCTCCGGAAATACGTAATGAACAACCGTAAAGATCTGTGATCCTTTGCACGGCGGCCAGCGTCGCTTTTTATTAACGAACCATTAAATCTGGGCTTCTAAGCTCCACCTTAGTCTAGATGTCTATTTGCATATCCCACAAGGAAGACGCGGACGGCATTTGCTCCGCGACCCTGGTCAAGGCAGCGTTTGATGTGTCAAAGGTGATCCTTGTCGACTATGCCGACCTTATTGCCAAGCTGGAAAAAGTCGCGGCGTCCGACAGCACGATCGAGCAGCTGTTCATATGCGACCTTGGGTTGTCGAAAAAGAACGAGCAAAAATTTGTCGAGCTGCTCAGCAAGATAGTATCTGGTGGAGCCGAAGTGACCTACATCGATCACCACGACGTAAGCAAGGAGATCATGCAGGCGCTCAAAAAGGCCGGTGTGATTCTCATTCACACTATCGAGGAGTGCACAAGCATTCAGGTCTATGCAAAATACAAGAAGAGGCTGCCAGATCACGCGGCGTTTTTAGCGGCAATGGGTGCGCTCACCGACTACATGGAGACCAGGCCGGTGGCGTCTGGCATCGTCCCCAGGTTTGACAGGCAGTTTCTAATGCTCGAATCGACCGCGCTTTCGTTCATGATTTCTGCCAGCCAGCACGATGACGATTTTCTGGTGAAAATAGTCGACACGCTTACCAAGATGAAGTACCCCCACGACATCAGAGGCGGCTTTGATACTGCCGAGAGATACGCCAAAAAGGTGGCAAACGCGGTCGAGTCCATAAAGGAATCTGTGGTCATTCTGGACAACATCGCGCACGCGCCGAGCACAGTCGAGCTTTCGTCGGGCATGGTGGTCAACTTTGTGCTGGGCTCTTCTGGCAAGCCAGCTGCGATGGTCTACAAGTTCAAGGACGACATCAAATCATACGTTGTTTCAATACGCGGCTCCGCAGGATGCAAGGTGCACCTTGGCCGGCTCACAAACGAATTATCTTCAGAGCTTGGAGGGAGTGGGGGCGGACACGACAAGGCGTGCGGCGCGGTGATCCCAAAGGATAGGCTGGAAGAATTCATTGAGGCCCTTGACAGCAGGATAGCTTAGCGCTTCGGGTAGTGCCACACCATTTCCATGACAAGGACGATGGCCTCCTTTGAAAAGATCGGCTCGAGCGCTGCGACAAGCTGGTTTAGGGTGTGCTTCGATCCGTTGTCCAGATTTATACTCCTGAATTGCAGGTGTGCAAACAAGGAATCCTCTGCATCATTTGCGAGCGTCCCAAACGCCCTGCTTACGGCAAGTTGCAGCTGCGATGAATAGATTGGCAGGTCAAATCCGCAGCTGTCAATTGACAACTCTTTCTAGTAACACAATTAATATTTGAACAAAGCTATCCTATCTTCTTGAAAAATATTACTATCCTAAATCTCGACAATGAATTCGACTTCAACCGCGCTGTCAAGGGGCAGGCTGCTCACCCCCACCGCAGCTCTTGCGTGCTTACCGTTTTCGCCAAACACCTGCACAAGCAGGTCAGACGCGCCATTGACCACCTTTGGCTGGTCTACAAACGACGGGTCGCAGCTGACAAACCCCGTGACCTTGACCACGCGCTTTATCCTGTCAAGACTGCCAAGCGCCGACTTTAGCTGCGCCAGCGCGTTTATCGTGCAGAGGCGAGCAGCTTGCTGGCCTTCCTCTATCGAGACGCCTCTTCCAACCTTGCCCTTGAACTTTACCTGCCCGCCTTCTGCCGGGATCTGGCCGGCTACAAACGCAAGGTTGTGCGTTATGACCACGGGCACGTACGATCCTGCCGGGACCGGAGGCGACGGTAGCGTTATGCCAAGGGAAGCAAGCTTGTTCTCTATCATTGGCCCAGACTAGCCTGACTGCGTTATTTTACTTTGCTACAGAATGCAGCATAGATAGCTCTAGGTGATTGAAAGGAATTGCTGGAAATAGCTGTCATAAATGACAGGAATATTTTCATTCATTTTCATACAATGCGAATCTTTTTAAAAAGCCTTGTTCTACTAGAAGATTTGAAAATGGCGCACCACGAAGCTGCAGAAGGCCGGTACGGTCCCCACATGAAGACAGTCGCTCTGTCCATACTTGTAATGGGAATATCGCTCGCAGTTGTCATCCTCCTCTGGGTTTCGTTTGGCTGGATCAGTCCGAAATTTTCAGACCAAGTCCTGAGAAACCAGCAGGAGGATCTGAGGGAGAAATATGGTCTGGATCCTCTGCCTCACATAAGCGAACAACAGGCGCAGATCCCGCCCTCGCTGAGGGACAAGTAATCAGAGCAGATCTTCGTCTATCTTTTCTATTTTGTCGACGTACTGCGTGCATTCGCAGCCCGGTATCAGGCAGCGGCCAACGCGCAGGAGTGATTTCGCCCCGCCCTTGTTGAATTCATGGGCCTGGTGTGGGTGGAAACACTTTAGGCAGTTCATTGCGCAATGACGACATTTGTACGGCTGATAATTAAACGTGCGGTTAAAAAACAAAGGATTATAGAGGAATCAGCCTTCAGGCAGGTACGTTCATGCGTGACTACGTAAAGGATTACGTGCGCAAAACGAGCGAGTCCAGGCGCCTTTATTCCCGCTCTACCCGCGTGTTTCCCGGCGGCATCAGCCACAACATCCGCTGTTTCGAGCCCTACCCGTTCTTTGTAAATTCTGCAAAAGGCAGACAGCTGCGCGACGTTGACGGCAATCGATACATTGACTACTGGATGGGCCACTGGGTGCTGATCCTAGGCCATTCGCCCAGGCCGGTTGCAGACGCATTGGCCGCGCAGGTGCGCAACGGCACGCTTTACGGCACCGTCAACGACGTTAGCGTCGAGCTTGCAGAGGTCATCCAGAAGTTGATGCCTAGGGCAGAGATGATGCGCTTTAGCAGCACTGGCTCTGAAGCCACGATGTACGCTGTCAGGCTTGCCCGCGCAAAAACCGGCAGGCGAGTTATTGCAAAGGCTATAGGCGGCTGGCATGGCTTCAACACCACTCTCATGCAGACCGTCAACTACCCGTTTGAGGCGGAGGAAGGCCCCGGTCTCGTGCAGGACGAGGGGCAATATGTCGAGTCGATGCCATTCAACAACCTTGACGCGTCTCTCAAGGTGCTAGAAACCATCAAGGACGACCTTGCGTGCATAATCATAGAGCCGGTGCTAGGCGGAGCGGGCTGCATACCGCCGGCCGACGGCTACCTTCAGGGGCTGCAGGAGTTTGCAAAGAAAAATGGCAGCCTGTTCATACTGGACGAAATCGTGACGGGCTTTAGGCTGTCGCTCCATGGCGCGGCAAGCGTATACAAGCTCGAGCCTGACCTGTTCACGCTTGGCAAGATATGTGGCGGCGGAATGCCAATCGGGGTTGTGTGCGGCGACAGGGAAATCATGTCGCTTGCGGATCCGGTGTCAAGAAGTGACAAGGAGGCGCGGTGCGCGATAGGCGGTGGCACGTTTTCTGCCAACCCTGTCACGATGACTGCCGGCCTTGCAACTTTGAACTTTCTGAAAAAGAACAAGAATGTTTACAGCAAAATTGACAGGCTGGGCGGCATGGCAAGGAAAGGATTGAGCAGGATATTTGCCGAAGCCGGAATCCCGGGCAAGGTGACAGGCCTGAACTCGATCTTTCTGACCCACTTTGGCAAGGAAATGGTACAGGACGCGAGCGACGTGGCGACATCGAACAAAGTGGTGTTGACAAGGTACCACCTTGCGCTGATGGCAGACCACGGGCTATTCTTCCTTCC
This sequence comes from Nitrososphaera sp., assembly GCA_023250885.1. Taxonomy (GTDB): domain Archaea; phylum Thermoproteota; class Nitrososphaeria; order Nitrososphaerales; family Nitrososphaeraceae; genus Nitrososphaera. The sequence goes on along the minus strand of JAHEZV010000058.1, from coordinate 2,060 downwards.
GGGCAAGATGGGAGCGTTCTCGTACGCCCATGACGATGGCGACGTTACGCGCCTGCTGGCAGCCACGGAGAAAATAGTGCAGTCAGGGCTTTTCAAGCAGGGTTCTTAGCACGACGTTCCCTGGCAGACTGGCAAACCACTTTGCATCAGAACTTTCAAGCGACTTTAGTTTGCAGTCAAACCCGATAAAGTTGGCGCGAAGTTCCGTCTTGCCGGCCTTGAGAGTCATGCGCTTGATGCCGCGGATTTTACCAACACTGGGAGACACGCCGATGGAATCAAGATGCTTCTCCAATGTTTCCTCGTAGTTGGCGCCCTTGCCAACGATGACCATCGGCAAAACCCACGAGTCGTCGAATTTCTGGAGCAATATCTTGCCGTCCTGCCTAATCAGCGCGACTGCTGCCTTCAGAACGAACTGGCCGGCAGACATCTTTTCGAACTGCGATATTTGCGCAGGCGTCACTCGCACGGATTTTCTGGCTGACGGGATTTTCGACCTTGAGAGCTTTCTGTAGTTGCCCCTCGTGTATATCAGCGGAAACTTGTTCTCGTCAAATTTCGCGCTGACTGCCTCTCCCACCACCATGATGTGGTCGCCTATCTTTTCGATTGCAGTCACCCTGCACTCTGCGTTTAGCGCGCACCCCTTTATCATAGGAACGTCGATATGCTTTGCCAAGTATGTCTTGAAGTTGCCCGGTATTGCAAGCTTGGCTATCTCTGTCCCTGAATAGCCGCCGGCGATGTTGACCATGTCTGTCTGATCGTCTGACGCAATGTTGACCCCAAACGCTCTGGTTTCTTTGATGTTCCAGTACGTTGGCGACTCGTGCACGAAAACGGCGACTAACATAGGATCGTAGGAAATGTGCATCGTCCACTCAGCGGCCATGATGTTCTGGCCGCTCCTCCCCTTTGTAGTGATCAGGCCTACAGTGGTGGCAAAGTACCGATGCACGTTGTCCATAATTTCGGGCATTCCTGATTCCTTGAGAGACAGCATGAACTAAAAACTTTGTTAAGATCGTCTGCCTATTTAAGACCTTGAACAGGGAAGATGAAGAGGCACATGACATGCTTGTGCAGGACTATGGCACGGTATTACGCGAAAGCGCAGTTCTGACGACCTTTGCAGGTTACTGGTACTGCATGAATATTATTTAACAAATTGCAATTGACTCTGTGTGCATGCTAGCCTGCCTAGAAATTGCTAGTCTGCAACTGCGCCGATCTCTTCAAACATGCGCTTCCAGCAAACTTTGCAGAAATCTTCGTCTGCAATTATCTCTTGCTCAAGGGTGGTGCTGTTCGTGTTGTAGACTTTATTGCATATTTTGCAGATGTTCTTGGTCATGATCAGAAACCAGCTTTCTTCATTTTTGATCCGCAATTTGGGCAGGCGATCTGGTGGTGCTTCGTCCCGCAGTTGATGCAGTAATAGTCAATGCCTTTTGGGCCAAACATGCCGCCGGAACGGAAGAATGAATCTTCCCCGCCCCCCATTTTCTTCAAGTACCTTCTCCTTCGATAGAGGCTGAGCGGGATTATGGCCGCGAACAGCACCAAGAACGAATATGGAAATTGCAGCAAAAAGCTCGCTGCAACCGCAATCCCAAAGTATATCCCAATCCAGACAAGCTGGCTAGTCAGAAACCGCTTCGTGCTGTCGTTCAATGCCTGCAATCAATTACTCGAGCGTGACTAATATTACTATGGGTTGAAGGTTCCGGGAACCTGTTTTGCTTTGAGATTGCTTAAGATGCACCTGTGTGTACGAATTTCTTCGTAAGGGCCTAGTTCACTTGTTTTGGTCAGAACCATTATTCGCTATAGGGTGTAGGAAGAGGTGCAAGACTGCCACGACTACCAAGTCAACAAGCTAGAAACCGCATGATGAGGGCAGAGTGGTCTCAGGCAAAGAGCTAGCTAGAAACTTCGACGAACTGAACGAGTCTCTTGGCAGAGCTATGGTCGAGACCATTACTTACGAGCTTGAGATCATGTTCGGCATAGCGGTGGTTGGAAGGCCGTCGTACAGGCTGTCCCAGATAGAGGAT
>JAHEZV010000012.1 GCA_023250885.1 Nitrososphaera sp. | reverse complement strand
GCTCTAAAAAGTACGCTTGTTATTGCAAAAACTTGCCCTAATAAAGCTGGGCGGCTCGGTGGTCACGTTCAAAGACAGGCCGCTTGCAGCCAACGCCGGTGCGATAGACGGAATTTCGCGCGTTCTGGCGCAGCTGGACGCCCATGCCATAATCGTTCATGGAGGCGGTTCGTTTGGCCACTACTGGTCATTGAAATATGACTTGCACACCAAGCCTGCCAGCTACGACGCGCACGGAGTTTCCGTGGTGCACGAGTCAATGATCGCGCTCAACCAGACAATCGTCAATTCAATGATAATGGCGGGGCTCAACCCATACGGCATGCCGCCGTCGGTATTTACGGCAGGCCACAGGCCAATTGCTGCAAAAATAAAGCAGGTCCAAGCGATCGCAAGGTCAAAGGTGATGCCCGTGACGTTTGGCGACGTCGTGCATGCGGAAGGCAGCAAGTATTCCATACTGTCAGGAGACGCGCTCATGACCATGCTGGCAAAGGTCCTGCGGCCTTCGAGGGTGGTCTTTGCGACCAATGTCGATGGAATCTATAAAGACATGGCAAGCAGAGAACTTGTAAGCGAGATATGGGTGACGGGCAAAAAATCGATCGAGTTCTCAAAAGCGTCAGGCACTGACGTGACGGGCGGGATGCAGAGAAAGGTCACAGAAGCGTTTAAGATTGCATCCAGCGGAATGGACGTATTGATGGTAAACGGGTTTGTGCCGGAGCGCATTGCGGAGGCGGTGGAGGGCAAATTGCGGGTGGGCACGGTGGTAAAGGGGGGCAGGAGATAATTGCCAGACACCTCCGACGTGCCCTCAGACATCGAGATTATCAAACAGCGCAAAAAGGACGGCATCGACATACCGCTCCAGAAAAACGTGCAGGCCAAGACCACTTCGACGTACCTCGAATACGTCAAGCTGGTGCACAACGCGCTTCCCGAGCTCGACTACGACTACATCGACACCTCGACAAAGTTCCTTGGCAAGAAGTTCGCGGCGCCGATAATAATCGACTCTATGACAGGCGGGACTGATGAGGCCACCGTCATTAACGGCAGGCTGGGCGAGCTCGCAGAAAAGTATGGCTTTGGCATGGGTCTTGGGAGCCAGCGGGCCGGCCTGAAGAGCGAGGAGCTGGCGGCCACCTATTCGATAGCAAGGAAGAACGCGCCAAACGCGTTCTTGATAGCAAACATTGGCGGCGCGCAGCTCGCAAAGGGGCTCACGATAGACGAAGCAAGGGAGATAGTGAAAATGATAAGGGCAAACGCGCTGGTGGTGCACTTGAACCCTCTTCAGGAGCTGGTACAGCCGGAGGGGGAGCCGCGCTACAAAGGTCTCCTTGGAAAGATTTCAGACCTTGCAAAGACGATAGACGTGCCGGTCATCGTCAAGGAAGTTGGCGCCGGCATTTCAAAAGAAGTTGCAACAAGACTAGAGATGGCAGGCGTTGCCGCAATCAACGTCGCCGGCGCCGGCGGCACGAGCTGGGCCGGCGTTGAAAAGCTGAGGGCGGAAGCAATGAAAAACGACCTCAAGCGCCACTTGGGCGAGATGTTCTGGGACTGGGGCATCCCCACCGCAGCCAGCCTGATAGAAGCACGCAGGGCGGTAAGGCTTCCACTCATCGCGTCAGGCGGCCTGCGCAACGGGCTTGAAGTTGCAAAATGTGTCGCCCTTGGAGCCAGCATGGCGGCAATGGCGTACCCGTTCCTCCGCGCTGCATCGCAGTCGCGTGAAAGCCTGTTTGCATTTGCTGACACGATCCTTGCAGAGCTCAAAAGTACAATGTTCCTTGTTGGTACCAGAAACATCGGTGCGCTTGCAAGCTCAAGATATATATTGACAGGAGCGCTAGCACAGGAGGTTAGTAGCCGTACATGAAGGCAAGCAGCATCAAAAGCGAGCTGGACTCTTATGCTTCTACCGTAAACGAATTCATCCTGCGCTCACTTGAAGGCAAGCCGAAGGAGCTCTACCAGGCGTCGTCGCACCTGATACGCACGGGGGGCAAGCGCCTGCGGCCGTTCATGGCAATCAAGAGCTGCGTAATGCTTGGCGGCACCGTCAAGAGGGTGCTTCCGGCGGCAGCCGCGGTGGAGCTTGTGCACAATTTCACTCTGGTTCACGACGACATCATGGACAACGATGAAATGCGACACGGCACTGCAACCGTGCATCGCTACTACGGCATGCCGCTTGCTATACTTGCCGGCGACATCTTGTTTTCAAAATCATTCCAGCTTATCACGTTTAATGGCAGAAAGGTCGGAATTCCTGACAGCGACATCACGAACATGGTGGCGCAACTTTCGCGGGCATGCACTGAAATCTGCGAGGGCCAGGCCACGGACATTGGGTATGCGTCAAGCAGAAAGTTTCCAAAAGATGACGATTACATCAAAATGATACGTAGAAAGACCGCAGCACTCTTTGAAGTTTCGTGCGCATTGGGGGCACTATCGGCGCCACATCACACCGAGGAGGATGTTGAAAACCTCTCATCATTTGGCAGAAACATCGGGATTGCATTCCAGCTGGTTGACGACCTTATTGGAGTGGTGGGCGACCCAAAGCTGACGGGCAAGGCTGCAGGCAACGACATCAGGGAAGGCAAAAAGACGTACCCCATATTACTTGCACTAAAGAGCGCCAAGGGCGAAGACAGGGACAAGGTCCTCAAGGTCTTTGGCTCAAAGAACGCTTCGAACGCCGACATCAAGGAGGCGGTCAAGGTAATCTCTGACATCGGGATAGAGCAGGACGTGAGAAATGCCGCAAGAAAACACACGAACGACGCGCTGAAGGCAATAGAAGGCTATGACGACTCTGACGCCAACAGATCGCTCCAGTTTTCAGCAGATTTTGTAGTTGGCAGGAGTCTGTAGCACCCTTGTCAATTGACGCGGACACCAAGAAGTTCCTCAAAGTCATCACGCTAAAGAATTCTGTCGAGCACGACGGCAAGGCGCAGGTCGACGTAGTAGTCGCCAAACTCGCCGGCTCAAAGCCGGAGCTCCGCGGCCAGATAAAGGTACTCATCCCGGAGATCAAGGCGGTAGTTCAGAAAATAAACGCGATGCCACTAGCAGATCAAAAATCGCTCTTGGAAGAGCTTGCGCCAGGCGAAGCAGCAGCGAAGAAACCTGCAGGAGAGCAGCATCTTCAATTGCCGCCGCTTGAAGGCGCTGTGCACGGCAAGGTAGTCACCCGCTTTCCACCTGAGCCAAACGGCTACCCGCACATCGGCCACGCAAAGGCGGCTATAATAGACGAAGAGTACGCCCGCATGTATGGCGGCAAGCTGATACTGCGCTTTGACGACACCAATCCGCTCAAGGAAAAGCTGGAATACTATGAAGCCATTGCCGAAGGGTTGGAGTGGCTTGGAGTAAAGCCGGACATTGTCAAGAATACTTCAGACGACATTGAGCTTTTACAGAATTATGGGAAGAACCTGATCGAGCTGGGCGGCGCGTACGTGTGCACTTGCAGCCAGGATAGGATGCATGACCTGCGAGGAAAAGGGCTCCCGTGTGAATGCAGGCGCGATCGCGCAACCGCGCTTGAGCGAGTGGATAACATGTTTGGAGGCTCGTACGGCCAGAACGAAGCCATCGTGCGCTTCAATGGAGACATGGCCAACCAGAACACCGCCATGCGTGACCCTGCGTTGTTCAGGATAATAGAAGGCAACCACCCCAAGCTTGGCAACAGGGTGCGCGTCTGGCCCACGTACGACTTTGCAGCTCCAATAGAGGACAGCGTCGACGGAGTGACGCATGCCATGAGGACAAAAGAGTACGAGCTGCGCAACGCGCTGTACTTTGCGATACTTGAAAGGCTGAACCTCCGCAAGCCGGCTATGATCGAGTTTTCAAGGCTCGAATTTGAAGGGATCCCTGTTTCAAAGCGAAAGATAAGGCCGCTGATAGACAACGGCACGATAAAGAGCTGGGACGACCCGCGGCTTCCGACACTCGCCGCGTTCAAAAGGAGGGGCTTTGTGCCGGAGGCGATACGCAAGTTCGTGCTGTCGCTTGGCTTTACGCTTGCAGAAACCAAGCCGCCGTTTGAAACGCTCGAATCATTCAACAGGAAGATAATCGATCCCGTTTCGCCCCGCCTGTTTTTCGTGAGGAATCCGGTGGAGGTATATGTCAAAGGTGCCAAGGAAGCGGAAGTAGTGCTAAAGAATCACCCGACAGACGCCAGCCTTAGGACCAGAAAGGTGAAGGCGGAGGACAGGTTCTACATCGCCGGGGACGACGCGGCCAGCCTCAAGGTCGACGACGAGATTCGGCTAATCGAATTACACAACATCAAGATAACTGGAGTCGACCCGCGCTTGGTAACAGCCGAGGTGGGAGGAGATGAGATTCGCCAATCCATGCCAAAGATACAGTGGATTGCAAAGAATGATATAATTGGGTACAAGGTAATGATTCCTAAGGAACTCTACGTAGGTGAAGAGTACAACACGAACAGCCTCGAAATTGCGCGGGGTTTTGCAGAATCTTTCGTGTCCGGCCTGAAGCCGGATGCACGGGTCCAGTTCGTGAGATTTGGGTTCTGCAGGATTGACGACAGTCAAACCGCAATAATGACGCACAGGTAAATGACAATGAAGGTAGCAAGGATAAAAGACAGCAAGGTAAAGGAGACGTATGGCATTATTTCCTACGACGGCAAGTCAATTGTCACAAAGGCGGAAATACAGCAGCAGACAGGCATACCTCTGCCTCCAAACATCAAGGATTTCATGTTCAGGGGATGGCTTGACGAAGTCAGGCAGCATAAGGGCAAACTGAAATACAGTCACAAGGTGACCGACGTCGAGCTCTTGGCGCCAATACCAAACCCGCCGAAAATAATCTGCCTTGCGTTCAACTATTATGATCACGCCCGCGACGCCGGACTCACGCCCTCAGACGAGCCGGTGATATTCATGAAGCCACGGACCGCGCTCAACGAGCCGTACAAAGATGTCATATGCCCGTCATTTGTAACACGCCTTGACTATGAAGCCGAGCTTGCAGTTGTAATTGGTAAAGAAACGAAAAAAGTCGCAGAGGACGCCGCGCTTGACTCTGTCTTTGGATACATGATCCTGCATGACGTTTCTGCCCGGGACATCCAATTCAAGGACAAGCAGTTTACCCGCGGCAAAGGCATCGACACATTCGCGCCCTGCGGCCCGTGGATAACCACCAGGGAAGAAGTGACAGACCCACAGAATTTGAAGATAGTGACCATGGTAAACAACGAGGTGCGGCAGAATTCGTCCAGCTCCAACATGGTCATCCCAATCAGGAGGATAATTTCGGTTCTTAGCAGGACCATGACGCTTGAGCCAGGCGACATCATCTCGACAGGCACGCCTGCTGGAGTAGCGATGTCAATGAAGGAGCCAAAATACCTCAAGGACGGTGACGTGGTCGAAATTACGATAGAAAAGCTGGGCACCATCCGGAACCGCATAGTATTCCAGTAACTTTAAAGTAAGTTGGGTCGCAGCCAAGATTGACTTGGCACGGATGGTTGCGGCAAGGACGTTCTTTGCCCGCATGAACGAGGGCCGGAGCGGCTGGATGACTGAAGCGCAGCTGATAAAGGGATGCAAGGAATTCTTTACGTCAAACGGTTACGAGCAGCTGGAAGAAAACAAGATCTTTGACCAGGGAGAACGGATCTTCAACTCGCTTCTGGTGGGCTCCAAGACCGGCGAGGAAAAGGAAACGATTGCAGCCTACTTCCGGCCAAAAATGGACCGGCACGACACAGGCCTGCTTGGCCTGCTCGAATCGATGCTCTACGACCTTCTGGACAACTATGAAAACACAAACCTTATGCTCGCCACGGACTCGCTGTCGTACATGGCTATTGTAAAGATGGAGGAGCTGAGCGTGGCTCTCGAGAACCTGATGGACGAGGGGTTGTTCCTGCTTTTTATGAACGAAAGGTCTGGCTATGCGTTGTTTGACGATTTCCAGAAGCTGACGATGCCGATCCCTGTGCCGGACTAGGACTTCCTGGTCAATCTTGTTATTTCGCGTTCGAGCATCCTTGCATAGTACTCGTACGACTCGGCCAGCTTGCCTCTGACATTTGCAAGCTGCATCGACAGGTTCAGGGCGTCTAGGCAGGTTTCAAGCGACCGCTCGGCCGCAAAGTCGTTCATAGCCTTGTTGAACTGGGACATGATCTTTCTCTGCTCGTCGCTGTGCTCGTTTATGGTCTTGGTGAGCTGGTCTATTTCGTCGTCAGAGCCTCCAAAACCCCTGTTTTTGAACCAGTCCACCATGTGCAGAATTGCATCGAGAATCCCATTAAAACCTGCCTATTCTGTCCATCTGCGCGCTTACTGATATGCATCAAGAAGTAACAATGTATTTATTTACCATTTTCTGAACTTCTTAGGCATATGGTTGTTGACATTAAGGCTAAGATATCATATATCCAGATAATCAAGGAAGACCTTGGCGTTTTCCACATTACGCCTGATAACGGCCCTATCACTGATTTTAAGGCGGGCCAGTTCGTCACCCTCGGCCTCCACATTCCAAGCGAGGGCAAGATCATCCGCAGGGCTTATTCCATTGCGTCGCCCCCTGAACAAAAGAAACGCTTCGAGCTATACATCCGCTGGGTCCGCAAGCCGGTGCCCGGCAGGCTCACGACAGAGCTGTTCAACAAAAGGGAAGGCGACGAAATTCTGTGGGTCAAGCCTACAGGCATTTTCACGATAAGCGAAAAGATGCATGACGGGAGTCCGGACAACAGGAGGATGGTGCTTATCGGGGGCGGAACGGGCCTTGCGCCCTTTGTGTCATACTCGATGCACTTGAAGGCAATAGGGAGCAAGCGCGAAATAGTCGTGCTGCATGGCGCAAGCTATGTCGACGAGCTAGGCTACAAGGACCTGCTGACCGCGCTTGAAGAGGATAGCCTAGACGAGGGCAAGGACAAGTGGAACTTCTACTACCGCGCAAGCATCAGCAGGCCGCAGGAATGGTTCAACAGGACATGGAACGGTCAGAAGGGAAGGGTCGAGTCGTTCCTAAGGCCAAAGGCTGGCAAGGACCTCTCGCCGCTTGAAGAGCTGGTGGGCGAAAAGGTGACGCCCGAGAATACCTCATTCTACATATGCGGCTGGCAGGGAACGGTGGACGGTGCGCTGGACTTTTTGATTCCGAAGGGCTTTGTCACCGAGCGCAACAAGCGCAAGGACGGAAGCTACGACGTCAAGTTCGAGTCATACGGCTAGGTTTTTTTAAAGCCTTATATTTTCGTCAAATATGTTTACAATGATGAAGTTTGAATTTGAAGAGTTTGCGACCGTGGAGGACGTTTTCCTCTACATTGTCTCTGTCGCGCCATACATGAAGCAGGTAATGCCAATCAGTTCGTACAAGGGCTACATCTTTTCCATCATGCCGCTGACCCCGCTTTCAGGCGAAGTCCTGATGATGATATACACAAAGGGCAAGGTTGAGCCGGGTTTGGTTGAGTTTGACGTCTCGACAAAGAAGTTCAGGCCGGTGGTGGCAGTCGAGCGTGCAGACAGGAATTACTTTATCGTCTTGACGCCAAAAGTTGCGACGCTGGCGGATGAAGCGATCAAGGCTCTGAAAGATTAGAGCCGCGGCGGCGCTGCGGCCGTCACGGATTTCTTGCGCGAGTACCTTTCCACGATGTCTTCTGGAACCTGGCCGTTGAATAGCTCTTTTGACAACCCGCGCAGGTAACGCATGATTGCCCATGTGCCTGCCTTGATAAGCGCGGCCATGAACACCTTCATCGCTGGGCCGTAGGTCTTGTTCCTGATAATTATCGGGATGATGCCGTTGATTACGCGCAGGTTGTGCTCCCAACACCTCCAGAAAAGGGTGAACTGTGCCTCGTTGAGGTTGCCAAAGTGCATCGAGTTCTTCTCTGAAAAGTCCTGGTAGAGCAGCGGCGCTACGAGGCCCCTCATGTTCGTTGCTTTAAAGTCGTCTATGAGATCAATAGTGTACAGGGTGTCGTCCGGCGTCTCGTCAGGCCACCCGATTATGAGCGTGAGGGCCGGGAACCAGTTGTTCTGGTTGAGCACCTTGCAGCCCTCCCTTACCACCGCACCCCATTCTTCAGGCTGGAACGGCTTTGTCTTGACGCCAAGGTGTTTCTTGACCATCCTTGGCGCGACCGTCTCGACTCCGAGGTTGGTTGCAAGCCACCTGCCGCCTGCAACATTCATCCTGTTGATGTCAGACATCTTTTTGATAAGGTTTGGCGAAGACGCAACCGCGGAAAGTGTCATGTGGGTTGTGCCGACAAAGCGCGCGCCCGTTGACTTTAGACCGCTCCAAAGCTCTAGAATGACGTCGGCATTTGGCACAAAGTCCCTGTTGTCGCAGCCATAGAGGAGCATTTCGTCCGACTGGAGCCATATCGAGTCAAAGCCATAGTCTAGATTGAGCTTGGCTTCCTTCTGCAGCCGCTCAAGCGGAAAGTCCTTCTTGGAGCGCTTGTTGACGTCACAAAAGTCGCAGCCTCGGCCGCAGCCGCGCATAGCTTCAATGAGCGAGTTGACAGTCGGCCCCTGAATCATTGGGACGTTTTCGATGTTGCGGACAAACGTGTGCAATAGCTCCGGCGCGTCGCCAGCTTCAAGGTCGTGGAAAAGGTCAAGCGCAAGCTCGTCCGCCTCGCCAATGACCACTGTGTCGATTCCGTGGATCTTCATCCTATCGGGCTTGGCAAGCTCCCAGGAGCCGTTGCCTCCGACGACCACCTTGAAATTGTACTTCTTCTTTAGCTGGATAACGGAAGCGCACATTTTCTTGAACTTCATGGCGACATACGACAGTTTTTCAGGCGACATCGTCGTTGTCACGGGCGCCATGCCTAGCGGGTCCATGACGTTGATGCCCACGACCTTTGTATCGGGGCCCACGCACTTCTCCAGCATTTCTGGGTGGGCAAGGAATATTTCGTCGCGCTGGTAATCCTTCAGCAGCGCCCCTTCAATTCTTCTCAGGCCGCATTGTGCAACCTTGACCTCGCCGGTGTGCTGGTCGGTCTCGACGCTAGGGCAGAACAGCTTGTCAAAAACAAATTCTGGAACAAGTTCGTAAGGGCCGCAGGCGATAAAGCCATAGAGGAAGTTGCCCCTGTAGTTCGTCATTAGACTGCGGTCAGCAGTCAAAACTATCCGCTTGCCGCCTGATTCTACCATGCTACGTGTATCATTTATTCGATGTGGTATGGCTATAAATCTATTACCATATTGGCCGCGTATGATTCTTAGTAGAGACCCTTCCTGTGCCCCTTTGACAGTATGAGCTTCAGCTTGGCGTGGTCTAGCGCGTTGAGAGCATCGGCGAGCGTCACCCAGCGGAAGTCGGCGTGCTCTTCAGAGATCTTTATCTCCCTTGTAGGCGTCGTTGCAAAATAGAACGTGACCTCTTTCTCTGATTTCATCCCGTAGCCCTTGAAATAGGAGTAATTTATCTTTCCAATGTAGGAATGAATGTCAAGCGCCTTGATGCCTGTCTCTTCACGCACTTCCCGGATAAGCGTCTGGATCTCGCTCTCGCCTTTTTCCTTGTGGCCCTGCGGGAAGCCCCAAAAGCCTCGCCTGTTCCTCAATAGCAGAAATTCAGAAGACGCAAAGTCTTCGAGCGAATTCCGGTACTTGATGACCGCGCCTATAGACTGTTCAAGAGCCACGCTATACCGACATCAGAAACCAATGGCAATTATAATATTGTTTTTCTGCTTAAACGTATCCTTTTAATATCGTTCCACAACCTGAACTGTGAGGGCCGGTCGTCTAGTCCGGTAGGATACGGCATTGGCATTGCTGAGGTCGTGGGTTCAAATCCCACCCGGTCCACCTTCTATTCCTGTCAGCTCTTCTCTAATCTCAAAGACAACTTTTTTCCTGCAAATGATTTGGTATTTCCTGAAAACCGACCTTCTTGTAGGGTCGTAGCCAACTTCAACTATCCTTCTGAACGTCTCAAGGCCAAAACTCGCAATTATCGTGCCAATGCCCAATTCCTTGCGCTTTATCTGGCTTACCACCTTTGCCTGCAGGTTGCGTTTGAAAACCTTGCTATGCGCTTTAATGAGCACCTTACCTGCATCGTTTGTGATGATGGACTGCCTGACGATTGTCCTCGCATTTTCTTTTTGCTCAACCACCTTGACCCTGACATTTGAATTGGTCAGTATGCTCAAGACCTGTTCAACAGTCCCTGTTTCTGCCAGAAGGACTTTTTGGGCCAGCCCGAGCCGGATACCAAACCTAGCTTCAAGCTCGGCAATCCTCTGCAGCATAAAGCTGCCAAAGTCGCCCTTTTCCAGAATCGAGCCTGCCACGGGGTGGGCATCCGTGGGTATCATGAAAAGATCATCCGATACGCAACCAGTGCAAGGGCGAATGTTATAGAAACAAGGCTGATGACTTTGAGCCCGCTCTCAAGCATTTTCGCCCGCTCAGGGTCGTTGGCGCTCTGCTTTAGCTGCTTGTAGGGCCTGGACATCCTGATCTCGGCATAGCTGGCAAGCCCGGTCAAGCATGAAAAAATCAATACTAGAATGCTGATAGAATTTGCCTGCATGATGTAGCCTGCCAGAGCCGGCAGAGTCCCCCACGACACGGCAAACCAAAAGTTGTTGTGAAAGCGGCCGCCAAACGCTTCAAAGTTGTATGCAAACAAAAAGAACCCTTCAAGCACCGCGATTAGCGCTAGCAGCGGAACAAAGAACACGATGTAATAGATGCCAATAGCATAAGCTGCTGCTAGAGTTGCTGTCATCAGCACCAGAAGCTGCGCCCTGGTAAAGTAGCTGCCCCACGGCTTGGCCTTTTTTGATCCTAGGATGTCTGCAACGTGCGCAGAAACCCCGAGGGCAAGAGCGTAAATCAGCGCGATTGCGCCGACCCTGTCCCAAGCTACTTCGCCGGCAAGCATCGAACCAATGATTGTGAATGAAACGCACATGCCGGTGTAGGGAAGAAACAGCAGGCCCACAAAGACGCGGAACCTTGTAGGGCCAAACTTCGGCACAAACCATTCGTTAATGCGCGTCTCATTTGTTATAGTCATGGCTTTTCAGCAGACACTATGCCCGCAGTGCCTGCAGTGTAGTACCTGCAATCGACATTCCTGAATCCTCTGCTGTGGAGAGCGCTTTTCGTCTGGTCAATCCAGTCAGAGTTTTTTATCAGGTCGTCAAGCTGCTCGAAGACCATCCTCCACGACGTAACTAACCTTCCTGCGAGCCGCAGCACCGCAAAGTGAGCATCCCACAGGCTACGGGTCACACCACTAGGATAAGTAAAATCGTGAAACACTGCAACCCCTCCAGGCCTAAGCACCCGCCAGCATTCATCAACCACTCTCTGGAGGTCGACATACTTTGCCATATACGAAGACGCGACTGCGTCGAATGATTCGTTCCTGTAGGGGAGGACTTCAGCAGTGCCCTGAGCAATGACCGCGTGCAACTCGCGCCTTGACGCCTGCAGGTATTCAAACGTAAGATCTATGCCGACCACGGTCTTGTCTGTTACCACCAGCATTGAAGACAGGACGCCGGTCCCGCAGGCAAGCTCGAGCACGGACTTGCTGCTGCCGACTGCATTTATGATCTCGTGCTTCCACGCAAAGTCCTGGCCAAATGTCGCCACGCGCACGACCGAGTTGTAGCTGCGAGCGTTGGCACGAGTAAAGAACCTCCTTGCGCTTGCGTGGCCTTCATGGACCAGCATCGGTACTGACATGGCGATACTTGCTATTATGCATTGAACAAAAGTAAATCAATGCCCATTCACCAATAGCACTTGGTTTGTATTTCGTAAACTGGCAGCGCGAAGTGTCAGTGGAGGAATTGAACGGGCAAAAAGTGGTGGTAAAGCGGAACAAGCCCACGAAGGAATTCCACGAATTCCTGCTAGTCTACATGTTTTCGCTGATCTCGATGATCCTTGCCCACCCGTCGGCGCCGCCAACATTCAGCGAAATCATGAGAAACGAAGGCCGCGACATGCGAAAGAATCTGGAAAAAATGGGGATATCGACGCCGGAGCTGATTTCAATTTCAGACATTGATCTGATTGAAGAGTACATAGAAGGCGGCGACCTCTACATTGCGCTTGCTTCAGGCCAGCCTGCCACACTGGCTTTTGGCGCCGGCTGCCTGACGGGCAGGATGCACAAGGCAGGCTATGCATTTGTCGACAACAAGGCGCAGAACTACCTTCTCAGGGGCGATTCGGTCGTCAGGACCGACCTCGGGTTCATACAAAACAGCAATTCGCATTACGCAAGGAGCATGGACATTGGCTCGTTCCTTGCAAGCATTATGGATCTGGGCAGGTACAGGGAGGTTGAAAGGGCATTTTACGACGGGTATGTGTCAGAGTCCAGATGCAAATTTTCTTATATTTCGATAATCATCCGCAATGTCCTTTCGCTCGGCTTTTCGTCCGACAGCAAAATGACGCTCACGAACATGGTGCTTGATTCTACAATGCTGATAGAGGCCTAGATGGGCGGAAGCTCTGTTTTCTTGTCAAAGCCGCCCGAGCCAAACTTGCAGTAAAAGCACTGTTCGGATTGCATGTATGTCAGCCTTTGTATCGATATTGCCCCGAGCTTGAGGGCGACCTTGGTCATGAAGCGGTACTTTAGCGGCATGGAGGGTATGACTTCGTTGAAATACACGTCATAGTGGTCAGGGCAGAACTTGAGCGTGACCTGCGCCCTCTGCCGGAACTCTGGCGAAACGTCATTGTTGTTTTCGCCGACGGCCTTGGCCACGTTGATCTGCTCCCTGATGTACTCATGCTTTGGGCAGGGGCAATCCTTGCCACCCGGATGCTTGTAGGCAGGGCTGTTTTTCCAGTCAAAGTCTGGAAAATCCCGTTCAAAATCATCCATCATTAGCTTTACGTATTCTGATCTTATAAAGATGTGGTGGGGTTGCAATTGTCGCACTACCGCAAAATGGATGCTAATTACATGTCTACAGGGTTGTAGAATGACAAAAAATATATTTTTGATGTTATAACAGTCCGTAAGCGACGTGGTACGAGACAGTGACAATGGTGGCAGCGCAATATTGACAGCAACAACGGCAAACAGCAACCCTGACGATCCCAATCTCAAGACTCTCTTGGAATTCAAAAAGGCGGTTCTGGAAGAGGAAAAAACGGGCGGGGAGAAGATCGAGGATATAAACAACCAGCTTGAAGGCGTCAAGAACCATATAGATGAAGAGAGAATCCAGCTTGACGACTTACGATCAAAGCTAAAGCAGGTCAACGAGGAAAAGGACGCAGAATACCCCAAGTTTATAGCGCTGCGTAATAGCCTTATCGAGGCCAAAAACCGGATGAGGAGCTTGGATGACAAGGTCAGTCCTGCGGCAGCCAAGTCTAGAAAGGAGCGAAGCGACATGCATAACCTCCAGAAGACGCTTGAGCAGATAGAGCGCGACATACAGACGAAGAAACTCTCGAAAGACGAAGAGCACAAGCTAGTCGCTAGGTCCAAGGAAATCGCGACAAAGCTGCATGCCCTGAAAATGATGCACAAAAAGGAGGATCAGTACCGCACAATGTCGACGCAGTACGATCATCTGAGGGATCAGGTTAATCGGATTTTCAAGCTAAAAGAGGTATACGGTGGCAAGATAGGCAAGCTGAAGGAGAGCCTTGACACCCTGATAAACCAGAGAGAAAACCTATATGAAGAGCGCAGAAAGGTCATCCACACAGTGAGGGAGGCCGGGGCCAAGCTGGAAATGATAGAGACCCAGCTGAACGCTATCGCATTCAAGAAATCGCGCATGCAGGCCGCAGAGCACCGGCACAGGAAGCAGAAGGAGTTTGATGAGCGACGCGCGGCAAGACAGGAAGCGATACAAGAGCGAGCAAAGAGGGACAAAGAATACCAGGAAACGTGGAACGCCCTCAAGGAAGCAGCGCTCAAAAAGATGTCAAGCGGCGAAAAGCTCACGTTTGACGAAATGAAGCTGATATTTGGCGACTCGGGCTCCGAGTGAGATACATTTTTGTGCCAGACAAACATAACCGCTTCAGATGTCAGACAGGATAGAATACACCGGCAAAGTCTACGTCTATAGCAGCGGCCTGCCTGCAGACCACGTCCAGC
This sequence comes from Nitrososphaera sp., assembly GCA_023250885.1. Lineage (GTDB taxonomy): Archaea > Thermoproteota > Nitrososphaeria > Nitrososphaerales > Nitrososphaeraceae > Nitrososphaera. The sequence continues at coordinate 13,931 of JAHEZV010000012.1, read as the reverse complement.
TGGCAAAGGAAAAGCTGGGCGAATACGGCGTGAACGAAAGCGATATTGAAGTTATTGAAGTCCCTGAGGGTGTGCCAGAAGGGTGCATAATGGTGACTTTGTGGCCGCACTACCTGTCGGTTGCGAAAGTCAAGCGGGTGCGAGAGGGCTCCATCTACGCGCCCCAGCTGTTCAACATTCAAATGTGAACCAAAACATTAAATCTTCTGTACACCAATTTCACTGTGGATGCTGACGTTCTTTTGCAAGCGCAACCGTCACGGCGACTGCCCCGGCGAATGGCCAGTGGGCGAGGCATGCGGGCCGGACCATGACTGCTCGTTTGACATGAAGATTGTCAAGTGCCAGTGCACGTGCCACAAAGGAAAGTAACCTTTAATTGAGCTTGCAAGCGAATTCGATTTGGATAAAGGAAATCAAATGTTAAGTTTCTCTTCATTTCTATCTCAACTTGGCGGCCTGCTTGGCGGCAGTGGCTCAGAATTTGACCCTAACAGCCCATTGATGTGGGTGTACATCGTCTCTATTGCGATAATTCCGTTTTTCATGATGTATGCGCAAAAGTTCCAATCGCGCCTCATTCTTGGGGAAATCTCAAAGTCGCTTGTCAAGCTGAAAAGGATGAAGGAGGGCGCAAGAAAGGAAGCGATCGACTATGTTAAGACTGCGATAAAAACATCGATGTCGAGCGATCCAGCAGCTGGAGTTGACAGGTTCTTGGAATATTTCACAATAATGCCAGTAGACCTTGATCCGAACGGCATAGTGCGCAAGCTGGATCACATAATGAGAACTAGAGACGAGCGTTTGCGCGCCGAGGTCAGAAAACTGTGCGCGGGTGCAAACGACCAGGAGGTTTCAAAGGTGGAAAACATTTTGGAAGCGGCGACCGCCCTTAACATGATTTACAAGATCGTGAGGCATTTTTACCTGATGGGCAAGCGCACCACCAGCATGTTCGTTCTCGTGCAGCTCCAGATGGTGATGCCGCTCTTGCTTGAAGAAGCGGAAGCGCTGCAGAAGGCAATAAACGCATTCAAGCGCGGCCAGCCAATAGGCGACGGTATTGGCCCGATGGTAGTTGGCAAAATGATGCTAGGAAAGGAAAAGAAACCGGCGGCAAGAGAGACTGTCTATAGCGAAGACGAATACAAGGGAAGAAAACTGTACCTGCTCAAGGCCGAAGGACCTGCCGGAACAGTAGGGAGGCCGGGCGAAGCAATAACTCGACTTGCAGGCGACATGGGCATCAAGATCGACGCTATAGTGATGATAGACGCGGCGCTTAAGCTTGAAGGCGAAAGGACAGGCGACGTGGCAGAGGGCATCGGCGCCGCCATAGGCGGCATTGGCGTTGAAAAGTACCAGATAGAGGACGTGGCTACCCGGTTAGACATACCGGTGTATGCAGTCATTGTCAAGGAGTCGGTGCAGGACGCGATTACCATCATGCGGAAAGAAATAGCCGAAGCGTTTGTGAAGGTAACGAATACCGTGTATTCAGTCATTGAGGACAAGACGTCTGAAGGACAGTCAGTAATGGTGATAGGCGTTGGAAACACGATGGGGGTCGGGCAGTAATGCTGTTTGGCAAGAAAAAGGAGGTCAAGCCAGAAATATACTCTGAAGACACATGCCAGTCGTGCGGCGAGAATACAAGGCGCCAGTTTGAGGAAGGCACCTATGTGTATGGGTCCGGCATGAAGTGCGAGAAGTGCTCGTCTTCAAACACTCTTATTACTGCGATATATGGCGAGTACCCGCCAAGTGATAAGCACTAGAGCGTAATGACGTTAACGCCTGTTTCAGTCGGTATGAGCGTGTGCTCAGCCTGAACGACTACCTTGCCGTGCCCTTCTACGAGTATCGGGTACGCGTGCACGTTTCTTTTCTTAATCAGGATATCGACAAGCCCGCGTAGGTCTTTTTCGCCGTACTTGTCTGTGAGCCATCGCAGGGCAAACGGCAGCGTCCTGAACCTGCTCCATATGAGCTCCAGGAGATCGTCTGCCTCCTTGTCCTTGACCGGCTTTCTGGATGTTATTCCAAAGATATTTCTTGTCTTTCCGTCATGTACTACTCCCTGCCCATCTTTTGTGGTGACAAAGGGTTCTATCGCGTATGCTTCATTTGGGAGCAGCGTAAATGAAGACCCTATGGTCCAGATGTTGGGAATAGACTTGCCCGCGTGAATCGCATATTGCTGGAGCGAATGGCCGCTCAGGTTCTGGATCGGCCTAAAGCCAAACTTGGTTATCGTGCGTTCTATGACCCTGCCAATGTCGCTTGCCTTCGTGTTGGCCCTTGCCATGCGCACGGCTTCGCCAAGTGCCGTCTCGGCGGCCTTGACAAGTGCTTCATACTCTGAGTCGTAGCAGATGGTCACAGCCGTGTCTGCTATGTAGCCGTCAATATGCACCCCGATGTCTATCTTGAGCACATCATCCTCCTTTACCACGGTTGTGTCGTTCGGCTCGGCAGTGTAGTGAGCTGCAATTTCGTTGAGGCTGGTGTTGACGGGGAACGCCGGCTGGCCGTTCATGCTGCGGATTTGCGCCTCGACTGACTCGCATATCTCAAAAATGGTCGAGCCCACGTGATACTTTTTGCGGGCACTCTCCCTCACTTCAGCTGCTATCCTGCCGGCCTGAAGATAGCATTCAAGACTCATCCTGTAGTTTTGTGCCCGTGTTCATTATATAGAGATTGTGCGGCAGACTCACTCTAAATGATTGTTCAGTATACTTTCCACTGATATAACCTCTACATTCGTTATAAGCCAGCAGAATCATTCGATCTTCACAGATGAACCATAGACAGGTAAGCATAATGAGGTTGATAGAGGAATGTAAAAGCGAGCTGATCTGGACAGGAAAATCCAGATGCTCTATGCGATAAACTCGATGCTTCCAAAATCACAGCAGCAAAGGATGCCGTCACTCATTACCAATTACAGCGTCTACCTGGCGCTGTACCGGATAGAGGAAATGCTGCTGGTGGCCCAGTAGCTAGGCGTTTTTCTGCAGAGCTGCGCTTTTAATTATGATGCTTCAGGTATTCTGATTCATTTGGAAAGGTGACGTTGCACTTGCTATACATCACCGGTTCGTCATCGCTTTCTGGCATGCCTGCAAATTGTCTTTCCGCCAATATGACGATTCAATCAAAACCGTCGGTGCCATATACATCTACCAGAGCGTCAAGCTCGAGCGTGGTTATTGGCAGCTGGTCCTTCGCTTCCCAAAAGTCAAACTGTGGCGACATCAGGTACCCCTTTTTCGACTGCATGTGCCCAAGTCCCAATACGTGACCCGCTTCGTGAACTGCAGAGTTCCTGAAGGCGTACGTGGGCAAGTCGATCTCTGTCTTGCCGTCGCCATGCAGCACGAGTGGCGCAAGGTAGACCCTTGCGTCAAGGCCGCTCTCGCCCTCGTTAAACGTCACGGAAGTGTATGCGCCTGTCCGGGCGGGATAGTCCGGAAAATCCTTGTACGTGTCGTAGATGTAGAACTTGACGTCGCAGGATTCGAGCGCCGCTTCTGACCTGACATAGCGGGCGGTAAAGCTCCACGCTTCCTGGTTGCCGGTGTATTCGCGAAGGGCCTGCCGCCATTTTTGCACGGCCAGCTTTGTCCATACATAGTATGAATTTTCTACCCCATTTTCCTTGTATACGCAGCCCTCTATAGAGTCCTGAGCCCAGTTGTACCTTGCCACCTGGACAGAAGTCTCGGTAAAATCGTTCTGAGCTGCATAGTATTTGGCCGCCAGCGCCGGAGAAAAATTAAAGGCCATGACAAGAAACGCCGCCAGTGCAAAAAGCGACAGTTTCCTGTACATTTTCAAACAATTACTTTTTCGCCCTTGTCAAGTGTAGCAATGTTGAATGCCTGTTCTATTGTCGTTACAAACACCACGCCGTCGCCGTGCTCGCCGGTCCTCGCAGACTCGATCACTGTCTGCACCACTCTATCGGTCTTTTCATCTGGCACCACTATCTCAAACTTTACCCTTGGCAGAAGGTCGTACGCAACGGGCTGGCCCCGCCACTGCAGGTGAAGCTCGCGCTGCTTGCTCCAGCCAGATACCGTAGAAATCGTCATGCCGCCGATTCCCATCTGCCTCAGCTTTTCCTTTACGATTGGCATCCGTTCAGCCCTGATAATGGCTTCTACTTTCTTCATCTGGCTAACATTGCGCATAATCGCCCATAAATTGTTATTGTTGTGTGGGTAGTTTTATTAAAAACGCCTTTTAAATTGCTATAGCGGAGCTACTATAGTTGAGCAACAGCAAATTCGTCCTTGATACCAGCATAATCATTGACGGCGAAATAACAAAGATGCTTGAAGCCGGAGACATAGGGGAGGGAAGCGAGATCATTATCCCCCTAGCCGTACTTGATGAGCTCCAGTCGCAGGCATCGACCAACAAGGAGCACGGCTTTGTGGGCCTTGAAGAAATAAAGAAAATGCGCGAGCTTGCTTTGGCAAGAAAGGTCGGGCTAAGATTCGTGGGCCAGCGCCCGGATTTCGATGACATCAGGCTGGCAAAACACGGTAGGATAGACGCGATAATCAAGGACGTCGCGATGCACGAGTCGGCTACGCTCATTACCGCCGATTACGTGCAGGCGCTGGTCGCAGAGGCGCAGGGCATAAAGGCGATACACATACGGGCGCCAACCAAGACGAAAGATCTTGAATTTGAAAAATACTTTGACCAGACCACGATGAGCGTACATCTGAAGGAGGGCACAATCCCGACAGCAAAGAGGGGCAAGCCTGGCGACTTCAAGCTCGTCAAGATAAGCGAGGAAAGGAACACTTACGCCCAGCTGTCAAACATCATAAAGGAAGTCTCAGAAGCCAGCAGGGTTACCGGCATCGGCTCTGTCGAAATAAGCCGGAGCGGCGCCACCGTCATCCAGTTCGGCAACTTTAGGATCGCGATAACAAGGCCGCCGTTTTCTGACGGGCTTGAAGTGACGATTGTCCGGCCAATAGTCAGGCTCGTGCTTGCAGATTACAACGCAAGCGAAAAACTGATGGAGCGGCTGTCCGGCAAGGCCGAGGGAATCATTATCGCAGGGCCGCCAGGGTCAGGTAAGAGCACGCTTGCGAGCAGCCTGGCTCAGTTCTACGCCGAGCAGGGCAAGATAGTCAAGACGTTTGAGTCTCCCCGGGACCTCCAGGTGCCAGAAGAAGTGACCCAGTACGGCCCCCTTGAGGGCAGCTTTGAAAAGGCTGTGGACATACTGCTTCTGGTAAGACCCGACTACACCATCTTTGACGAGGTCAGAAGGAGGCAGGACTTTGAAGTGTTTGCCGACATGAGGCTCGCAGGCGTAGGGATGGTGGGAGTCGTGCACGCAAGCAGCCCGCTTGATGCAATCCAGCGCTTCATGGGCCGCGTAGAGCTTGGTATGATACCGCACATTCTTGATACGATAATCTTTGTCCGCGATGGCGGCATCAAGAAGGTCTATGAACTGAGCCTGACAGTCAAGGTGCCAACGGGCATGACAGAAGAAGATCTGGCGAGGCCGCTAGTTGAAGTGCGCGACTTTGAAACCGGTGCGATAGAATACGAAATCTACACGTTTGGAGAAGAGAATTTCGTCGTGCCGGCGTCAAGGATCGCCAAGGCCGGCCAGTCCGACAGCGGCGTGCGCAAACTTGCGCAGTCCAAGATAATGGAGATCGTGCGCAGGTTCGACCCGCATGCTGAAGTGAATGTCATTTCTGACAACAAAGTACGGGTGAGGGTCAGCAAAGAAGCCGCGCCCAGGATAATAGGCAAGGGCGGGACCACCGTTTCGGAACTTGAGGAAATGCTGGGCATTAAGATAGACATCGAGGCCAAGATCCCAACACTTGGCAAAGAGGTCGAATTTGACATTAGCGAAAGTGGATCGTCAGTCAACATATTGCTTGACGACAACGTAGTCGGGCGCACGATCGACGTATACGTTGAAGACGAATACATCCTTAGCAGCCAGGTGGGCAAGAAGGCAAGAGTCAAAATAGACAAGCGCAGCGAGTCTGGAAGGAAGATAGTAAACGCGATAATTGCGGGTCAGGATATCAAGGTATTCATTAGCAGGAGTTAGGAAAGGCCGGAAAGCCCCTGGCTCTTCACAAGCCTGATAAACTCTTCAAGCTTTTTCAGGGTCTCTGGGTGCAGGTGGTGCTCGATACCCTCGGCATCTCGGTTTGCCGTGTCCTCGTCAACTCCTATAATCTTGAGAAACTCGGCCAGAACCCCGTGCCTGTCGTGGATATTCTTCGCCACGGCTATCCCAGAGTCTGTAAGGCTGATGCCCCTGTACTTTTCATAGTTGACGTGGCCGCTCTCGTTCAGCCGCTGCAGCATCTTGGTCACACTGGGAGAGCTGACGTTGAGATAGCTGGAAATATCGACTGTGGTGGCGTACCCCTTCTGGGCTATAAGCTCGTAAATGACCTCAAGGTAGTCCTCCATGCGGGTCGTCCTGCCCATTTTTTGCGCGTTGTGGGCGTCGCGGATAGACTCAAGGCGGTTTCCATGCTGTGCGTCAGGCCTGGGCTTTAATTTCCTTGCCAATTGCAATAGCTCCGGGGTTCATAGCAATAAATATTAGCACTGTTAAAATCTTGCAGCGTCTTGAACCTCGTGATATCCGCCTCGGAACTGCGTCAGACGCTTGGGAGCAGGAACCTCCTCGTAGTCGATACGAGGCCGTTCTCAAGCTATGCAGACTCGCACATTCCCGGCGCGGTCAACATCGACCTCATGCAGTTCCACTGGATCGATACCTCGAAGCAGGGCATAGTACAGTTCAACAAGCAGGCAAAGATCTTGCTTTCAAACATCGGGGTATCAAACAACAATCTTGTCGTGTTTTACGATGACGTTTCAGGCATGTCTGCTGCAAGGGGAGTGTGGCTCCTGCTGTATTTTTCGCATAACAAGGTTTCAATGCTGGATGGCGGGCTCAACAGGTGGAAGGCGGAAGGGTTCAAGACAGAAACCAGAACCCATCCATTCGTACATTCCGACTTTAACGGCAAGCCTGATCCCCGGATTCTGGCCCACTTTGCTCACATAAAGTCTGCTATAAAAAAGAAAAAGGCGATCATTGTCGATGCTCGCTCAAAGGAAGAGTATGACGGCTTGACAGTCAGGGCAGCGCGCACAGGCCACATTCCTGCAGCAATCAACATCGACTGGAGCGACAACCTAGAGAAGGATGATTTCAAGAGCTCGGACAAGCTGGAACAGATGTACAAAATCCCGAAAGACGCCGAAGTGATAACGTACTGCCAGGGCGGCTACCGCGCGGCCAACAGCTTTGTCGTGCTCAAGATGCTAGGGTTCAAGAACGCAAGGATGTACCTTGGCTCGTGGGGCGAGTGGGGCAACAGGCCGGACCTGCCCGTGGAAAAATCTAGCCGTAAATAAAGTCCGAGCTTATCCCGAGCAGTTTCCTGTTCTTCAAAAAGTAGCAGCTGGTCATCTTGCGTCTTTGCGCCAGCTTTAACACCAGAAGTTGAATAAAGAAAGTTGATTGCAGCAGCAATTCAATGCATGTGCCTGAGAAGCCGGCATGAACTGAAGAAAATCCTTCTTGCACAAGCCTCCCGTTTAACCGCCCGCCGTCGCTTCCCATAACTATTATTTGGTCGCCCTTTTTGGCACTGAACAGCGGAGAATGGCAAAACTCTTCGGCCTGATATGGCATGGCCTTTGCGCCGAGAACCTCGTTGACCTTGAGCGCGCCGTAAATCGCGACTGGATGCAGCACACCATTGCCAAGTATAAAATAATTTCTTTTGCTACCAATCTTGCCGGCTATTAGTTCTGCCTGCTTTTCAGCCTGCCTGTAGATCTTTGCAAGATCTGGCAGCTGTAACTTTGTGGCAAGCGAGATACAGGCAAGCATGCTGGACGTAAAACTGATGGTTCCTGCAGTTGTGATACCTGTACTTTTGTATTTCAGCTCGATTGTATGGTCGCATCCTCTTGCAAGCCTGCTCGCCGGCCTTGCGGTAATTGCAGTGGTGCGGGCGCCTTGTCCTTTGGCAGCTTTTGCTGCGAGGAGGTTGGCCTTTGTGCTGCCAGAAATTGAAACGACGTACACGCTGCGGCCGCTTGCTACTGACGGATTATGGATCAAATCAGTTGGGTAGCAGCAAAGGCTGCGGCCGCCCGAAATATGTTGTGCTTCAAGCCCTGCGACGTAAGAATCACCCGAGCCCACAAACAGGCAGTTCTTACTCTTCAAAGGCAGCTCTTGTCTTTGCAAGCCCTGCACCTGATATCCTATCTCTGCCTGCATAGCCTCTATGGCGTTCACAATATCACAAAAATCAGAAGGCCTTTAAAAGGTTGAAAAAGGTCTGCACTTAGAATTTCTGCTTGGACAGCTTTTTCGCCTTGATATAGTCTACGAAGTAGAACAGGTACGCCCGCTCGTTCACCTTGAGAACCCAGGGGATGAACGACTCGACCTTGCTGCTCTTCTCGCCTATCTCAAAACCAGAGTCCTCAACAAGATTGCGGAAGGATTGGCCGTCGTAGGTCTTCTTCGCCGGAGAATCGCGATTATAGTCATAGGGATCTGCAATTACAACATCGCCGTGCGGCTTCAGCAATTTGTGCGCTGACGCCAGCAATTTGTCGTGGTCTACGAGCTCCAGCAGGTTCAGCGCAAGTATAAGGTCAAACTTGCCGGGGTTGAAGGGGGGGTTGAGCGAGTTGGCCACGCAAAACTCGATGTTTCCGCGCTTGCCCTCGTACATCTTTTTCCTGGCTTCCCTGATGAATGAAAACGAAAGATCAATGCCAATCGCAAAAGCGTATTTTTGTGCAAGGAGCATCGTGCTGTAGCCAATCGAGCAAGCCATGTCCAGCGCAACCCCATCCATTTTGGGGTTGATGGCATGCACTACGCGGTTGTATACTTCGTTTGGCTTCAGACGCCATCTCAGCGACTTTAGCAGCCTGTCCTCGGGCGAGTGGTCGTACTGCGTCCACCTGTAGGGAACAAACCAGCTGCCACCTTCCTCGTACCTGTCGTTTGCAGCAGTGCTGGGTGAGAGTTTCGAGCCGCTTTCCTTCAGGAACTCTTTCATTTCTTTTGACTTGCTGTCAAGAAGCCATTTGCCATACATCTGTGATCTGCCTGCCGCGTAGGCGGAAAAATCCTTGACCACTATTGCCACGCCCTGAATTACCGGGTACGTCGCGCCGCATTCCTTGCACTTCAGAAACCCTTCCGTGCACTCGTTTGCCCCCTCCATGGCGAGGCTTTCGAGGTTGAGGCGCAGCTGCTTGTCAGTGTGCTGCAGGCATACAAGGTGGTGTGCAAACTGGACCTTCATGGTCGAATATCCCAGTGGCGACCACATATAAATATCAGAGAAGCCCGTCTGCGCGCAATTTATCCAACAAAGGCGATAGAAAGTCGCGCACTTCTCTTTCGCCCAGCTTAATTGTAGCAACGAAGCCAAGCGCGATTGAAAGCATGTTGCGGTCTTCCCTTGCTGTATATACGGCAGCGCCGACTATTTTAAACGATTTGGCATTATCGTGCAGCCACTTTTTCCAGTTGCCCGCCCGCTCTATGTTTGCTTCGAGGGACGAAATGACATAATCAATGTCCATCCCTTCTTGCTTGTCGAGTAGGCTCAATTTGACCATCGGGAGCAAAAGCGTTGCCTCCTGCATATCAGAGTGAGTCCTGTTCAGATCGTCAATGATTTCGTCTCCCTTGTCTTCTGGCTCGATGTCGCCGTACTGCGGGAAAAAGTATCCGGCCAAATTGCCATCCCAGTCGTAAATCTTGTAGAGCGTATCGCCGTATTCCGTCTTCCATTTGCCGCTGCTCTTGCCAAACAACTGGTATCATCGTCGTTTCCCGGCATATTTGTATGTAATCTGTATCGCCAGTGATAGCGGCCTGAAACTGAGGCGCGGATAAAAGTTGCTTTACTGACCGTTGACTTAAATTATCCCTGAGGTTCTTACACATTCATGTCAGAACCACAACCATCACAAGAACAGACATCCCAACGCAGAGACGGTCCGCATGACACGATATACATTGGCAAAAAGCCGCTGATGACATACGTGACGTCTACGCTGATCCAGTTAGCCAACCAACCAACAGTGACAATCAAGGCAAGAGGCCTGAGCATTGGACGAGCAGTCGATGTATCACAGATCACGCTGAAGAGGATGGAAAGCGCCGGGTACAAGATAGGCGACGTAAGGATAGGCTCTGAGACTGTGCAGTCTGAGGACGGCAGGACAAGAAACGTTTCCACGATTGAAATTGAGATAAAGAAGAGCTAAGCCTGCTGCCTCTTTCACTTTTTCTTATTATAGCCCTGCGTCTATTGTAGGCACATATATGAGCAGCGCAGCGATCTACCTTGCGCACCTGAACCCGATGACAAGGGCACATGAGTCAATAATCTCAACGCTCAAGCGGGACTACCGCGTCTACGTTTTCCCGGTGCGCTTTATCAAGGACGGGCGCGAAGTAAACACAAAGAGCTTTCCGTTTTCGTACGAGCTGCGCAAGTCTATGGTAGAGTCCGTCTTTGGCGATTCGGTGTTGGTGCTTCCAGATTACACTTTCTACGCGCCGTTTGTAAAGTACATGCCCCCGCTCCTGTCGTCCCGCTCGTGGGAGCTGCGCAACCAGATAATGGCCCAGATAAAAGAAGAAAAATTTGTGTCCTATACCGGCGACGAGCCGGAACGGCTGATGCTAAAGGCGTACAGGCTCAACCCGCTCAAGGCCGACAGGCTTGGAATCTCCGCGTCGTCGGTCAAGGAAGAACTCTACCAGCAGGCCATTGAAGGCGGCAATGATGAAGGGTGGCGCGACAAGGTGCCAGCATCTGTGGTAGAGATCATACAGAAGAACTGGAATGTCGTCGGCAAGTTTGCAAGAATGGAAGATAGCACCATGAGGAGAGTGGGCATGAAGTTCCCGGTGGAAGGCTACAAGTAATTCAAGATAACTCGCAATGAATTTCATCACAAAAGACCAAACTAGCGTCGAGTGCCTTATCACCGAAATTAAACATTCCTACATAATCTATTGCTTGTTCTTGTAACCTATCCAGATGAATGTCAATTGCATCACTCTTTTGCAGGCGCTTGCTAAAGAACTAGGTAGTCACGTTCCCTGCAACCGCGCTGCCAACGCCAATTAGTAGTCCGTCAAAGAGTTGAACCATCTTATTGAGAATGGGCTTGAGCTATCTTTTATAGTTCTTGAACTCGAAAAAAATATAAGATCCACTATTGAAAAAGCTGTCCGAGTGTCTAGCTACCATGGCAGCAAATGAGAGGCAGACAGCTCTGGTGTTAAAGTCAGTTCGCGGAAGAATAGACTACAATCACTTCAACTACTGCGCGACATGCGGATACAAGCTACCCAAGGAAATGTTGCGCTGTCCAGATTGTAATCAAAAAGTTCGTACTAGAGCTTGGCGTAGATCTAAGGCGGGAGATTTGAAAAGGGCTTAGCTATCTTTCATCGCGCGATAAGTATTTTAGCATTGTAATCGAATGGAAGTAATGAAAATTCTAAAGGAGATGACGCCGGAAGTAGAGAAGCTTTTCAAAGACAAGAACTTTGCGTCAATTGCCACTATGATGAGAGATTGCTCTCCGCAGGTCACACCTGTTTGGGTTGACTACGATCAAGGAAATATTCTGATCAACACCGCAGAAGGAAGGACAAAAGTGAGGAATGTCAGAAATAATCCCATGGTCGCCGTATCTGTAATTGACAGTGGAAATCCCTATACCATGGTAGCCGTACGGGGACGGGTAGTCGAACAGACGAGCCAAGGAGCCGATGAACATATTGACAAGTTGGCCAAGAAATATTTGGGCGTGGACAAGTACCCTTTCCGTGCGCCAGACGAGAAGAGGGTTCTTCTGAAGATAAAGCCGGAATCTGTCATTTTCATGAGCCCTTAGTCACAGAACATGGCAGATATGAAAAGGGTCTAGAGCTCTTGACATCGTTTTGAGTCTCTACTGGGTTAGCAAGGCTGAATCGACACGCAGACGAATCTTTATCTAAATGCAGAGCTACCGCATAATAGTGGCAAAAAGGGTAGGTTTGGCAGTTGTTCTCAGCATAATAATCTCCGGCCTTGGCCAGATCTACCTTGTCCGCGTTGGACGCGGCGCACGTATCCTGATTGCTGGAATAGGTCTCAGCAAGCTCTACCATGGTTTCCTGGATGGTATGGGGTGAAACCAGCTCTTCCTCTCTGGATATGGCAAATTTATGATGCTTACAAAATCGCAAAGCAATCTCAACCTCCTGCTCAGCCGAAATCAGATTTTAATAAAGGGTGGTAATCGACCTCTACGATTAGTTATCTTTTATACCTCATAAGTGATCATCGAAACCTACTTTTTTCATTCTTGAACCGCACTTTGGACATTGCGCCTGGTTATGCTTCGTTCCACAGCTTACGCAATAGTAGTTCATTCCTCCTTTTGATCCAAGCATTCCACCGCCAAAGCCACCAAAGAAAGAACCTGTTACCTGCTGACCCATCTTTTTCATCATGTACCTTCTTCTAAACAGTGAGAGAGGGATTATGATCGCAATAATGATCATCAGGGATAATGGAAAGTTAAAGAATATACTGACTACGATAGCGATGCCGAAATAGATGCCCATCCATAGAAGCTGGTTGAGCAAGAACCGCTTGGTGTTGTCATTCAATGCTTAGCCTATCATCGTCTTCCTATCTATTATAGTTCTTGCAGCGTGTCAACCAATTATTGACCAAAAGATTGTTGCAAAAAGTTGAGGATAGATTAAGATGAAGGTCGAATTGGAGCTCCTTGCAGAAGTCGCCTGGATTCTAGAGAGCTATGCTGCAATCCCCTACAAGACCATTGAGGAGCACTGCATAGATACCCTACGCGACCTCGCTGAGGAATTTGGCAACGGTCATGTCTTGGGTGGAGATCCACGAAAAATGGAAGGAGCTGACAAAGCAGGGGAATCCACCTCCCTCTTCTTAATTCCGAACTTTGGAACACGGCCAGAATTAGATAAGAATTCCCAATCCTCTTTTTATAGTACATTCTACCATTGTCGAATGACATGATGGGTAAGACGGCTCTTATAGCAGCGCCATTGGCTACCATTCTGGCAGTTTCAATGATAATGACTCCATCTGCATGGGCGTTCGCCCATATCAACGACGCAAAACGCGATGCAGCAGATCCAAATTTTGACGTCCGACAGGTAGGTTTTGACGGTCATGGCAATCCATACCTTAAAGTGAGCGGTGAGGCGGGAGGCACACCTTCCACGGAAGATTGTAGTCCAGCATACGCGTACGTGTTCGCGTTTACTAACGGCGACCACTACGCAGTAGCTAGCCACGGTTGCTTTAGCGATAGCAATGAAGGAAATGGAGCAGATAACTGGCATGCTCACGGTCTAACTGTTTCAGCCGATGCCAGTGGACATTTTGCATGCATAACATCTGCTAACGATGACGGAGTTGCAAACATCAAGGGGCATAGAGTAACTCTGGAAGGAGTTAGTGAAAGCGACCTCGACCATGTCGCCACTGTAACTATCGTAGGCGGAGCACCCACAGCTTCCTGTCCTGATGTAGGCATAGGCGCAGCACTGTACGTAGATGTCCTGGATGTGGGAGCCCCGAGTTAAGGGATAGCCCCTTGTCTTTTTAGAGGCTTCCTTTGCCAAAATTGGACTAAAGGGCAAGGCGGAGCTCACGCCCTCTTCTTAGTTTTCTGTCCTTTCATAGAACGTGATTTTCGACGCAAATTTTTCGGTCTCCATGCATGATTCGCAGTACCTTTCAATCAGGGTGGCTGATTCGTCTCTAAAGAGGGCTCCTTTTGGCGCGTCGCTTCCGCAGCGGGTG
>JAHEZV010000011.1 GCA_023250885.1 Nitrososphaera sp. | reverse complement strand
AAGAACGGAACTGGCATTCAGCTACCTTTCAAAAAAGATAGTTCAAGCCCATGGTGGAATTATTTTGGGGGAAAACAACTCAGACGGAACAGCGGCCGCCTTCAAATTTACATTGCCAGTTTTAGACGATGTAGAAAAAGAACATGTTGATCTCTCTTCTTTAACAGACCGAAAGGAAAGAATTAGCTAAAAGCTCCTTGGCCTAGACTTTGTTGAGATCTTGAAGAGTACTGCCACATCGGCTGCAATACAGGACGTGTTTATATGCTAACGGAATCTTGGCCGCATTAGCACGGCATTTGATACAAATGACGAGCCTGTCTGTGGGCATTATCTCAAAGCACCCAAAAACCAGTACTTAAGCTATGCGTCCATCTTTGCTGGGATGAATATTGAATAACATGGAATGGTGATGCGGCCTAGAGTCCGCGTTTTGCTTCCACTTCGTTAAGGAAGTAGTCCAGTAGCGTAATCGTAACTGATACTTCTTCGTCCGACAAGGAAGAAAGGTCGGGGGCAAAGTCTTCAAGCATCTTACGCCAACTCCGGATTTCTCCAGCCCTAAGGCAGTCTTCAGGGTCATATTGAGCCAGATGACTGCATAAATCGCTAGTAAATCGCAATTCGTCTAATCGCCGCTCGATCGCGCCAGCTCGAACAAGTTTTGTTATCAATCCTTGAGCTGCCATTTTATTATCTTCGTAAGGAATAGCGCGTCCGTCTCTATAATTCTGATTGACCATACTAAAGAACTGAACTGGAGGATTAATGCAACGATATTTGCCTTCATGGCGGAGATATGCAGTTCTTCTCTAGTACTTAGGAAAAAAGGTCGGTAAACACAAATGGGACGCTGCTTATCCGGCTGAATCCATCTATAAAAGATAGCAAACTATGTTTTGCTCTTGACGGTGAAACTTATGGATCGTCTAGCGGTAGGTCAAACAACTATGTTAACTACTTTAATGCCCTTCTTGCTCACTTGATTCAGGGTGCCAGCGTCGCAGACCTTAACCGACCTAAAACGAGAAATCATGAAAATTCTCTACCTGTCTGGCATAGGTAAAGAATTTATCGCACTTCAACTAGACGTTGAAATTCCGATTGCTATCGAATCCCTAAAGAATGATGGGATCTATAAGCTCCAAAAGGACTAGATGAACAATGTTGGTCCGAGCTTCGATATGAAAATGACTCCGATTGGTATTGAGCCCTGCATGATTCCTTCGACCGGTCCTCCCCGCTCTCCATTAGCGATAGTTGACCAAAATATATTTGCTAAAAAGTCAATGGCTACAATTGTCTTCCAACATTTGCCGGCAGGGCGATCGGCGTCCCTAGCGTTGGCGTGAGAGTAGTCGATCCTGAAAGGCTGAAGTCGCGAGCTCAACTTCTTGGGATGGTCCTCCGAATCCATCTGTCTTCGAACCAGCCTGTCTACTCGAATGCTGGAATTTAGATGGTCGGACCGACCTAGGATTCGTCTTTGTTCGTAGGGTTGCCTGATTAGACGGACAGTATATCTCTGCAGCTCCCGATGCTTCAACCGCTACTAGAACCGTTGATGTTGACTACGGGTATTGGAGAATAGAAACCTTTGGTTGTTGGGTATGGGCCTAAATATTCTCGTAGAACTTCAAAGTGGGTTCGACTTTGCCCGTAGCAGTTGAAGACGGTCCTTCGAATTTGCACGCGCAAGGTCGATTTTTGCATCCTCCCGTGTTTGATTGTTGGGCAGTTTGCTCTTCATTCAAAACAAGTTTGAATAAATGATATATCAAAGCGCCGGGAGAGGGACTCGAACCCTCGAGTCCCGAAGGACATCAGCTAGCGCGTCATATTTTACCCTGCACCTATGATCTCGAGGCTGACCCCTTTTAGGGTCTACCGTGACTTACCTAGCTTGGGTACCCCGGCAATCTGGTTGAACCGGTATTGCAATTTATGCCTTTATTTGACTGATAGCGCTATCGAATCGAGTCTTCCGGGTGCCTGACTGAAGAAAGCCCCCAGATCTGCTTGGTGGGAACATCCAAGATCATTGTGCAGATGGTGCATATTCATTATCGCACTGACTGCCCTGTTCTATTAAACCTATGAATTGTTGTTGTAAGCTGTTTTCTGCTCATGTTCCAACGCGAGCTTTGCATGCTCGAGAATTTTTCGGGTAAGGCTCCGCTCACCAAGCACGATACAAATTGCTTCTATGGCCTTTTCCAATGAAATCTTGAATTCATCTGAATCGACCTTGACGCCACTTATGGCTTTCAATAAAGGCTCGAGCTCGTCATTTTTTACGTAGGTGCCCGGCAACTCTGAGGATAGTTCCTTCGATCTGGATGACGACTTTTCAAGCACCTTGTTCACAGCTGATACAAGTAGCTGGTGTTGCTGTTCGAGAGCTACCAGCTTGTGTTTTAGCAATAATTCTTCTGATTCCAACTCAACTCTTGTTTCACCTAGTCGTTTTATGGCGTTACTTAAATTCTTGTAATTCCTTAAATCATTTGAGAAAGAGTCAAGATCGAGCTTGAATATATCGCTGATTATAAGACTCTTCATCAGGGCCTGCTCTGTAATCCCCTTTGAAGTTAATCGATCAACCATCTCCAGGAATTCTTGGCTGGCTCCACCATTTTGTGGTGATATTTTGGCATCAACTGCAGCATTGCCACGTGTCAGCTCGCGATTCTCAGGGTATGGACGGTTGCCAATGTCGTTAAAGAACTTCTCCTTTGCCGCATTAAAGTCAATAGCCTGCTCTAGCCCTATCCGTTGTATTTGATCAAAAATTAGCTTCAACTCGTCCACATTTATGGCATATTCCTTCAATCCTTCGATCAGATTAAGGGTTTGATGATGTTTGCCAAGCTCTTCTTCGATTGACATTTGCCTTTCCCTTAGCGAGGTCTCTGACTCGCGCAACATGCCCAATTTTGCATCAAGGTCATTTTTCTCCAGCTCGAGCGACCCTACACTTGAAACTAGGTCGATGATATTTGAAAGGTCGTAGCCATGCTTTCTGGCATTATCTATCATTTTCCTAAATGCTGCAAGATCATCAAGAGACAAATGATACTCTGCAAGTCCCTTCTTTAGAGCGGAAAATTCGGAAAGCTCATCAGTCGCAACACTGCCACCGAGCTGATGTTCGACATTTTCTGGCCGCTGCGAAGACACTACTGACAAATCTCGAGCGATCGATACCTTTTTTTCTGTCAGCGTTTTTATTTCTTGTTCCAGCTGCTGCTTTAGGCTTGACAGATTATCTATTTGTGCTGGAATCTGAGAAATATCTATTCCTTCCATTTCCGCCATCTTTAATGAATAATTCATGATATTTGCAAGTCCTTCAGGCGTCACTCCAGCCAATATCACTGCTTTTTCAAATTTGCTTATGAATTCCTCGGCTGCCTGAGCCTCCACTCCGAATTTTCTTAATGCATGGATCAGCTTGAAGACCTGAATAATCTCTGTGGAGCCTACCCCAAGCCCAATAATGGTATCGCTGTCAAGACGTCTGTAGGCATCTGCCACAGCAGATCCAAGCCCGCGCTTCCATTCGTTGATGACGCTTGATATCGCAGCAATACCTATGCCCATATCAGCCGAAATTGCTTCTTTCGAATCCCCGCGTAGGCATCTGGAAATGATAAGTTTCTTTTTGGCATCGGAAATTTCGCGCACGGTCTCTCATAATGGCTCTGCCAGAATATAAGAACTTGCCCTTGAGGCGGCCAAGAAAGCTGGAATGATGCCTGATAACAAGCTATTTTGAATTTTGACCGGTACCTCTGCAGAAAGTAACCTTATGTTGTATTTCTTTGAAGGCATCCTCTAAACCAATAAAGTCTCTATCAGGGATAATGCTAACCGATCGGAACGCCGCGAATATTGACGCATGGATTATCACCTTTGCTCCAACACCAAACAACTTTTGTAAACCGATTTCGACGAGCCTTGGCTCTGAGGCAATCTGAGTAAGATCTACTCCGTCTAGCTTCCTCAGATGGCAGTTAATGGATTCCACCGTACCTATGCCCATCAGGCGGGCAAGATGACCCAAGATGGAACTATTGACCTCATCCGCAAAACCCGAAAAGTAGTTTTCTTTATTCGTCTCTGGCCGAAGTTGCATTTTCGTTTGATCGGTACTTTCATCAACGTGGGTATCCTTCTTCATGAAGCAAATGACTCAACGCGGCAAGAGCCCTAAGAAACCCTTCATGTCAAAATGAATACATACAAGCAGCCCATATGAAGGGTTTGTTTATCCAATTTTTGAGGATGTTGCCTGAAAACGTGACGGAAACGCCAAGTCTCGCTTGAAGAATGAAATCCTGTATGGAAGTTACGTCTATCAAGATCTTAAAGCTAAAATACGAGGTAATTCAACTGATTTCAACAGTTGGATAACAACGTTCAGCGTAGCTCTACCCAGAGCACCAATTCGTCCTTGATCGATAATTTCAACAGAAGTGTCCGCGATCTGCTCGTGTTAATTCGGGAGCGGCGAATAACAAGGTTTGAACCATTATTCGAGAGGGGCGGTGGGTTTACATATTCAAGCCTAGAGGGATATGAGCTCTGGGAACAACTAGATCTGCTACATCGGCTAGAGAAAGAAGGTTTTCTCAGGTCAGACTTGTCAGAGAGTATTCTTCAGTGTCCTCACTGTCGGTCAACAGAATTTACTGTCCAGCTTTCTTGCACAGTTTGCGATTCTACGAATGTGACAAGAGGCGCAGTCATCGAACATCTTGCATGCGGAAACATTGATTTCGAGCACAAGTTCATAAAAGAAGAACACGAGGGTAACCTGCTGGTATGTGGAAAATGTGGAAAAAGGCTGAAGGCAATAGGGGTCGATTATTCGAAACCGGGAATTTTTTATAAGTGTCTGGATTGTAGGGCATTGTTGCCGCAGACACAAAATCTTTGTACATGCCTCAATTGCGCAAAATCATCAAAAGAAGATCAGCTTAAGGAGCTGCAAATGATGAGGTATGAAGTCGATTCTGAAAGAGTATCAAGACATTTTGTAACAAATAACTTGCTACCCATCGTAGCCGAAAAGCTTCATACAGAGAATAAAATCAGAGCAAGCTGTCCTGGCAAGATTAGGGGACTTTCGAAAGTTGAGCATTCTTTCGGCTTGCTCATCTCACATAGGGAGAGTGGTGAACCTATTCTTGTTGCAGACCTACTGGATAATGGCAGGAACGGAATTGATCAGCCGCAAGATAGCGTCAGGATACTTGCTTTTTATGCTAAATCTCTGGACGCTAGCTTTTCAACAAAGAATATCATAAAGAGGATTCTTGTCATCCAGTCGGAGCTAACAAAAGATGCAATTGAATTAGCAGACGCCTATGGGATTACCGTTCTGCGCCAAGATAACGCCGATAGCCTCGTGGCAACAATTTTGGAAATTATTGCCGGCGGCAGCAGCAAGAATACTATTAGTGATGACGGGTTGCCGGAAACATGATACAAGAGAAAGTAGATAGTGGCCAGTCCAACGACAGCACATTTACCGTAATAAGAAAGAGAACATCTACACCAATCGCAAAGTTGGTACTGCTAACTGGTATAGCATTTGCCATACTTGCGGTACTTGTAATTGTGACACAAACTTTCATCCTTCTTGTAGCTTTGCTGGCCACACTCTCGCTCTCTGGCTATCTCTTGGTTGCCCTCAAGAGGCAAAAGAAATTGCGATCTGGAAAGAGAATCCAGGTACCTTTTGCGCTCTTGTTTGGCTTGCTACTACTGCCTATTGCAGTCGCAGCATTTTATTCGTTTGAAAATTTCAACGCAAAGTCAATTTACACTATGATTGTCGCCTTTGGAATGACCCTTACTTTCATGTATTCAATGGTAAACGTGCCACTCACGGTATATCATAAGCGAATGGAAGAGACAAGGAAAATGATCTTTGCTGCACCACTGGTAACAATTATTGTACCTGCATTTAACGAAGAAAAGAGCATTAGAAAAGCGCTGGATTCCATAGTTGAAGCAGATTATCCACACAAGGAAATAATCGTAATCGATGATGGTTCTACAGATAATACCAGCGCGATTGCAAAAAGCTACCAAGATAAAATGTCTCCAAATAACTTTATTGTGGTATCTAAGCCAAATGGTGGAAAAGCCTCCGCGCTAAACTATGCATTACGCTTTGCAAAGGGTGAGTACATTATTGCAGTGGACGCTGACTCGATAATGGGCCGAGACGCAATAAAGGAAATCATGAAATATTTTCAGCAGCCAGAAGTGGTAGCAGTCGGCGGTAATATCAAGGTCAAGAACAGAAACAATATGCTGACCTACTGTCAAGCACTTGAATATCTTGTTGGCATCAATCTCTTCAAGCGAGCTTATGACATTTTTGGCGTCGTGATGGTTGTACCTGGACCACTGGGAGGGTTCAGGAAGAAAGTCTTGCTAGAGCGCGGAGAATATGATAGAGATACACTTGCTGAGGATTTTGATACCACCGTAAAGGCGCTCAAGACAGGCAGGGCAGTTCAGGCAAGCTCCTATGCCATGTCTTTCACCGAGGCGCCAGAGAATGTGGCCGGTTTGTACAAGCAGAGACTCAGGTGGAATCGGGGTAACTTGCAAACCCTGATGAAACATAGGGACATCATTTCAAACTCTAGATTTGGCATGCTCCAAAAGTATGGCTACCCGCTTGTCTTCCTAACAATGATCACTCTGCCATTTCTAAGCATTGTGGTTGCCTCTTTCATAATTCTGGCGCTTCTTAATGGCGAGTGGTTCTTCATACTAATCACTTTTCTAATTTTTGTTGCGCTTGAAGCCATTTTGGCGGCAATTGCCATTGTCATGGATGAAGAAGACTGGAAACTGGTTCTTCTGTCTCCGTTTTTTGTTGTGGGTTACAAGCATTTGATAGATATCTTTACAATAAAGAGCGTAATTGATGTTGCGTTTAGGAGAAATCTAAAATGGACTTCTGACAAGCTGGAGACAAAGAAGAATTTTCCTCAGGGCCACGAATGAAAACTACAGCTATGACAAGCAATTTTGAAAGATGCACAGCTCAATTATAAGGAACCACGAAACGTTGGACAAGACGGCATTTCTCGCAAAGAAATGTCACTATTCTGCCTCGAACCGTGTTTCCGTTTGTCATGACGTATGAAACATGCTCGACATTTCCATCATTCTCATTGTAGTTTACCTCACCAAGAATACCCTTACAGTTGGGACATTGGGTCGATAGCACTGTGGCCATATCAAATCCAGCCTTGTTCTACGTATAAAAGCAGGAGCTCCATTATAGGCTCATGATATCTGTTGATGGACTGACGTAGATTATCCCCGTCCATGAATCGCGTACGAACCCTTGACTGCTCTTGGTCCTTTCAACTTGCATAGTTCTAACCTGGCATTTGAGAGCAGAAACAAGAATAATTAGCAAGGAAGGCGCCCGCCCTGAAAAATTATATAATCAAGTCACTACAACAACAGTCGTGCTGGCGACATCAGGATCACCTTCCATAGAAGCGGTAAGAAAATTATCGCTTGCAGACATTGCTGTTGCGGCGGGTCTTGCGGACGAGCTCCGCGACAGGTTCCGGGAATACGTGCATCTTGACCCGTACTGCCTGCCGGATCCATTCGGCGACAAGGACGACTGCACATATTTTGTCGTGCTTGACAGGGAGAACCTGAACAGGGTGGTGGCGATGTTTGCCAACAAGAAGGACTCGCTGCCGCAGTTGCCGTGGTCAGGCATACTGGGCGAGCGGCTTGCCAAGGTGTCGATTTCAAAGCAGGACGCGCTCGCGATCAAGCATGAATTGATGCCAAAGGAGACGAACAATTTCTATCCATACAGGCGCAACGGCAGAATAGCTGGATACATCATGTTTGCGTTCCAGATATGCGGGCAGCGCTAGTCGCGCAATTCAATGACAGATATTTTCTGGAACTGCCTTATCATCTGCTCGAGAGACTTTTTTACTTCACTTTCGTTGTCGCTTGAAATGCGGAGAACTTCTAGAAAGAGGTCGTCAAAGGTGATGCCGTTGCACATGTTCCAGAGCGAAACTGCCGTGTCGTTCACCCTGTAGGCCTCGCCCCTGACGTTTATCAACAGCGGCGTGCCATCGCGGTCATTTCCTACCTCGCCCCTCCGTAGAATTATCTTGTTGCCGCTTTCTTTTTTCAATAACATGCCGTCGTCAAGCTGGCCCTACTATGCACCAGCCGGTTATTATCCATATCTGTGAATTACCGTCACAGGATTTAGTAGAACGATGACGCCTTTGCCAATGTTAAAATAAAAGTTGTAGGCAAACTTTTTTATAGTGTTCAATAAGCGGCAAAAGGTGCAGAGGCATCTTGTCATTACAAGGCAGGCTGCGGACGGGATCATCACTTGGTCCAAGACGCACCACCCAAACGAAGCAATACTCATCCTGCAAGGCAGGAATACAAAGGACGCGATAATTGTTGACGGGCTCGTGATCCCGCCCTTTGCACAAAGCGGCCCCTTTTTCTCCGGCTTTACAGTGCACGATCTGCCATACACCATATCTAACGTCGGAACCGCGCACTCCCACCCCGGAGGCTCTAACAAGCCGTCGCTTGAGGACCTCAATCACTTTTCCGGCTTTGTTTCAATCATCATCAGCCACCCCTACGAAGACGAGAATATAGGGGCGTACGACAGAAACGGCACCAACCTAGAAATCAAGATTGTTGATTCAGTGTGATCATTTCCGGCGGCCAAAGTCCAGCTCGACTCCGCGCTTCATGTCGTAGCTGAAGACAAACGACTCGTCCGGCATTATCGGAAAGCTGGACAGGACGGTTGCGGAGCATAGCGAGCACTTTTCGACGACCTTGGTCTTGTCGAGATACGTCGCGCACCAGTAGCAGGTCTCGCACAGCATGAAGATTGAGGGCATGCCGGCGGGCCTGGGCAACGACTAGCTATGTCGACAGGTAGTTAATTACATTTTATAGTGCCTACGCTGGAAAACTTAATAAAAGAACAACCCCATTAACCATTGTTTGAATTGGGTAGGTCAACAGATGGCGTGGATAATGGTGTCTCTTGCCATAAGCCTCGCTCTCACTTGGTTTCTTGGCTGGTACGGCATTATCCCCGCAATTGCAATTTTCATAGGGATTTCCTACTATATGCGCAAGCGCGCGATGGCCCGCATGGGAATGGGGGGAGGAGGAGGATTTGGCGGTATGCTGGGCGGAGGCAGCGGAGGAATCAACTATGTCTGCATTGCCTGCGGCCACAGGTTCAAGGGCGGAGCGTGCCCCCGCTGCGGAAGCAAGATGCGCAGGGTAGATTTCTAGGCACATGACGCTTGAAGAGCTGCGCCAGAAGGCGTTTTTCCAGAACACGGTAGATGTCTGGATAATGTTCTGCGCCGAGCGCAACAGGGACTGGTACGATGTCGACGCCTACCGGCGCTTTATCAGTCATCTCAATGCAAATGGCATCAAAATGCAAAAGTTCCCTCTCTGCATAAAAGAGTCAGGAGGCATGTACGAGCGTGGCAAGGACAAGGCGCAGTTTCTGGACCAGCTCTCAAAGATACCGTCAGACGACGCTTCTGCCTACACGCTCAAGCTGAGCGGCGACGCGATAGCCGCCATACGGTCGTTCTCCAACTAGAGTCTAGAATATTTCAGCTCGTGGGCATTACAATTTAGCAAGAACATCTAAAACCAAAGTGCGGCAGTGACAATGCAGTGACAGAAGACGAGCTGCCAGTAGGAGTTCACGAAGAGCACATAAATGAACCAGTAGTTGAGAAACTGGCCAAGGGCGAGCCGCTCTTTGACAGCATCGTCGGCTACGCCGACGTGAAAAAGCTGTTCCAGATGTCGCTGTCCTCGGACAAGCCAGTTCACATCCTGCTTGTTGGGCCGCCGGCATCTGCCAAGACGCTGTTCATGCTTGAATGCATGAAGCTCGAGCGCTCTTACTTTACGCTTGGAAGTCACAGCACGAAGTCCGGCATGATCGATTATCTCTTTGAAAAGAGGCCGCGCTACCTACTAGTGGACGAAATAGAGCATATGCCGATGAAGGACCAAACCGCATTACTGAGCCTGATGGAGGCAGGTATCGTTTCAGAGACGAAATTCCAAAAGACGCGCAACACGCAGCTGAAAACATGGGTTTTTGCGACTAGCAACGGCGCCGACAGAATGCTGACCCCGCTCCTGTCAAGGTTCGTAGTGCTCCACTTCAAGCAGTACTCATTTGGCTCGTTCCAGGAGGTGTGCACCCACATCCTTGGCAGCGAAGGAGTCCCGTCAGACGTCGCGGCAGCAATAGCTGAGGCTGTGTGGACAAAATTAAGGTCAAAGGACATCCGCGACTGCATCAAGATAGGGCGGCTGGCAAAGACGAAGGAAGACGTTGATTGGATAACCCAGACGCTAAAGAGCTACAAGCAATAAGGAAGAAGGAAGAAGGAAGAGTTAAAAGTTTTTGTGATGCCACCTAAGGCGTGGGCCTTGACCTCAAGCCTCTCGTCACGCCTGCTCCGCTGAAGCTGCAAGAGCTGGCAGGCAAGGTGGTTGCAATTGACGCCTACAATACCATCTACCAGTTCCTCAGCATCATCAGGGGGCCGTCTGGCGAGCCTCTGGCAAACAGCAAGGGCGAGATAACCAGCCACTTGAGCGGCCTGTTCTACAGGAACACCAACCTGCTAATGGAGAACATCAAGCCAGTATATGTCTTTGACGGCAAGGCAAACGAGCTCAAAATGGCTGAAATACAGAGAAGGAGCCGGCTGAAAAAAGAGGCAACTGAAAAGTACCAGCTGGCGATTGAGGAGGGCAGGATTGAAGACGCGCGCAAGTACGGCTCCCGCACGGCCGTCCTGACAGACAAGATGGTCGAGGAGTCGAAAAAGTTGCTTTCTTGCCTTGGCATCCCATTCGTTCAGGCGCCGTCCGACGGCGAAGCGGCTGCCGCTTACCTGACAAAGCGCGAACTTGCGTTTGCAGCGGCAAGCCAAGATTACGATTCGATACTGTTTGGCGCAAAAAAGCTTGTGCGCAATCTGGCCGTCAGCGGCAAGCGCAAGGTGCCAAACCGCAACGTCTACGTTGACGTCGAACCGGAAATATTCGAACACGACAAGGTGCTGCAGGAAATCGGGCTGACGCATGAGCAGTTGGTGGATGTCGGCATACTAATTGGCACGGATTTCAACCCCGGCGGCTTTCCCGGCATAGGGCCCAAGACCGCGCTGAAGCTGATAAAGGAAAACGGCAAGCTGGAGAATGTCGAAAAAATCAAGCATCTGCTGCCAGAAGTGCCGTACCAGGAAATACGGAATATCTTTCTTACCCCCGAGATCCCAAAAGTTGACAGTATTGAGTTAGCAGAGGTCAGTCGCGAAAAGGTGCTGGACTTTCTCTGCGTTGACAAGAGCTTCTCGGCAGACAGGGTGAGCAGCACGCTGGACAAGATGCAGAAGGTTGCAGCGAACCGCAGCCAGTCACTTGAGCAGTGGTTTGGCTAGCATTCGATGCTTTTATATATAAATCCTAAAGCTAATGGCATGTATTGGTAAATCCACGAGCTTGGCTTGCTGAAGCAATAGCAACTTTTGCGCTTGTATTCTTTGGCCCGCTGTCAGTTACAATGGCGGCGGTATTGTTTGGGACAGGATTATCGCTCGAAGGCATAATCATGATCTCGCTTGCCCACGGCGCTGCCATTGGCCTAATGGTCTATGCGTTTGGTCACATCTCCGGTGCCCACATCAACCCCGCAGTCACGATAGCGATGATGGTCACTCGGAATATCGACGTCAAGAACGGCGCGGGCTATATTGGCTCCCAGATTATCGGCGCGATAGCCGCCGCGCTTGCCCACATGATGATTTTGCCTGAAGCGGGTGCCAAAGTGCACTTTGGCACGCAGGGCGGCCCAAGTGACCTTTTGAACAACAACGCAATATCCGGCCTAGGAGTAGAGATAATCCTCACGTTCTTCCTAGTAACCACAATTTTCATGGCAGCTGTGCACCGAAAGGCTGCAGCTGGCATGGCAGGCATTGCAATCGGCGGCATGATATTCTTGATCCACCTTGTAGGTGTCCCGCTGACTGGAGCGAGCGTCAATCCTGCAAGGACCCTCGGTCCGGCGATCGTTTCAGGCTACTGGAACTTCCACTGGATATACTGGGTTGGCCCGATAGTTGGCGCGGTAATCGCCGGCCTGATAATGCAGTACGTCTACGTCAAGAAGGCAGAAAAAGAAGCGGCGGCTTAAGGCGCCTACCCAAGCGCCCTTGAGTGCCTGTGGGTGTGCGGGCGCTCGCCGGGGAACTTTCTCCTCATGTGTCCCGATGGCCTGCCGTACAGGAGCTCCAAGAACCAAGCTTCGTGCTCTATTTCTTCTTTCAGAATGTCCTTTGCAATGTCGTAGGTCGCCGGGTCCTTGCCTATGGTCAGGTTGCACATCTTGTTCCAGTTCACGATCGCGCCCTGCTCTGCAGTCAGGCATTTATTCAGGATCTCTTTCAGGTTTGTTGAAGGCGTTGGCAATTGCAGGAATTCGCAGCCAGACATCCTGACAAATTCCATCGCGTCGTTTGGCAGGCTGCCGCCAAGCTCATGGATCCTTGCAATGCACGACTCAAAGTGGCTCAGGTCTTCCAGGCGCGCGTCTTCGATGACGCCCTTGGCGCCCTCGCCTTCAAGGCCAGTGCAGTGCGTGCGCAGGTTGGTAAAATAATAGTACGCCGTAAATTCCACCGATGCATTGTACACAAGCCCCTTTAGTATTTCTTCAACATTAGCGCCGTTCTGCCTGAGAACGTTTACTCCTACAACGTTTGCCTTTTCTTCTGCCATAATGTTCTATGCGTTCCTCACTTCGCTAATAAGTTTTCTCAGAGATCGAGAAGGAACTTTACCGTGGATTTCCCCTTCTCTTGCTTGATCTCCATTTCGTGGTACGTCACTGCCTTGATCTCCACCTTGTAGTGATGCTTTTCAAGGCTCAGTTTTTCTCCTTTTGCAGTGCCTTCAAGGAGATAGCCCTTGTTATGCCGGATCTTGACTGAAAATTCAGACATCACGATGCCATCAGCCACAAGCAAAAGCATCACCTTGTCCAGCCAGTCGAAAAGGAGCGAATAGATATCGTGTCCTTCAGCGGCGATCCTGATCTCCCTGTCAGGCCTGACAGTCTTCAGGTCGACCATCGTGTCGTTGACGCCTTTGGCGGCGTTTTCAAAGGCCTCCTCTAGCGTTTCGCCATACGCTTCTATGACGGCGTCCGTCATGTGGTCAAGAAACCGGTAGCCGCCTGCCAATGCTTGCTCTAAGCCAGCAGACAGTTATTATACGTTCATCGCAAAATCTAAATGCTAACGCACTATTGGCTACTGGTGTGGTGAAGCTGGAGCTTCCCCGTGGCATGAGGGACCTTGAAGCAGACGAGTTTGCCAACATTAGTTATGTCCGCGACAAATTCTTTGAAACTGCGCGGCTGTTCAACTTCCACCTGACAGAGCCGTCGCCCCTTGAAATGCTTTCCACGCTGGAAGCAAAAAGCGGAGCCGCGATTTCAAACGAAATTTACGCTTTCAAAGACAAGGGCGGCAGAGATGTCGCGCTACGATTTGACCTTACGATTGGCCTGACGCGATTTGTTACTTCAAGGCGCGACCTGAAGATGCCTACCAAGATGGCGACATTTGCTGGCGTGTGGCGGTACGATGAGCCGCAGGCCGGGCGCTATCGCTACTTCCACCAGTGGGACATTGAAGTGTACGGGCCGTTCAGCCAGGAGTCTGACGCCGAGGTGATCGAGTTTGTTTCTGCATTTTTCAAGAAACTCGGCCTGAAGGTTGCGATAGAGGTGAACGACAGGCAGCTGATCGAGCAGTACATCAAAACAAGGCTCCACATTTCAAGCGAAGAGGCGGTGCTTGAAATGTTCCGCGCAGTAGACAAGGTGCCAAAGAAGGGCGCGCAGGCAGTGCTTGCAGAATACAGGGAGAGGATAGAATCTTCCAATTTGCAGGCGCTGATAGAGCTGTCAAAAGTGAAAGGCACCGCCGACGAAGTGGCCGGCAAGGCAGATGTGAAAAGGCTCGAGAGCTGGCAGAAACTTGCTGGCCTCATGGACTCGCTCAAGGCAAGAAAGGTTGAAGGAGCGCGCGTCAACCTGGGAATAGTGCGCGGGCTTGACTATTATTCTGGTGTCGTCTTTGAAGCGTTCGACCCAGCGTCTGACTCTGGCGCGCTCGTAGGAGGCGGTAGGTACGACCGGCTTACCGAAGCGTTTGGCAGAAAGGACATCGGCGCAACTGGCGTCGCAGGCGGAGTCGAGCGCATAGTGATGGCGCTCCAGAGGCACGGAATATTGAAGCAATCTGCAAAGGCGCTTGTGTACGTCGCTCACGCTTCAGACGACGTCAGAAGTAAGGCGGTAGAGGTTGTTTCGGCCCTGCGTGCAGGTGGTATAGCCGCTGATTACGACATACTTGGCAGGGCTCTTAGAAAGCAGCTGGACGACGCGTCGATGAAAGGCGCGGCGCTTGCGGTCATTGTCGCACCAGATGAAATCGCGGCTGGTCAAGTGATCGTTAGGTCAATGAAAGGCGGGGCGGAAGGTAAGCATCCAGCAAGCAACCTTGCGGAGACGCTTCACAAAATGCTCAGAGCTTGATCATCGCCGCGCTCTTCATCTTGACCATGCCACTTGCCTTTTTTTCGTAGACGACCCGGACTATAAGGTCCGGCGGGTCGTAGCTGATGTACAGGTCGCCAGTGCCCAGCAGCTGCATGTCATAGTTGATCTCGATCCTGTCCGGTTGAATGCCATTTTCCGCAAGCCTCTTTTTTGCCCTGTCCACGAGCTCCTGGTCAGAAGTGTTGGGCGCCAGAAAGATCCTTGAGGCGCTTGCAAGGTATGCCGACAGGTCGACCATCAGGGATGTCGCAAAGCCAAACGGCTATTAACTTTTGCCCGGATTTGCAACCCCGACCACCCTGAACCTGTACTGGTGTCCAAAGTTGCTGCGGTACATTCTGGCGTAGCTTTCTGCCGCATCGTGGGTTGTAAAGACCTGTCGAACGCCGTCTATAGAAACTACCTGGCCGTACACGTCGACTATCTCGATTGTGTATGACTTGGGCAGCTTTTTGGCCTGCCTTAGCAGCAGGAAGACGCTTATCGCGAAAAAGAGTGCCGCGGCCATAAATATCACGGCGAACTCGAAGCCCCGCGTAAACGCGATGAAGGGGCTGATCAGGTTCTCGTTCAGCCACGAATAGGTCAGCCCAAACGACTGGGTGAATATGGATAAAACACTTTCTAGCAACATCTACACTTTACCTGTAGACTACTCCCAAGATAAGCCTTTTGGTTTCCTGTTATATACGGATGTTCCAGCTTAGCATGATTGTTTAAAATCACCACGCCACGTTATGAAAAGTTAAGCGTGCGAATTGCAAACGTTACATGAAAGATATTTATGAGAATGAATTACCCTTCTCAAGAGAAAGGGGTGCGCTAGTTGGCTGACGTAATCTCCCACGATGTTTTGATAATTGGTTCCGGCTTGGCCGGCCTTCGCGCGGCGATCTCCGCGGCTGCTACTGACAAAAAGCTTAGCATCGCAGTCATTTCCAAGGTGCAGGTCATGCGCTCCCACTCGGTGTCGGCAGAGGGCGGGACGGCAGCGGTCCTCTACGAGGAAGAAGGCGACAACCAAGAGTCGCACATCTACGACACTATCAAGGGCAGCGACTTTCTTGCCGACCAGGACGTGGCAGAGCGCCTTGTGCAGAACATGCCCTATGAGATCTACCAGATGGACCACTGGGGCATGCCGTGGTCAAGGCGCAAGGACGGCAGGATAGCCCAGCGCAAGTTCGGCGGATATTCGTTCCCGCGCGCAACTTTTGCCCAGGACAAGGTCGGGTTCTACTTAATGCAGACCCTCTACGACACGTGCCAAAAGTACGACAACATCCACTTTTACAATGAGTGGTTCTGCACCTCGATACTGCGCGAGAACAGCACGTTTCAAGGGCTCACTGCAATCGAGCTGAAAACCGGGAGCTTTACGATATTCAGGGCACCTGCAGGAATAATATGCACAGGCGGGGCCGGCAGGATCTACAGCTTTTCCACTTATGCGTTTTCATCCACGCCTGATGGGCTCGACATGGCTTACCGCGCGGGTCTTGCGCTCAAAGACATGGAGTTTGTGCAGTTCCACCCGACAGGCATACTGCCCTCAGGCATATTGATAACAGAGGGGGCGAGGGGCGAGGGCGGCTACCTGGTAAACAGCAGCGGCGAGCGCTTTATGCAAAAGTACGCGCCTGGCAAGCTTGAGCTTGCACCAAGGGACGTAGTGTCGCGCTCGATGATAAAAGAGATCCAGGAAGGCAGGGGTTTCAAGCACGAAACGGGCGTCGACTGCCTGAAGCTTGACCTGACCCACCTTGGCGCCGAGTGCATAAAAGAAGTGCTGTCAGGCATCCGCGAAATCGGGATCAAGTTTTCCGGCGTCGACATCATCAATGAGCCCATAGAAGTGAGGCCGGCCTGCCACTACATGATGGGAGGCATCCACACCGATGTCGACGGCGCGACAGAGATGGCCGGCCTCTGGGCGGCCGGCGAAGCCGCGTGCAACAGCACACATGGCGCAAACAGGCTTGGGGCCAACTCGACTTCAGAGTGTATGGTGTGGGGAAGGATAACCGGCGAGATGGCGGCGAAATACGCGCATGATCGCAAGGCGAATTCCGTGCAAGAGCAGCAGGTGCTTGACGAGGAAAAGCGCATTTACGACGGAATATTCGGCGGCAAGGGGGACGTGAACCCATACGAGGTGAGGAAGCGGCTCACCGACGTGATGGACGCCAAGGCGTACGTCTTTAGGAACGAGCAGGCGCTGGCGGAAGCGCTCAAGAAGGCAAGGGAGCTGAAGGCTGTGATGTGGAAGCACGTCGACGACAGGGCCAAGGAATACAACACCAACTTTGTCAACGTGATGGAGATAGACTCGATGCTGAGGACTGCCGAAGTGGTGCTGGTCGGGGCGTTCAACAGGCGCGAGTCAAGGGGCGCGCACTCCAGGACAGACTACCCGTATCGCGACGACGCCAACTTTTTGAAGCATACATTGGCATACTTTACCGGCGACGGTGGGCCCAGGATGACATGGCACCCGGTGACGTTTACGCGCTATGCGCCAGTGGAGAGGACGTACTGATGGAAGTAGCCGACCGCAACAATCGCGAAGGGATAAAAGGCTGGCTCAACCCAGGCCGCTACGGGTGGGAGCGAGTATCCTACTGGCTGCAGAGGCTGACAGGAGTCGGGCTTCTTGCGTATTTCGTTGGGCACATCTACGAAACAAGCTCACTCACTCAGGGCCCAGACGCGTGGGCCGCGATGCTCGAGCTGACGCAGACTCCGATGGGCCACCTGATACTGTTGCTTGTGATTGGAATGAGCACATACCATTCTGCCAACGGTATCCGGCTGATATTCACGCACGGTGGCAAGGGGCTCGGCAAGCCGGGCAGGCCAGACTACCCATACGACGCGGTGTCGCTCAATTACAGGCAGAAATCCGGAATCTGGATAGCGCTTATCCTGGCAGCAGCAGCGATGCTGTACGGTGCGTCGGTGCTCTTTGGAGGCGAGTAAAATGGCTATGCTTCGCGAAAGCCAGATAATGAAAATACACTACATCACGGGCATCGCCGCGCTTTTCGTAGTCGCGGCGCACATCTTGATGCGCCTGATAATGCCGTACAACCTGAGCCTCGAGTACGACAACGTGATCGCCAACTACCACAACATGCCGTATGTCGTGCTGCTCGAGTCTATACTGGTGCTAATAGCCATCCACGGCTTTAACGGGCTTCGCATCATCCTGCTTGAATTGCGCCAGAGCAAGGCGTGGGAAGACGGCGTGACTGTGCTGACAATAGTTGCAATGATGGCCGTGATAGCGTACGGGACACGCACGATCATTGTTGCAAATGGGTTAGGGTTTGAGTAAAATGATTGATCTGATAATTGAAAAAATAGAAAAGATGGAGAAAAAGCACCAGAAAAAAGAGACCGTCAGGAGCTCGGTCGTGCTCAAGGTATATAGGGCGAATCGGCGAGCTCGCGAATCTGCGCACTATGATAGCATCGAAGTGCCGGTGGAGCGCTGGACTACTGTGCTTGACGCGCTGCTCTACGCTAAGGCTTACAAGGATTCGAGCATCGGCATCCGCTATTCGTGCAGGATGGCGTCCTGCGGTTCGTGCGGCATGAAGATAAACGGGATCCCTCGCCTTGCCTGCTACACCAAGGTGTCAGAGCTTGAAGGCTCTACGATAACGGTTGAGCCGCTTACCAACTTTCCGCACATGCGCGACCTGGTCACAGACTTTTCCCAGTTCTTCGCGCACCACCGCGACGTGCAGCCCTACATACAGAATGAGGAGGCCGACATTAAGGATAAGGCAAAACTGTCAGAGTTCATGCAGACCCCGGAAGATCTGGACAAGTTCCTGCAGTTTTCGTACTGCATCAAATGCGGCCTTTGCTACTCCGCCTGCCCCACTGTTGCAACCGACACAAAGTTCCCCGGGCCGCAGGCGCTTTCGCAGGCGTACCGCTACTTTATAGACAACAGGGACGCGGGAGGCAAGGAAAGGATCAACATCGTGGACGACAGGCACGGCATATGGCGCTGTCACTTTGCCGGCTCGTGCAGCTCGGTCTGCCCCAAGGGCGTTGACCCTGCACTGGGCATCCAGTTGTTGAGAGGGCACCTCCTAGGGTTCTCAAAGAATGAAAAGAAGGTGGCCGACCTGCAGGAAAGGCTGAAGAAAGATTAGGCCGATGGTTTGTTTTCTGTCTGCTTGGAAGGGTATTTGCTCTCGTTGACCTGTTTGTTTATTGCGTCAGCCATGAAGTGGTTGCTGACGTTCACCTTGACTTCGTCGATGCCCGACAACTTGTAGATGTTGTCCCGAACGTCCTGCGCTATCTTGAAGCCAAAGACTGCAGGGCAGAACGGACTTGTCAGGTGAAGGTCCACGTTTACCTTGCCTGTATTGATGTCGACCTTGTCCACCAGTTCAAGTTCCATTATGGAAACTCCGATTTCAGGGTCGACTATCTTGGTCAGCTCGTCAAATATCTTTCTGCGAGTATGCTGGAGCTGCTCTTCCTGACTCATATACGATAGAATTGCTGCGGATACCATATTTAACCACTACTATCTGTATAGTGTATCTTGTATTCTGGCTCTGGCTTCGCCAAGACATGGACTGGCATCTTGGCATGAGTAACAGTTGAATCCGATTCTTCCTGTTTTAACCATTGCAGAAAGCTAAAGGAAGAATATCGGTGCGCCTTGGTGCTCATCAGACAACGTGTTGGCAACTATCTCGCTCAGTTGGTGTTTGCTTTCCTCCGCGACCGGCTCTATCAGGTCCTTGGTGATAATGTCCTCTTTTTGCCCTGAGAAGAACCCGAGCACGACCACGAACGGCTTGCCGCTTCCGTGCGAGCACAGGTACAATAATTGCTTGTCTCCAATACAGACAACGTCGCATCCAGACAGGTCGGCAGGATATTCTATCAGTCGCGTTGACGCTGCAAGGGCAGATTCCATGGAAAATCCATTGCTAAATGGTATAACAGCGGACAAGCTAGTATCCGTTAACAAAAGGATGGACTCGAGCTAGCTTGTTGTACAATCTTAAAATAAAGCGGCCACGGTGCACACTTCATAATGTATCGGTCCCGGCCCAAGGACAAACTGGACGACCACGTGCTCAGGTTTCTCTCTTCGATGCAACACGACCAGGCCATACTGTACTACGACATCCTTGGGAGCGAGGCGCACTCGATAATGCTCCACGAAATGGGACACCTCACTTCTGGCGAACTGGAGAAGATACTGTCTGCGCTCGAGGATGCAAAAAAGAACCCGAACAGGATCGAGACCGAGGGGTACGAGGACATACACGAGGCACTTGAGGCGTTTGTGATAAAGAAGGAGGGCATGAACGCAGGGGGCAAGATGCACACCGCGCGGTCGAGAAATGACCAGGTGGTGCTCGACATCAGGATGAAGATACGCGACGACATCAACGATGTCTGCGCTGCACTTGCGAGCTTGATAGAGGGGGTTGTGCAAAAGGCCAAAGAGAGCAAGCAGGCCGCGATGCCTATGTACACCCATTTGCAGCAGGCGCAGATAGGGACATTCTCTCACTTTTTGCTGTCGTATGCCTACGCGCTTATGCGCGACATGGAGCGGCTGTATCTGGTGTACCAAAGGGTGAACCAGTCGCCCCTCGGTGCGTGCGCCATAGGAGGCTCGAGCCTAAGCATCGACAGGAAAAGGACCGCCATCCTTCTCGGCTTTGATAGCATCGTCAGGAATTCAATAGACGCTACCAGCTCGCGCGACGCGTTCCTTGAATACGCTGCGACTCTTGCAATAATGACTAGCACGCTTGGCAGGATAGCTGAAGACTTCATTATCTGGTCGACCACCGAGTTTGGTTACATAGAGCTTGCCGATCGTTACAGCTCGACTTCAAGCGCGATGCCGCAAAAGAAGAACCCCGATCCGCTGGAACTGATAAGGGCCAAGGCGGCGATCGTTACCAGCGACCTCGTGTCTATGCTTGGCATAGTCAAGGCGCTGCCGTCCGGCTACAGCCGCGATTTGCAGGATGTCAAGCCGCCGCTGCTTGGCGCGTCTGCAACTACCCTTGACGCAATCAGAGTGATCGACGGTGCCGTCAGGACGCTCAAGGTAAACAAGGAAAGGATGCGCCAGGCTGCAAGCACCAGCTATGCAATCGCGCTGGACATTGCAGAACAGCTCGTGATGAAGAAGAAGATGCCATTTCGGGCAGCGCACAAGATAGTTGGCGCGCTCGTTGACGTGGCCGCAAGCAAGGACAATTTGCCGCTTGCCAAATTGCAAGTGTCTGACATAGTTTCTGTCCTGAAGGCGCAAAAAGTGAATGTCAAGCCAGACGAGCTGATGAAAATAATCAAAGAGATGACGCCTGAAAAATCACTGGAAGCGCGAAAATCGACAGGGTCGCCCAACCTAAAGGAGCAGGAAGAGATGATAAAATCTCTCTCGCAGGGGGTGTCAAACTACAAGATTGGAATCCAGAGGCGCACTAGGATGGTCCAAGGCTCGTTCGACAATCTCGGCCGGGCCGTCATGAAATACCTGCAATCGTGACCGTTATCGCACTTTGCTAAAGAATTCCACCGAAATCCGTGTATTTTTCCCTGCTTGGTTGCGCCTGGAGCGAAAAAAGGCGCTGGAATTCGCTGTTTTAGTTGCGATAAGATTTATATCACATCCGAAAGTAGTTAAATGTCGGAATAAATGTCGCTAAAATCAGACGATCCAAACTATTATGCGCACCAGTACAACTGGATGGGCGAAAATGGCCAGCAAAGAAGGATAAGGATCCTCGACAGCACTCTGAGGGAGGGAGAGCAGCACCCCGGCGTTTCGTTCACGATAAAGCAGAGAATCCAGATCGCGTGGATGCTCGACTCATTTGGGGTCGACCAGATAGAGATAAGCCCGGTGGTGTCGCCGGATCACGCTGTGGCGACAAAGTCCATAATGAAGCAGGGGCTGCGCGCCGACATTGTCGCGCACACGAGGGCGATGAAGTCCGACGTCGATATTGCGATTGACTGCGGCGCGACTTGGGTTGCAACCTACCTAGGCATTTCAGACATTCACCTTTCTGCGAAGCTGAAGATCACGCGCGAAGAGGCGAAGGCAAGAGCGCTCGAGGTTGCTGATTACATCAAGGCACATGGATTGAAGTCTAGGTTCACTATGGAAGATGCCAGCAGGACAGAGCCGGCGTTCCTTATCGAGATGTGTAAGGAAATGAACAAGCGCGGCATCGAAAGACTAAGCATACCCGACACCGTCGGCATCATGCGGCCGCGCGGCATGTACAATTTAGTAAAATTGGTGAATGACAGCATCGACAAGAGCAAGACGTCCCTTGACGTCCACTGCCACAACGACGTGGGGCTTGCGCTGGCAAACGCGCTTGCAGGATGCGAGGCAGGAGCCGATCAAATTCATACAACCATAGACGGGTTTGGTGAGCGCACGGGAATCCCGAGCCTGGCTGAGACGGCTGTCGCGCTCACGCTTGTTTACAAGTCAAACAACGACCTCCGGCTCCACATGCTAAAGGACCTTTCAAAGACAATCTCGGATTACATCAGCTTGCCAATACCAGAATCAAAGCCAGTTGTGGGCGACAGCGCGTACAAGCACAAGGCCGGCACTCACCTAGCAGCCATACTGCGGAACCCCGCGGCGTACGAAATAATAGAGCCAAAACTAGTCGGCAACAGGCGCAAGATCGTATTTGGCGAGCTTGCAGGCAAGAACGGAGCCGCGTACCTGCTTTCGCTGCTCGGGCTGGAGACTGGCAAGCACGAGGCGGAGGCGCTGGCCCGCGGCCTGAAGGAACTTCGCATGGGCGACATACTGGAATTGTACCTGGACGACAGGTTGGAGAGAAAGATACTTAATGACGCTGCTGTAAAACTAAACCCAGCAAAGGAGTAGAATGACATGGTTGTCAAGTGTCCAGAATGTGATGCAGAGATCAAGATGCCTTCCGACTCGATAGAGGGCGAGATCGTAACCTGCCCTGACTGCGGCGCAAGCTACGAGCTTGTCAAGTCGGGAGAAGGATTTGGAATAAAACCGGCGCAGGTTGTCGGCGAGGACTGGGGTCAGTGAGGCAGGAGAAGGCCAACCAGTCG
Organism: Nitrososphaera sp.; assembly: GCA_023250885.1. Lineage (GTDB taxonomy): Archaea > Thermoproteota > Nitrososphaeria > Nitrososphaerales > Nitrososphaeraceae > Nitrososphaera. Next base: position 5,735 of record JAHEZV010000011.1, on the reverse strand, counting down.
TCACCAAATTTTTCAGGCAACACCCTTACAATCCTCTACGATAACATCAGGTGGGAAGAGAAGGCCCTCTACGAAGCTGCAAAGAAGAAAGGCGTCAGCGTTGAAACTATCGACTGCAAGAATCTTGTATTAGACCTGAACAACGGCAAGTCAAAGTACAGTGGGCAGGTGGTGCTCCAGCGCAGCGTCAGCTACTTCAAAAACGTCCACTCTACCGCAGCACTGGAAGGCCTGGGTGCACACGTAATCAACTCGCTGCACGCAGCTATACTGTGCGGCAACAAGATGTACGCCCACATGGAGCTTGAAAAGGCTGGCGTTCGGACTCCAAAGGCTGTGGCAGCGTTTTCAGAAGAGTCGGCACTGGCGGCACTTGAGGAATTCGGCTACCCTGTTGTAATCAAGCCCACAGTCGGCAGCTGGGGCAGGCTCATCGCGCTCCTGCGCGACAAGGAAGTGGCCAGGGCAGTGATTGAAGACAGGGAGCACATGTTCCCGTTATACCAGGTCTATTACTTTGAAGAGTTTGTCGAGCGCCCGCCACGCGACATCAGAGCGATTGTAGTGGGCGACAAGGCGGTAGCGGCGATATACCGCTATTCCGGCGAAGGCGAGTGGAAGACGAACATGGCTCTTGGAGGACACGCCGAGGCATGCCCGGTGACAAAAGAGTTGGAGGACATTTGCCTTAAGGCAACGCGGGCGCTGGGCGGCAAGATAGTAGGGGTCGACCTGATGGAGAGCAAGGGCGACGGGCTTATGGTGCACGAGGTTAATAATACCACTGAATTTAAAAATACCGTCCGGGCAACAGGAGTTGATATCCCCGCATTGATGGTAGACTACGCACTAGGGCAAGGGAAGTAACCAATTGGTTTCGCCAAGTTACGCGGTAGAATTGTTAAGAAAAGCGCTCGAGCTTTACACGCCTTCCAGATCAGAGGCTGCTCTTGCCAACATGATAAAGGACAGGTGCGTGAACGAGCTTGGCTTTGAGCAGGTCAACATCGACAACGTGGGCAACATCATTGCAACGAAGGGGACGGGCGAGCCCCGCATTTTGCTGTGCGGTCACATGGACACAGTGCCCGGCCAGGTGCCAGTCAGGATAGAAGACGGCCACATCTACGGGCGCGGGGCTTCTGATGCAAAGGCGCCCCTGATAGCTATGTTGCTAGCCGCTTCAGAGTTTCCAAAGCAGAGCGGCACTGTGATATTTGCAGGGGTGGTCGACGAAGAGGGCAGCGCCACTGGAGTAAAGCAGCTGGTAAAGAGCAAGCTTGGCGTAGACTATGCGGTGTTTGGCGAGCCTTCCGGTGTTGAAAACATCACCGTCGCTTACAAGGGCAGGCTTGCAGTGCGCCTGACGTGCGACGTTGGCAACAGTGCGCACGCAAGCGCGCCGTGGCTTGCCAAGAACTCGATTGAGGAAATGTATGACTTTTGGAAGGCGATCAAGGCAGAGATTGAGTGCCTCGGCACGGCAGAGAACAAGGCGAATTCCGTCAGCTGCAGCCTCACCGAGATAACCGGCGGCTCGAGCCACAACGTCACGCCGCAAAAGTGCAAGATAACGATAGACATCAGGGTGCCAACCATAACGACCTGCGAAAATGTGTTGCGCATTGTCGACACGGTCATTGCAAAGGTCGCTTTCGAAAAAGGGATCAGAGCCACCTACAGGATAGAGGACAAGACCGAGCCTTTCGAGGCAGACCATTCGTCGCCCCTTGTCAGGGCGCTCTTGCTTGCGATTCTTGATGTGCGCAACAGGAGGCCGATGCTCCTGCGCAAGACCGGCACTGGCGACATGAACGTGCTCGGGCACAGCTTCAAGATACCTGTAATCACCTACGGGCCGGGCGACCCACATGCGTCGCATACCGCCGATGAGAGTGTAAACATAGACGAGTACGTCGCAAGCATCGAAGTGTACGAAAGGACGCTTTTCCACCTTTCGCGCCTGCACCACCTGAAGAAGAGAAAGGGGTAGCGATGCCAACATATAGGCGTTGGCCGCTTCCTTTTGCATGCTATGGTTTGTGGGTACTGGCATCAACGGTTATCGCGGCCTGAGCCTTGTCGCGCTTGACGTCTTGAAAAAATGCGAGGTAGTTTATGTTGAGAGGTTCACGAGCGCACTGTCTGACAGCGATCTTCAGGGTTTGAACTCCATTCTTGGAAAGCAGGTCACCCCTGTGCAGAGGGGGTTAGTAGAGGACGGCAGGGAAATCCTTGAAGCTGCCAAGACGAAAGAAATCGCGCTTGTCACATACGGCGACCCGCTTATCGCGACGACCCACACCGAGCTGCGCTCAAGGGCAGCCAGAAACTCGACCAAGACCGCGGTGCTGCATGCCGCGTCCGGCGTCGCCTCCATAATGGGCGAAACCGGTCTGCACGCCTACAAGTTTGGCAGAATGGTCACGATGATGTCAGAACCCCAGTCTGCAATCAGCGTCTACAACACCATTTTTGAAAACCTGCTTGCTGGCAGCCATACCCTAATCCTGACAGAGTACAGCCATGCCGAAAGCAAGGAGCCGTTATTCCTGGACCCGGCCTCTGTGTTTAGGATGTTGCTGGACGCAGAACGTGACCAGAAGCACCAGATCTTTTCCGATAACACCTTTGCAGTGGTCGCCACAAGGCTGGGCTTGAGCGACCAAATGATTTCATCAGGCAGGGTTGGGTCGCTCGCAAAGATTGATTTTGGCGCTGGCCCCCATTCCGTCATCGTAACTGGGTCTTTGCACTTTACCGAAGCCGAAGCACTTGCGGCTTTGACAGAAAACATCGACGAGCCCGCTGACAATTCGCATAGCGTCAAGCGGATCTCAGTGCAGATGGTCGAGCGGTACGCGCCAAAGGCCAAGCAGGCTGTGCAGCAGATGCGCGACATCGTCAGGCAGAACGCAGACAGCAAAGGGATGTTTGAAGTGCTGGACAACGCCGAATACTACATCGCAGACTCCGAGCGGTTCCTGCGGCAGGCCAGGTTCGAGCTGGCTGTGCTGAGCATCGGCTACGCGGAAGGGCTTGTGGACGCGCTGCGGTTCCAGAAGGGCATCAATCCGTGGGAAACCCGTGGTTGACATATATATCAGAGGCAGAGATGGACAGGCGTGTCGGAAGAAAGCTTCAGGCTGCTGGTCGAAGGCAAGGTACAAGATTTCAACAGATGGAGGATGAGGAACCTGACGGTCAAGCTGGACTTTGTAGGCAAAGACCTGTCGGGCAAAAATATTTCTGGCGCCTACCTGAACGGCGTTGTTGCAGACAGGGCGAACTTTTCCCGCGCAAACCTGGCCGGCGCCAACTTTGTGCAGGCAAGCCTGAATGGTGCAAATTTTGAGGGTGCTGACCTGACCGAAACGCTCCTTATGTACACTGGGATGAAAGAAGCCCAGCTAGCAAACGCCAACCTAGCAAAAACGAACATGATGTGGGCCAACCTCGAGAACGCTGACTTGACAGGGAGTAGGATGTCGCAGACCGTTCTTGTCGAAGCCAGCATGCAGAACGCCAAGGTCACGGGCGCCGAAAAGGCAGGCGCCTACCTGAAATATGCCAAGCTTGATGGCACGTTATGGTTTGAGCAGGTCGCTGAAAGGCATCAATAAAATTTTGTCCAAACGTTTGACCAACCGTTATGTCGATTTTTGGCGAACTTGAAGCCATGGCTGCAGGTGTCCCTGTTCTCGTGCAAGCCTCGATTTCCAAAGATTTATTAATTATGATTGAATCCTTTTCTAATAGTATGGCGCAAACCCCTCCGATAGCGGGAGGAAAGGTATCCCGGCGCGATTTTCTAAAATTGATGGCAGCCGCCGGTACCGTCGTGACGTTTGCGCCCTTTGTCGACTGGGGCAAGTTTCTGCCAAACCCTGCAAATAATGTGGGCCAAAAGGTCAAGGTAGAACTTAAGGACGGCACAATTGCCAACGTCAACACTTTTGAAATTAATACATCCCAAGTAATCATTTACCCAAAGTCTGAGGACGAAGTCCTGAACACTGAAGCATTCAAGACATGGCAGCTCATACGGCTACCTCCGGAGCTTGGCGGGGACAAGAAGGACGCTTCTGCTTTTCGCATATACAGCATGATTTGCCTTCATCTCTGGTGCCTGTGGAAGTACTGGCCGCAGCCGGGCAGGAAGAGAGGCGAGTGCCCCTGCCACGGCAGCATGTACGATCCATTCACAGGCAAGGCATTTGCTGGTCCAGCATCCCTGCAGGGGCCGCCTTCAAATGTCCTTCCAAGGCTTGATATCGAGGTGGAATCAAACGGCGATCTGTCAATACTGCCTCCAGTATGGAGTCCGGATAAGAACGGTGTGGTTGGATTTGGACGCTACCTTAAAACTTGATGGTGTAGTTGGATATGGGCGCTACCTTAACATATGAAAATAGCTTTGTAAGGTTCATCCGGTGGGCGTACGCCGGTGTAGAGCGAACCATATTCATGGGGATGAAGTTTACGTTCCCTGGAAGGTTCGTCAGCCCGCTCGGCTTCCTCGGTATGCTGACGTTCGTCTTATTCATCATTCTCGGCATCACTGGCGCGCTGCTCATGTTGTGGTACGAGCCAATACTCACCAGAGCGTGGGACAGCGTCAAGGCGATCAACGACACAATCCCATACGGCTTCCACATGCGTAACATCCATTATCACGGGTCAAACGCGATGGTTATGTTGGCGCTGCTGCACATGTACTACCAATACTTTAGCGGGCGCTACAAGATCAGAAATGAGGTACTCTGGGTCACCGGCATAATAATTGGAGTCTTGACGATCCTCGAGGCGTTCACTGGCTACGACATCATCTTTAGCGAGCGCGCCGAGCTGGCGATTTCCATAGCGGCGTCGCTCACCAACTCGATACCTATAATGGGGCCTCAGATGAGAGAGGCATTCTTTGGTGCCGGATTCCACGATTTCATCCTGAGGTTCTACACGTTCCACGTGTTCATGCTGCCAATAGCATTGCTAGGATTGATGGTGGTTCACTTCCCTAGGTTCATGGTATTTGATGTGCCGATGGTCATGGCGATATCAGGCGCAATCATGCTAACGGGCGGAGTGTTCCCCGTAGGGCTCGGGCTAAAGTTCGACCCCAACGTGCCGCCTGGCATCACTGTGCCCGAGTGGTATCTGACAGGCCTTTACGCGTTCCTGCGCACGATGTACGACAAGTTCGTCACAGGCGTCGCGTGGCCAGGGCTCTTCATATTCGCGCTCTTGATCGTCCCATTCGTCGACAAGTACAAGAAATACTCCTGGAAGGACCGGCCGATTATTACCGCGCTTGGCATTACCAGCCTAGCACAGATTATCGTCACCACTTACTGGGGATTCTACATCGACCCCAACATAGACAAAGCACTTCTAGAAAGACTCGTGATCGACCCGATATTCTTCTACCTAGTCATGATACTGCTTGTCCCGCTGTCGTTTGGCTTTAGTTACATGATGATAAAGCTGGCAAAACACGCGGAGGCGAATGCCAAGCTGCAGCCGAAGAAAACAGCCAAGAGCGCGATAAACATCTCTCAAAGGTGGATCTATGTCCTGTTCATAGTGCTCATTGCGTTCCAGGTATACCTCAACATTGCGGCATACTATGCGATGCTGCAGGGCATGAAGAACTTTTCGCTCTTTATCATAGGCATAGTAATGCTGGTCTTTGCGGGCATGTTCCACCTGTATAGGTACGGCAGGGCTCTAGCAAA
>JAHEZV010000057.1 GCA_023250885.1 Nitrososphaera sp. | reverse complement strand
CCATAACAAAACTGCTTGGCGATTCTGCTAGCTAGATAATGATGGAATCTATTGTCAAGATGCTTGACAAGCAGGAAAAATGATTCTGTTAGGCTAACTACCCTTTCCGGCAGGTTGCGTTCAATTAGTTCTTTTAAGCAGGCTTGACGCATGCTATAGTTATGTTCCGCATCTCTGCATGCTGCTAGGCTTGCGCGCAGGCAGGATGGAATAATAATTTTCTTCGAATATTATTCCTGTTAGCGCTAAAATTATTCCATTATTCAGCACGGGCTTTTTGCACTACTCTGGGCCGAGCGCGGAGGCGTCACCAGGGTAGGACTAGCATAACCAGTCACGCCAACACTTAAAAAGCGGAAAAAATCAATCTTAGGTTCGTATATGCCTGCCAGGAAAAACACTTCACGCAAGAAGCGTTTGATGAAGCGCACTAGGCAGAACCGGCCGGTGCCGACGTGGGTAGTCATCAGGACAAACAGGAAGTTCAAGACCAACCCCAAGCGCAGGCTTTGGCGCAGATCTGACGTCAATGTAGGTTGATAAAAATGGCAACAGTCGAAGAAAACCTTACACGTGTTTACACTATCAATCTTGGCCGGGCGTGGATCACCCCGCAGCACAAGCGCACCGACAGGGTAATCAACATGATCCGCGAGTTTGCGACAAAGCACATGAAGAGCGACAAAATTAAGCTCGAGCAGGACTTGAACAGGCAAATATGGTCAAGGGGCAAGACCAACCCGCCAAGGAAGGTGCGCGTAAAGATGGTCAAGGACGAGGACGGCGTAGTCACTGTCTCGCTCTACGAAGACCTGCCGGCGACAACTGAAGCGCCCGCTGCAGTAGAAGAAAAGAAGCCAGAGGTTGCTCCGGCTGAAACTACCGCAACAGCTGAAGAACCAAAAGCAGAAGAAAGCAAACCCGCCTAGTTAGGCTTCCAATTTTGCATAGCTCTGGCACGGGCAGACTCCGAACATGCACTTCTCGTTTCCGTTAATGTGGTAGTCCTTTTGATGGCCGCACGAACATTTCCCAGATCTACGCAATAGCCGCCTTAGCTTTGTTGTCGATGCTCTTAAACGATCCGCGCGGATCATCACGCCATTAAAATAATTTGCGGGCAATATATAAACAACTGTGTGAATTTACATGACATACTGCGGTATTCGTCTCCAGCTAAACTTTTAACCCGTCCGATCTTCTGATAATCGATGATCGAGGTCTGCCCAGTCTGCTACAGGTTTCTTCAAACAATCTATGACAAGAAAAAGATGAAAGAAGTCAGGCTCATCGAAGGCCAGCCGTGCATGAGCACGTACCACAAAAAGTTGACTGACAGGTGATCAAGGAACCTTGCATATTTCACATTTTGCATACGTTTCACCGTCTAGATGATTAAAGTGGGTGCCACACGATTTGCATGTGTGGTGCGTGTCATCATAGCCGTCGGGCGCGATAAAGCTGTGGCTTTCCAGCTGCTGGCTCTTGCACGATATGCACCTGCAGCCGCACGATAGCACGGCATTAGCTTTTGCAGTTTCTTATAATAACCTATTCGATTGCAGGTATTGCCAGCTTGATGTCAGGCGCCGAATCGGGCTCGTCCCAGTCCATGACGTCTGGAATGATGTCGCCGAGTGGATCGTAGCGGTCAAACCTTGTCTTTTGGGGAGCGGACGCGACAAGGTGGACGCGCACGCCGTCGGTGGCGGCCATCGCGGACATCGCGACTTCGGTCGCGCCTTCCTCCTGGAATATGCCCTGCACATAGCCTACAATCTTGTTCAGGTCCCCGACAGGGATCCTGTCGCCGCCCATTACGTAGACCATCGCGCGCTTTACAGTGCCTGCGTCTGGAACGGTGTCATACAGCATTGCCACAGAGTCCCGGAGCGAAGACTCTGAGCTGGAGCTTGCCCTGCTCGTGCACAGTATGCTCATCGCTGGCCTCACGGTGCGGGTAGAGATCGAGGTGATAACCTCCACTATGGCGCTGTTTGTGATGCCAAAGCATTCCTCCTGAGAGAGCTCCGGGTTGTTGTCGAGGAATGCGTCGTTGTCCATCACTATGGTCGAGTCGGATGCCTCGCGCACCCTTCTTAACGCCGTGCCGGAATTGAAAATGCGGTCCTTCTCAAACTTGAAGGGCATGATTGCGATCGAGACTAATGTGCTTGACTCCTTTGCCATCCTGCATACCAGTGGCGCCATCGCAGTTCCGGCGCGGCCTGCCAGGTTTGAGACTACAATGACGGTTGAATAGCCGCTCATTTCAGCCACCATCTCGTTGCGGTGTGCTTCAACAAAAGAGCGCAGTTTCAGGCTTGACGGGTTAACCCATTCGCCGGAATCAACATAAACGGCAGTGCACTTCTCGTTGTGGATTAAATCCTTCTTGTCATTGCTTATCAACAGGCACTTGCAGCCAAGGGCGGCGCTTGCCGCGGTAGCGATTTTACTTCCCGCGCCGCCGATGCCCACCAGCAGCACTGGATTCTTGATCAAAAGATCTTCCATTGATCCCCCGAGCTCCCCGCACACACATACAGGGTTCATGTTAAAAAGCTTTGGTGATTAATCAGAAGCTACGCGCGGCGTAACAAAGTTGAGCTCGTCTAAATTATCATTGCCTTTAACGAAAAGTTGGAAAAATCATAAACTTTGACGCGCATTCTGTCGCCAAGCGAAACCTTGCAGGGACTTGACACGACGACCGGCTTGTATGCGTAATTCCTGCCCTGCACAACCTTGCCCATTTCGTCGACGATTATTTCACCCTGCCATCCCTGCCAGAGCGAATTGCGCTTCTTTGCAGTCTTTTTTGCAAGAAGGCTGAGGCGCTCCGACCTTTCCTTGGCGACCTGAGAGCTGATCCTCATGCCCTTCCATTTTGCGGCCTCTGTACCCGGCCTCGCGCCGTAGCGCGAAATGTTGACGATGTCCGGCTCGGCTCTCTCGACAAGGTCGAGAGTTTCTTTGAAATCATCCTCGGTTTCTGACGGGAAACCCACGATGATGTCTGTCGAGATTGTCATCTCGGGGATCTTGCGCCGAAAAGCTTGCACGGCATCCAGAAACGTCTTAACAGTGTGGCCGCGCTTCATCTTTCTCAACACCCTGTCGCTTCCGCTCTCGATGGGGATGTGGAGGAACCGGAAGAGCTTGTCATTCCCGCAAAACACATCTACCATCCTGTCCAGCATCCCCGGCATGTACATCGGGTTCATCATGCCCAGCCGGATCTTGAAATCGCCCCCGAGTGAGCCGCATGCCTTGAGAAGCTCGACAAGATCCGTGCCCGTGTCCTTGCCGTAGCAGCCGTTGTCGGTCGACGAAAGCCAAACTTCTTTGCAGCCGCCTTCAAGGTCAGCCTTGATCTGCCTCATAATGTCGCCCACGCGGTAGCTCCGGAGCCACCCCTTGGCGATCTTTGTCTGGCAGAACGTGCATTCGCTCATGCAGCCGCTCGCAATCTCGACTATGCTGACCACGGGGTTGAGCCTGACCCTTGGAATGTTTACCTTGTCAGCCGCCGAGTCTTCAAGCGCAACCAGCCTGCTTCCTGCAAGCGCCGAGCCTACGACCTGGGCCGCCTTTTCGATCGAGTGCGGCCCAAGCAGGCCTGCCGAAGAATTCAATGCTTCAACCTTTGCCCTGTCTGCCTTTGGCAGGCAACCTGCAACGACCAGCGGCTTGCCCGACTTGCTCATTGCCTTGATCCTGCTGACCATGCGGTGCTCTGTCGTGTCCTTGACGGAGCACGTGACTATCAGGTTGAGCGCGCTTTCGCTTTGCTTGCTCGCTATTTCATAGCCGGCGCCCTTCAACAGCCCGCTTATCATTTCAGAATCGGCCATGCTTGCCGAGCAGCCATAGGCTTCCACCCATACCTTTGGCTTTGACCTCCTCAGCATGGGTATAGTCTCTATTATCGCAGGCTTGAGCCACCGCTTTAGCATTGTAGGTAGGCAGGTACATCTCCTCGACTTAAAAGCGTGCCGTCAGAGGCTTTTTCTGGTTTGAATTTCCAAAAGCCGCCCCCCTTGGGCTTTATGTCAAACCAATTTGTTGTTGCAGAAAATGCTGAAAGAAAAATCTGCAAGAATAATAAGCACGGCGTTTGCAGTTGTAATCTTTCTTTGTTTCGCTTTCAGGCAGAAGGTACGCCAGCGTCGGTGGCACACTTGCAGCCGGCGATGACCGTTTCGGAATAAAAGATTTCCCCCGCGAAAGGTAGGGGAAGGGAACCCTTTATCGACACTTTTTCAAGCTCCCTTTCTATATCATCCTTATTGGAATTATAGTCAGTCAGGACGCCAGAATCTATCATTTCGTCCATGGCCTGGGATTTTGCCCTCATCTTCTCTGTCTTTTCTGCCGCCCTGTTCATAGCCATCCGGACATCTGCCATCTGCTCGGTTATTCCTGTGACGCTCTCCTTTATCTTGACAGAGGCTTCCGCAGCAGTATATTGCGCTTTGATTACTTCTTTTCTTGACTTGAATTCTTCAACTTTTGTAGACGTCTGCCTTTCAGCCATCTCTAGCTTCTCCTGCTCCGCCTGCATCTCGGTTATCTGCTTGTTCAAGTCCTGAGACTGCACAAGGTTGGCGTTCTTCCTTTCAAGCGCAAGCTTTGCGAGGTCTTCCCTTCCAGCGTCAACCGCGCGCCTTGCCTGTTCGTCCAGTGTTCGGGCGTTGTCCATCAGCTTTAGCTTCTGCATTTCAAGCCTCTTCTTTGAGGTGACAACCTCGACGATGCTCCTACGGAGCCTGTTCAGCATTTCGAGCTGCTTTGTATAAGAATAATCAAGAGCCTCCCGAGGGTCCTCGTACCTGTCGAGCAGGGCGTTCACCTTCTGTTTCACCACAACGGAAATGCGATCTGCTAGGCCCAATTGTGCGTTACCTGGAGAACTGCAAATTACTCGTAATATAAATTAAATTGCATCTGCTAAATTTGAGCAGAGGTAAATGCGATTCTGCATTAATGGCGGAAGTTGATCACTCAATGCAATCATTACTCCGTTTGTTATAAAGAAATAAACCTTCTTATTTCGATAATGCCAGATAATTCATGAAGATTATCGCATGACGACCCCTTCGATTACTCCCGCATGGCAGAAGAGAGACAGAGGGCTGACTGCCAGGATGATCGTAAGTTTTGCAATCCTGACGTTGCTTTATCTGATTTTTATTAGCGTTCTTGCGTACGCCGGAGTTGGCTTTGTCCCGATCACGATCATTGCTTCGCTAATGATTCTTGCCCAGTGGTACTTCTCAGACAAGATAGTACTCTGGAGCTCTGGCGCAAAAATCGTAACAAGAGAACAGTATCCTGAGCTGCACGACATTGTGGAAAGGATAGTGGCCAGGACTAATTTGCCAAAACCAAAGATTGCTGTCATCAACGCTACAATTCCTAACGCTTTCGCAACAGGAAAGAGTCCCAAAAGCTCCGTTGTTTGTGTCAGTAAAGGACTCTTGAACCTGCTCGAAACAGAAGAGCTCGAAGGCGTGCTTGCACACGAACTTACCCACATCAGAAACCGCGATGTTCTGGTGTTGACGCTTGCAAGCCTCTTTTCAACGGTGGCATGGTATCTGATGCAATTCAGCTTATACGGAGGGATGGGATATGGATACGGTGGAGGTGGAGGAAGATCCAGGGGCAATGGCGCTGGCGCCATGGCTATCATAATAGTAGTTGCACTGCTCACATGGCTTGTCAGCTTCCTTATCATTAGGGCGATTTCGCGATATCGGGAATTTGCGGCCGACAGGGGAGGAGCGCAGATGACTGGCAAGCCAGCCAAGCTCGCGAGCGCATTAATGAAGATAAGCGGCAACATGAAGAAAATACCTACAAAGGATTTGCGGCAGGTGGAAGGGCTGAATGCCTTCTTTATCATCCCTGCACTATCTGGAAGCTCGATTTCTAACCTTTTTTCGACACATCCTCCAGTGGAAAAGAGGATAGAAAAACTCATGCAGATGGAAATGTCGATGGGCTAGACAAAACTAGAAGTCATCTCATAAATGGTACAATACTAATGACTATGTCGAAATCAGGCATTATTCACCTTCTAGTCTACATATTTCATTGAGAGAGTCATCAAAATTGGCAATGAGATAAGCTTTTGACTCATTTATTAATTGACACTGTCAAAAATATGAAGCAGGAAGTATGCCCGATAATGAGCATGACCACAGACTCGTCAGGAAGCTAAGGACATGGCTTTGTGTAAACCACAAATCACAAATTTGATCATCGAATAAACTCTACATTTTCTAGGTGCCTGAAGGCTCCATCTCCAGTAAGAAATTTGATCTCTAGCTTCTTTGCAAGAAAGTAGCCAAGGGCATCTGCACATGAAATGTCAAGATGCTTTTTATTCATGAGGCCAAGACGGAGCTTCATCGCCCCTGCAATCGCAGTCAAGTCAAAGTCAATCAGGTATTTGGAAAAGGAGTTGACCGTATCTTTTGCTGCTCCGGGCCCATTTATCTTTAATATTCTGAAGTAAACCTCCATCAGGTTTAACTTTGTAAGCACTCCATCGGCATCTTCAATGTAATGCCTATACTTCTGGTTTCCATTCAAGTACTCTATGACGGCATAACTATCGTAGAAATATCTAGTGGTTGACGTCGTCATTGTCGCGCCATCCTGCCCTCATCTCGTCTTTACCCTTCTGTGCACTACCGGTTGGATACCTGCCAAAGAGGCGCTTGATATCCGTCACTGGCCGTACAGATATTTCTACTTCTTCACCTTCCCTAAGGCCTATCTGATTTACAATTTCCTTTGGTATTATGACGCCAAGCGAATTGCCCCAAACTTTCAGCCTTACACGGGTATTCATGCGAGTTATACACGTCTAACTATTATAAAAAGCTTCAAGAATTACAAGCGCAATGATGGATTACGTTATCGAAAGTGTATGTTGAGAGTATGTTATAGAGAAAGCATCGATGATAGTCGTATTTGAAATGGTTTACATGTTAGATATCAATGTGGAAGGAAAGCTATGCTTCGCTTGGAAATTCTTTATGATTTATGGCGGCTTTCTAATTACGAATGACAAGAGAAGCGAACACTGCTATCACGCTCTATGACACCGATGGCAGTACAATCATTGGTAAAATGGCTGCTAGAGCAGGTGCCGCATGCTTCGGGGCCGGCGGACCACTCACCCAAACAGTGGGTTAGTAAGCTGCCCATTTCTTCCTGCCCCGAAGTGGATTTGTTTTAAATATTTGAAAAGCTCTGTGACAATCAGGAAACAAAGAAAGAAAGTAAGAAAGTAAGAAAGATACCGTTGCAATCGTGAATAATGTTGACTGAAGTAAAATCGCTATCATATGTAACGCATCCCCTTGTATGGGAAAGAACTATCGAGTACAGACTGTACCAGAAGAACATAGCCGATTCTGCAAACTGCAAGAACACTTTAGTGATCCTGCCAACAGCCCTTGGCAAAACGGTGATAGCTGCCCTTGCATGCGCAGACATGCTCTACAATTACAAAGATAAACGTGTGTTGATGATGGCTCCCACACGTCCGCTGGTATCGCAACATCTGAAATCCTTTTCCTCTGTCCTAAAGATTCCTGAGGAACAGATTGCAATTGTAACAGGCAAAACGGTGCCAGAGGCTAGAAGGGCAGTTTGGGACAAAAGAGATGTCAGACTTGTTTTTGCCACTCCGGAAGTTGTTAGAAATGATCTCGATGAGGGAAGGCTGCACGTAAAAGATTTCATCCTACTTATCTTTGACGAGGCTCATAGAGCTGTAAAGGAATATGCATACACTGCAATCGCAAGAGAATATATCGGCCAATCATTGCATCCCATAATTCTTGCAATGACAGCCAGTCCCGGAGCTGAAAGGAAGAAGATGCAAGAAGTGTGTGACAATTTATCGATTGAACATGTGGAGTACAGGAGTGAAGAAGACAGCGATGTAAAACCCTATGTGAATCCGATAGATGTCAAGTGGGAATGGTTTGACCTTCCCGAAGAATATCGATACTTTGCCTCAACACTCAGGTCCATGCTTGACGAAAAACTAAGGTGGCTTATTCAGAGAGGGCTGTTAGGAAAGAAGAACAATGTAAATTGGATATTCAAAAGGGACCTGATAGAAACAGGTGAAGCACTCCGTTATCGTCTAGAGCTTACAATGGAGGAACAAAGAGGGCCCATATTCGTTGCAATAATGAACCAGTCATCGGCACTTACGCTAATGTACTGCCTTGAATTAATTGAAAGTCAAGGCTCCTACTCTCTTAAGGCATTCTTTGACAGGATAGCGGAGGAGGGAGGAAAAGCCCATGCATCTCTTTTGAAGGATCCCAGGATAATCGAGATAAAGACGTTGATAAAGAATTTGAGCATAGAACATCCAAAGATCGAGCGTATCATGGAACTTGTGATGGAATATAATAGTACTCACCATGATAACACGAAATCATGTGCGATCAATAAGGCCTCTTCTGATCCTACAATAATGTTGGTTGGAACCACAGCCATCGCCAACGCGAACGCGAACGCCAACGCCAACGCCCCGGAGAAGAGAATTCTTGTGTTTACTCAGTACCGGGATACGGCAAGGCATATTGTAGATCTCTTGTCGCGAAATGGCATCAAGGCGTCGCGATTCGTAGGTCAAGCCAGAAGGCAAGGAGATGCGGGAATGAAACAGGACGAACAGGCACGAATCCTGGAATCATTCAGAGATGGCGAATTCAATGTGCTGGTGGCGACATCCATAGCTGAAGAGGGATTGGACATCCCGGAAGTAGACCTTGTCATATTCCACGAACCGATCCCAAGTGAAATTAGATATATTCAGAGAAGGGGTAGAACCGGAAGAAAAACAGCCGGCTCTGTAGTTATACTAGCAGCTACAGATACTATCGATACACGCCACCTATATGCTAGCAAGAGACGCGTGGAGAAAATGAAAGAGTCGCTCTCTGACATAAAAACGGTGCTCAGGCCCTTCAATAGGGCATTTCTCGAGCCAAATCGCATGACACCAGGGGAACTCTCAGCTCTTGACAGTCTGAGGGCAAGGGTGGAGGAACGGTTGGGGAGGGCAGTGGTAATAGAAGAAGAACAAGCAGGTGGAGGAGAAAGCACAGAGATGGAAACCGAGGCCAAAGTTCAAACGCGGGCAGCCGAGCTGAGGCAAAGGGCCATCTCTCTGGAAGAGGAGATGCTGACAGGTGCGTTCAGGAGGCAAGTCGACAGAGCAGCGCGGCGCATACATCTAGAGCTAGCAAAGGCAGGGAGCATGGGGGCTGATGTCGATCTTCTCCGCGAAGACCTTTCCCTCGAGTACCCCGTGCTGAATGCCGCGCTAAAAAAGCTGGAGAAGCTGAAGAGAATGGCCTGGCGGGGCGAAGGCACACTGGTGCTTGCAGAGAACATCAGTAAGGAAGCCGGTGAAACCTTCTCGGTCCATGTTGAAAAGGTCATGCAGGGAAAAGCGCTAGTCATGATTAACAAGAAATGGACAGCAAGGCTGAACCCGTACGACTATGAGGGTCCAAGGGAGCTTTTGAAGGCAGGCGCGGAATTCATGGTTGTGGGCGAGCTCTACCACCACGATGGAGTTCTGAATCTGAAGGTAAAGCAGATAATCTGAAAGGCGAAACGCAAATGAAATCAACGTCGGATCGAACGCCCCGAGCATCTCCCGCCATGAATTGACTGATGCTCCCTTGCTGCGGATGTATTTGCTGTAAAGGGCCACATGCACAAGGAACCTATTAGTGAACTTGATTTCCTCTGTCAACTTCTCTGCTATACCTGAAGTGAGGAGCTTGCCTATCAGCCCGTCGGTAACCATTCGTAAATAGTATCCAAACGTCCCTCCTATATGCAATATATCCATGGAAAGATTCTAAAACGGAATAATTGACCTCCAAAGTCTCGATGGATCATTCGTTCATCGTCTTTAAAAGATAGTATCCATTTCCTGTGAAGTCCAGTACATCCATTACAAGTA
>JAHEZV010000056.1 GCA_023250885.1 Nitrososphaera sp. | reverse complement strand
AGGGACAGCTGGTCGTAACGCTGCCCACGCTTGATGAATTCAGAGCGCAGCAACAAGGACAATAGCAATAGTAGTAGTAGTAATAGTGGATGCAATCAACTTTCCTTTTTTTGTTTCACAAATAAAGCAAGCTCAAATAGATTCGCGGACTCTTATCTATCAATAGCTACGTACTAACTGATGCACAATTGGAAAGACAGGCCAAATTCGCTAGGGCTATGAATTCTTGTTATGTATGCTATTAATCAAAATATGACCAGAGTTTATTGCTCATACCCTCAAGTGGATCAGGGAATTAAAAATAAAATCCAGAGTATGCTTATCTACTGCGATCTTGCCTTGATCCACTGCCCCACCTTTGGCAGAACGTTGTTCTGCGAGTAAAGGCTGGCTATGAGCCCTACGTGGCCGGTGTGGAACCTCATGAGGCGCTTGTCTGTGCTTGACACCACGTCGTTAAGGGGTGCGCTGCACTGGGGCGACACAAGGTGATCCTCGTCTGCTATGATGTTGAGCAG
This sequence comes from Nitrososphaera sp., assembly GCA_023250885.1. Classification (GTDB taxonomy): domain Archaea; phylum Thermoproteota; class Nitrososphaeria; order Nitrososphaerales; family Nitrososphaeraceae; genus Nitrososphaera. The sequence goes on along the minus strand of JAHEZV010000056.1, from coordinate 9,532 downwards.
CGGCACCTTAATCTTTGACAGATCGATCAACTCGCCACGAAGCTTCAGCTCGTTTTTCACGAACAGGTTCTTCTGGTAAATGTCGGATATCCACTGCCTGAACGTTTCCCCCGCTATCGGCGGCGTGTCGTACAGCCACTTTTCGATCCGCAAAAAGTTGCCGACAAACTGCTCGTTATCGATATTCTGGACAAGGTTGAAGTACTTGTTCACGCCCTGCTTGAACGGCTTGAGTGCGGAATAGCACGCGTACAGCTGCTCGGAAGGCAGGTTGCCGATGACGCTCACCATCTTGTCTACGTCCATGTTCTTTGCAAGGTTGCCGATTACAGTAGTGTCCTTCTCGGTGTCAACGACAGGCGCAATGACCGCAAGGTTCCTCACCTTTTCCTGATGCAGCGTTGTATACATAGTCGACATGGTAGCTCCCATGCAGTAGCCGTGCAGCGTCAGCTTGTCCACCTTGGCCTTCTTCAGGACCGTGTTGACGCAGTCGTCTATGTAGCAGTTGACATAGTCGTCAAAGGTCACGTACTTGTCTGCCGCTGTCGGGGTCTTCCAGTCAATCATGTAGACGTCAAAGCCCTGGCTAAGCAGGCTGCGAACCCAGCTCTTGTCGGACTGCAGATCAAGCACGTACGACCTGTTGATAAGAGCATAAACGACAAGTATCGGCGTCTTGGCAGTCTTGCTGACCATCTGCTGGTAGTGAAGGAGCCTGTACGCCCTCGTCTCCGCCAAGACTTCGTGGGGGGTCTGGCCGACTTCGATGTCGCCGGCCGTGTGAAGGATGTTCTTTGCCTTTTCCAGCTTGCGGTAGGCTTCCTTGACCTCTTCGGCGACCGTTGGCTCTTTCTTTGCTTCCTTCGCCTGATCGTTAGGCGGTTGGACCTCATGCTTCTGGTCAGGTCGCTGCTCTTGCTTGGTCATCGTTTATCTCCAAATTCCTTTTCAAATCGCGTACGCTCCTTTTCAGCTCGGCAACATCCTTCAGAATATCGTCAACTTCGCTCCTCGTGGGCAGGTTGAGCATCTTCGAATTCTTTTCCGCGATGCCCTGGATTGCCCTTGATACGTCCAGCTGGCTGCTAAACTGCTTGCCGTAGACGGCAGAGAATTCCGGCGACGCAAACAACCCCGTGAAAGCGTCTTCAAACGCCTCTATCGCTGCGCGCCTATAATTTTCAAAATCGTCCTTTGTCAGAAGCTGCTTTGGAGCTCGCTCCATCGTTTCCTTCATAGCTCTTGTGTAGGTGGTGCTCACAAGCGCCCAGTAGCTGTCCATGTTTGTCTTGAGCTCGGCCATCACCTTTCCAAGGCTGACAAAGTCGTTTGCGTACAAGCTGACGTCCTTTGAAAAAGCGTACATCGGGCCGATCGTCGGCAGCTTCATGACGTCCGTCCAAAAATTGAACATCTTGTTCATCTGTTCTTGTGTAAACCCCTGCAGGTCCTTGTTATTTTCAGCCATTAAACTTTCACTTGATAACATCTGTAAAATTCCTCGGCTGGCTATTATAGTTTCTTGGTATGGGATTTACACTAATTATATTATATTTATATGAATTTTACATTCATGACCGAATAATTAACATTCGTTATATCCGGAAAATGGGATAAACCTAGGCGCGGTCGACAACTGGCTGTCTGGCGCAAAGGGCAGCATCCAATAAACATTTTATAAAGGATCGGATCGCCCTTCTGTTGCGCATGCAGACTGTTGGCAAACAGTTTCTGAGCGGGCTCGTAGCTCAGCATGGATAGAGCGCCTGCCTTCTAAATTCTATTGAAGAGAGCCGGAAGTCGTGGGATCGAAGCCCACCGGGCCCGCTTTTCCTCCAAACAAGGCAAACGCGCCGCCCGCTGCGTACGCGATTGCGATCAAAATCCTTGACAGCATCGCCGCGATGTCCTGGTGCCTAGCAAAGAGCGAGCTGTCGATAATCACTGCGACAGGCACAGCGGCTAGAGAAATCACCGCGACTATCAGCTGTTCGCGGTTATCCGCGTTGCTGTACTTTTTGATCAGAAAATAGGTCGATAGGTTGCCAAGCCCGATGCCCAAAAGGATAAGGTACTGGTAGAATGATGGGAACGCGCCGATTGCTGCAAACGGTCCTGCCCAGCAAATGCCATTTACCGCCTTTGCGCTGAATGGCCATTTTACGCTTGTCTTCATCCTGCCACGGATCGCCGGCGCGACCTTGCGGAACTTTGGAGCGCCTGCTCCAAACACCGCGCCAAAGCTGCCTAGCCAGATGATGGCGAGGTAATAGAGCGGAAGGTTGTTGATGTATGCAAGCTCGCTTATGACGGAAGCTGCCCCGACTGCTATCGATACGCATACAAAGAGAAATCCAAAAGCCCGGCGCATCTCGACTGACGGGTTCTGCAACGATACAGCTGGGTGCAAAAGCTAATTTAAACCAAAAGGAGGAAGGGTTACTTTGAAACTTTGCCGCTTACCCTCGCCCACTTTGCCATCGCGCTTCCCGCAGTGACCCACTCTGTGACAGAGAGGTACACCGGCACGTTTGCGTCCTCGATGCGCTGCGATATCTTTTTCGTGAACGGGCCTCCCATCGCTCCGATCAGCATCGGCTTTTTCTTTTGCTTCTGGAACGACGCCAGCACGTCGACGATAGTTTCTTCAAGAGGGTCGTCCTGGAAGACAAACCACGGCATGACGATGTCCACGTTCGGATCGTCCATGTACGTCTGTATTGCGAATCGATAGTCGTCCGCATTTGCAGAGCCGGTGATGTCGCACGGGTTGCCGCTCTGGATGACATAAGTCGGCGGGTAGTGTTCCCTGAGCGACTTCTTGCTCTGCTCGGTCAGCTCTGCCACCTGTAGTCCCAGCCTCTCAAAGTGGTCGATTGCCGCAATGATCGGGCCGGCGCCGTTTGTGACCATTGCCACCCTACCACCCTTTGGCACCGGCTGCCACGTCAGAGCCTTGAGCGCCGCGGTCAGCTCTTCATAGCTGTCGACTGAAATGATGCCTGCCTGGTCGAGCGCGCCCTTGACGACTCCGTACGAGCCGCCAAGCGATCCTGTGTGCGACGCGGCCTGCTTGGCTCCCCTTACGCTCCTGCCGTTCTTGAAAACTACAATCGGCTTGCCGCGCTCTTTGATAACCTTCATTGCAGTGTTCATGAACTTGCGGCCGTCGCCGAGGCCCTCAACGTAAAGGCCGACGACCTTTGTGTGCGGGTCTTCTGAAAGGTACCAGATCATGTCCGCCTCGTCGACGTCCGACCTGTTTCCATACGATATCATCTTGCTCATGCCAAAGGTGTCAGAGCTCTCCATGAACGCAATTCCGACTGTGCCGCTCTGCGACAGGAACGCGACGTTGCCGTTCTTGGGGCGCAGCATCCTTGCATGGCCCTGGAACGCACAGTCAAGGCGGTTCTCGCCGTTGAACATGCCGATGCAGTTGGGCCCGATTATCCTGATGCGAAGCTGCCTTGACAGATCTTTTATCTGCGCTTCAATATCGGCACGCTCGCCTCCGAGCTCCTTGCCTCCACCAGAGATCACGACAAAGTTGTGTATGCCCTTCTTTGCCGCCGACTTTAGCAGATCCGGCACGAATTTCAGGTCGACGGTGACGACGACAAGGTCGATCTTCTCTGAAATGTCGTCAAGGCTTTTGTACGCCTTGATGCCCATGATTTCCGGGTAGCCCTTTGCGTTGACCGGATACACCTTGCCCTTGTAGTCGTGCTTCACCATGCTCTCGAGGACCGAGTTGCCCACTTTGCCGGCTTCAGGCGAAGCGCCAATGAGCGCAATTGACTCTGCATTGAAGAATAGGCTCATGTATTCAGAGTCTGGCCTCGCCTTTGAAATGATTTCCAGGTCGGGCTTTTCACGCAGGAGGATCTTCGCGTCGACCACCACGTAGTCGTTTTCGTAAAATATTACCGGGTTGAAGTCAATGCTTTCGTAGTACGGCGCCATTTCGGTGCCGAACTTGCCGATGTTTACAAGCGCTGTTGCGAGCATATCCATGTTGACTGCTGGCATGCCGCGGAAGCCCTTCAGGATCTTGTTCCCCTTCAGGTCCTCTATCATGCTGATCGCATCTTCATTTGTTATCGGGAGAACCCTGAAGGACACGTCCTTGAACACTTCGGTGTAGATGCCGCCGATGCCAGCCATTATGATCGGCCCGAACTGCGAATCGTTCTGCAACCCTACGATGAGCTCGATGCCACCAGAAGTCGCCATCTTTTCGAGCAGCACTCCCTTTACATTGTACTGCTTGCTCAGCCTGCCGTACATATCGTTGAACGTCTCCTTGGCGGCAGTCTCGTTCTGGAGGCCTACCTTGACACCCTTTACCTCGGTCTTGTGCAGGATCTGGGGCGACACTATCTTGGCTACAAGCGGAAAGCCCACCACCTGCGCCTGCCTGCCGGCTTCGTCCGCGCTTTTGACGAGCGCGTACTTCGGTACCTTCACTCCGTATTCTGTCAAAACCTGTTTAGCGAGCTCTTCTGTGATTACCTTCTCCTTTGTCGAATAAACGTCATTAAAGATCTTTTGGACCTTCTCGTTGGCCATATTGAGACAAAAGCCCGTTCAGCTTCCTATATAGTTACCTCAAGCTCGATCACTAATAGCGGGTATAAAAGAACTAATTTTTGCGGAGTTTCTGGACTGGAAGCGCACGCATGTGTCTATTTCAAGACTCTGGAAAAGTTGCTGTATGCGAGCCTGCACCTGGCAGCCAGCTGCTCGACGTCGCCCGGGGCCGGCAGTATGCTTTCGAGCTTTATCTTTTCAGCACTTACCTCCGCTCTGTACTCCTGGATCCACGACTCGATGAGGAGCCTGTCGACTTCAAGGTGGAACTGGATGCCGACCGCTGACCCGATCCTGAACGCCTGCGGGTAGAGGTCAGAGTACGCAAGAATCTTTGCGTTGGCAGGCAGGTCGTACGTATCGCCGTGCCACTGGAACACTCTCATCGTCCTGTCTGTGACACCCCTGAAGATGTCGTTGCTGCTGGCCGGAGTCACGTACACGTCATGCCACCCTATCTCCTTCTCCTTGCCCTTGTAGACCCGACCGCCGGCGGCCTGCGCGATGAGTTGCGATCCAAGGCAGACGCCGAGGACTGGCGTGTTGTTCTTGATGCCGTCCCTAATGAGGTCCTGCTCCCGCTGAAGGTAAGGCAGGCTGTCATAGACTGCCATTGGGCCTCCTAGGATCACTATGGCGTCGTAGCCCACGGAGCTAGAAGGCACGGGATCGCTCTGCGCATCGATCGTTTCTATTTCAAAACCATCATTTCTAAACATCTGCTCGAGCGTGCCAAGAATCTCGCACGCAATGTTCTGCACGGACAGTATCCTTCGCTGCAACAACTGACATCCTTATACAGCATATTTATGCCATGTGAGGGCAAAAATGTTAAATGCCACAAGCGCTACACAACAGCTGGCGGATGGGCTACCAATACAACGCCCGTGACGACGGGACGGTCGAACGGCTGCGCAGTTTTATCAGCATGCTCAACGAAGAATCCAAGAAAGGCTCCGTCATCGTCGTCGAGGGCAAGCGGGACGCAGAGGCACTCTCGAAGGTTGGATTCACTGGCAGCCCTGCAGTCTTCCATCACTTTAAAGGCATTGCAGACTTTCTCGACAGCCACGACAGCGCGGGCAAAAAGATAATCCTGCTCCTTGACATGGACAGGACTGGCAAGTACCTCACGAGTCGGCTAGTGTCGCAGCTGCAATCCCGCAGGCACAACGTCAGCCTTTCCTACAAGAGGGCCCTTGCCAAGATAACGAAGGGCAAGATGAGGCATGTCGAGGACCTTGTGACCTATGCGCCGCGCCTGTCAGGCATAACCGGGAGCCGCAAGGACCTGTACTTTTACACCTAGGCCATTTCTCTCAAGGTTCACAAAGCACTTATATTCAAGCAAAGAAAATTGTTTCACATACCAACAAACTACGAGGTTATGAAAGAAATTGCCTAGCACAGGTATCGTGAAATATCATGTTAAGTTAAAATTTGAAGTTGATGGTTTGGTTGAGAAGGCCGATATTATCGGTGCTATTTTTGGACAGACCGAAGGTCTCCTCGGACCAGAGATGAACCTCAACGAGCTGCAAAAAGTATCCAAGGTGGGAAGAATCGAAGTCAACGTCGAAACAAAAGGCAGCATGGCAAAGGGAGACGCCCTGATACCAATGAGCACTGATATCTCTACCGCTGCGCTAATCGCTGCAGCCATAGAGAGCATCGACAAGGTGGGGCCGTTCCAGGCCAAGTTCAATTTGATGGGGATCGACGACATACGGGCTATCAAGAAGAAGGTCATTGTTGATCGCGCAAAAAAGATAGTGCAGGACTGGGCTACCAAGACAATAAGCGAAGGAGAAGAAATGCTCAAGGATGTCTATGACGCAAGCAAGCCGGGCAAGCTCACTAGCTTTGGCAAGGCTCAACTTGCGTGCGGCACTGGGGTTTTCGATTCCGACTGGATAATACTGGTTGAAGGCAGGGCCGACGTCATTAACCTGCTCCGCGCGGGGTTTGACAACGCCATTGCAATAGAGGGTGCACGCATTGACGAGACCGTGACAAAGCTCACAGAGGGCAAGCGCGTCGTCGCGTTCTTGGACGGAGATAGGGCAGGCGACCTTATCCTGAAAGAGCTGCACGGGCTGGTCAAGATAGACAAGGTGCTCAGGGCCCCGACAGGAAGGGAAGTCGAGGAATGCACGCCGATAGAGATAGCCGAGATTCTAAAGGACGCGCTTTCAGCTGAGGCGCCATCCGCTCAGCCGGTGCATGCGCACCACGATCGTGAGCGTGACAGAAGGCACTCGCGCAGAGACAGGGAGCGAGAGCCTCGCGAGGAATACCGCGCATCGCCGCCGCAGCTCCACGAGCCTGCACCCGTGCCCGTGTCCATGTCCGTGTCCATGCCCGCGCAGCCGTCTAAAGAAGTTATTGCCGAGGACCGCCCCGAAATACTCACCGCCATTCGCGATGTCTACCCTCAGATAAACGAGACGCTCGAAGCAGTAATTCTTGACGGTTCTTTGAACAAGCTGCTCAAGGTCCAAGTGTCAGAAGTCATCAAGAGGCTTGACAGCGCTGAGGGCGGCAAGCTGCTGGTGATTGACGGCATCGTCACCCAGAGGCTAGTAGACGCAGCCGACAAGGCAGGCATTGAATATATCGTAGGCCACAGGACGACAGAGCTGAAAAAACCGGGAGACATTCGCGTCAGGACCTTTGGCGACATTGGGATAAGCAACTAGCGATAATGCCCGAGATCAAGCTTCAGCACATATTGACCATAGTGGAACTCCTGTCAAAGGGAGCCCGCCACAATTTTGTCGAAATCACGACTACGGAGCTTGGCAAGAGCATCGGCAGGTCGCAGCAGGCCGTGTCAAAACACCTGCTTGACCTGGAAAATTCCGGCTACATCGAGCGCGTAAAGAAAGGGCAAAAGTTTGCAGTTAAAGTCACGGACAAGGGCTACTCTGAAATACGGGGTCTTTTTTCCTCTCTCAGGGCAGCACTCGAGTCGGCGCCGGCCGCCATAGATTTTGAAGGCAGAGTGGTTTCAGGAATGGGGGAGGGCGCCTACTACATGTCGCTTGAAGGCTACAGGAAGCAGTTCAAGGAAAAACTGGGTTATGAACCGTACGCCGGCACGCTCAACGTCCGGCTCACAGACCAGATTTTCATGAACGCCAGGCGCGAGCTTGGCAAGCACCCGTCGATATTTATATCCGGCTTTAGCGACGGCACGCGCACCTACGGCTGGGTCAAGTGCTATAAGGCTTTGATAAACGATGGCGCAGTGGACTCTGCCGCAGTGCTGGTGCTCGAGCGGACGCACTATGACGACAGCATGCTTGAAGTGATAGCGCCGGCGTCAATCAAGAATGCAACAGGCATCAAGAACGGCGACAGGATAAAGGTGCAGGTCCAGCTTGGTCAGATGCCGTAAATAGAGTCGCCCAGCTCTTCTTTCAACTTTGAACTCTTGGAGCCGGGTATCGGAGTCGACAATCTTATCACGTGCACGTTGAGGTTGCGCTTTTTGCAGTTCTCTGCCACATCTTTTTCGCTGTGCGCCTGATCGTAGCCAAGAGCAATGACATTCGGCTTTACGTATTCTACCGTATCATAAAGCGTTCCCTCCCTGCCGATCAGGACGAGGTCTACAAAGTTCAATGAAGATACCAGCTCCTTGCGGAGGCTTTCGTCATGGTAGATCTTTCTGTCCTTTTTTATCTTCTGCGCAGTTGACTGCCTTGCAACGACCACTACGAGCACATCACCTTCTGCCTTTGCGGCTTTGAGCGTGTGGATGTGGCCTGGGTGGATGAGGTCAAACACTCCTCCAACGAGCACCACCTTGAGCGCATCGCGGCCGATAAACGTCAGCTTGCTTGGATCGGACTTTTCCACAAGGCCCATCTTGCCAAGATGGCTCACCTTGGAATTGTAAAATTCCAGGCTCAGCGCCAGCCTTGCCTTGAGCCTGTCATACGCCGGAACGGAAGGGTCCAGTGTGCTAGCGTATAGCGCGGCAAGAACGGCCTTGTCCACCGGATCCATCTAGCGATCTCCTCTATGAGGCAATAGCGAAATCATGGGTGATCTGATAATGCTATAAATGCTACGTCCGGCAATTGTCATCATTGTCGTCGCCAGCCGACATAAAGAAGAGGCTCGAGCGGAACTGGATACAGTTTCTCAAGGCAAATTCAGCTAAGCTTGCCCTCGACGCCATTGATGGCTCAAGCCCACCGTCCGTGTTTGTCGGCCGCTACGGTTACCCAAAGGTCAGGGTAGGACCAATGATTCCGCTGCTGCACGGCGACACAACCATACTTGACAGGACCGAGCTGTGGGCTGGCAAGAGCATCGAAGAGATTGCAAACTACCGGTTGTCGCTCGTTCGCGGAACATTCAGCATGAACGTGCACGACATTTCCGGCCGCTATCTGGAAAACATGCAGGAGCTGGCAATGTCAGAGCGCCCTACCGAAAGCGAAGCGACGTTTGAAAAAAAGCCACTTGCGGACATTGAGCTGGAAAAAGAAGTCAGCCTCAACGCCGAAGCCGCGCCATTCGGGCCGGCCGCCCCCTTGAAGACATTCAAGGCATGGTCGCTTTCTGCCGACCAGCGGATTGAGTCGGCCCATTACGACACCGAACTGCGCGCCTCTGACGCGATCATGGAGCTGTACCGGAGCGGAGTGGAAGTGAGTAGCATCCACAAGGTGCTCAGCGTGGGGATGCTCGGGTTGAAAAAGAACCGCACGCTGGTGCCAACCCGGTGGAGCATTTCCGCGACAGACGACAATATATCAGGCAGGCTGGCAAGGGAGAACGAGGCAAACCCTGCGATTGACCTGTTCGAGGTAACGCGGTATTCCCACCTTGCAAATTACTATTCCGTAATATTGATACCTGATGACGTGTGGAGCTTTGAGATGATCGAGTCGTGGTTCGCCGGCAACGGCCAGATCGCGAC
>JAHEZV010000055.1 GCA_023250885.1 Nitrososphaera sp. | reverse complement strand
GGTCTGGAAAGAGGTCTGGAAAGATCGGCTGGAGCAGATAGGTCGTCGCGGCAAGCACGACTCCGAGAATGGCAGCGAGGGCTATTATTTGCCGCAGAGCCTTCCTCTTCTACTCTCTCCTCGCCGCAGGGTTTTCTTCATGCCTGGCATGACGTGGATTTGTCATCATAACATCAATGATCATAATGCGAGATAAATGTGAAAGAAGATGTAACCTCAAATAGCCGCCAGAGCTACATCAAGGCATGGAAGAAGGAGAGAAGCTAAAGCGCTGCCCGATCTGCGGGTGCACTGAGCATTGGATGATCGGCTGCGGCAAGCACTGGGTCAAGCACAAGGTCGGGTCGGATGGCAGTTGTGAGCACCGATAGTTATTTCAGCTCGTAGAGCGCGACTGAAAGCTTGAACGCTAGCCTGTCGTCAATCGCAGTCGCGATTGGGACAACATACCTTTCCGTTTCGTCCTTGAACCTTATCATCTTGTCCCTGAATGCCTGGTTCTTCATTGACCGCGCGCTGTCCAGCCGCTCGGCGAGCTTGATGTATTTCACGTCCTTGGGCGCCTTGGAAATGGCAGCAAACTGCTCCTCAGCGCTAGCCTTGCCGGCGGCACCGCGAACGAGAGAATAGACGCGCTCGCCGTATTCTCTTAGCTCAGCCTCCTGTATGTTTTCTGAAGCGCCGTGAAGGAGGGCGGCGCATGCAAGATCGACATCATGCATCTGGAGCTCCTCTACCAGAATAAGGGCAACCCTCAGCGGGTGGTTGATGTACGACTCGCTCTTGTTCAAAAGCTCGCCCATGTGGACCTTGGTGGCAAGCCCAAAGGCCCTTGTAAGCTTGACAACGTCATCAGTATTGGTATCAAAGAATTTCAGAAGCCTGGCAAAGCCGGCCTTTGGAAAATCGCTCATACGCCTGTTGCTCGGGTGGATCCCATATAATGGGATTCGCATAAAAAGTGCATGTTTACTGCCTGTAGTAGGCAGTAGAAACGTAGCCAAGCACGATGACGCCGGCATCCTTCAGTTTGCCTATGCCGGATATGCAGTTAGAGTCCTTTGATCCTCCAGAGCCACTGGCCGGGTTGACAATGGCGGCAATCGGCACGTCTGGGTGATCATTCTTTGTCTCTATGACTGAGTCCCACGTCCCCCCTGGTATGTGTAGAGGAGAACCATGGCTCAAGCCGACGTCGCCGCGTCTGAGGCCTGTATGTTGGTTCCGGCCAGAGCTGGAACCCGCAACAGCAGGGCGAGCGCTCCCGCGACTAATTTTAAGAGCTTTGTTTCACCATTCCGCGCGTGATGAACTAGAAAAATATTAAACAATAGTGGTTGTCAAAAATGTAAAGAGCCTCTATATTGAGATAGTCGCGTCTGCAGCCCCCAATACAATAGGCGTTTTTCCAGCTATTACATTGACGTGTTGCTGCTGTCGTCGGTCGATGTGAACCCGCTGTCGCCAGTCCCCATGGATTCAGTCGATCCCATTGGCTCTTCGGGCGTTTCCGGCACGGACGACGTTATTTCTTCCGGCGCAATTTCAGTGAATGCCGCAGGAGCAGACGCTGGCTCTGCACGGGTTACCCGCGGCCTTGGCGCTGCCTTTCGCTTGGCCGCCTTCTTTTTCTTGGCGCCTTTTCGCTTGGCCGCCTTCTTTTTCTTGGCGCCCCCCTTCCTCTTTCCCCTTGAGAGCTTGGCTTGCTTTCCCTTCTTTCCCTTGCTTTTGGCTTTGGCTTTTGCCATACGTCTAGCATTGATAAGCACTTGTTCTTAAGCTTGTTCTTTTTGATGGAATTTGCCCAAAATCATGCTGAAATATCGCTAGCGATATGTTAAGCCACACTGCGTGATCCGGCACTCTCAATTGCAGCTTTTACCTCCGCTGACAGATTGGAATAACACATAATAGTTGATTTGACCCACAGTGTTCATTCTTGACCGACAGCAAGGGCTACTATGCATGTCTCGACGTTTCGGAAAAGGCAAGCTACAAGGAAATCAGACGCACCTACCGGCGGCTTGCGCGAGAATACCACCCTGACAGGAACAATTCTGCCCTAGCTGAAGAGATGATCAAAAAGATAAACGCCGCGTTTGAAGTGTTGTCTGACGAAACAAAAAGATCGCAGTACGACAGGATGGAGTTTGATACTATGCCGGAGCCCGAGCCTGCGTACGAGCCGGAGCCGGTGCGAGCAACCCCTGAGGCGTGGAAAACCGCGAACGAAAGCGTGGTTGCTGACTTTTTCAACGGGCCATATTTCCTTGACACGCCAAAGGGCCGGTTCCACATCGTTGTCGAGCCGTCGTTGTGCATGGCATTTGGCAGCTGCGAAACGCTGGCGCCAAAGGTCTTTGTTGTTGAAAAGAACAAGAGGGTCAACCCAAAGGCGAGGGTCGAGTGCGAGACCTGCGCCGACTATGAGAAGATATATGCCGCGGCAGCGACATGCCCGACCAAGGCGATCAAAATAATCGACCGCTACACGGGCGAGCAACTGTACCCTTAAATTGCCGTGAGAGGGTGCAGCAATCCATGAAGCTGTTCTGTGTGGGCTGCGGACCCGGCGACCCCGAGCTTCTTACTGTGCGAGCCGTGAACCTGATAGAGAGCGCAGAGGTCATATTTGCGCCTACCGCAAGAGAAGGCAAGCCGAGCATCGCGCTTTCAGTTGTTGAAAAATACGTGAGCAAGTCGGCGAAAACGGCCAACCTTGTCTTCCCCATGGTCAAGGACAAGGAGTCGCTCAAGGACTACTGGAAGAGGAACGCCGACGATATCGCGGCTGCGGTCAGGTCCGGCAAAAAAGTGGTCTACCTTACGGTGGGCGACCCTGCGTTATACAGCACCTGGATCTATGTCCACCGCGAGCTGAAAAAGAATCATGCAGACATTGAAATTGAAATCGTCCCCGGCGTCGCGTCCATGTTTGCCATCGCTGCAAAGGCAGGCATAAGCCTGGCAGAGGGCGAAGAGACAGTTGCCATAGTGCCGGCGTGCTACGACATGGACAGGGTCAGGCGCACAGCAAATGCGTGCGACACGGTCATTTTCCTGAAGGACGGGCGCTACTTTGACAGCGTAATTGAGATGCTGGGCGAGTCAGGCTTTCCTGACAGCGCGAACATTGCGATAGCCCAAGATGTTTCGGAAGAAGGCGAGATACTTGAAATGAAAAAATTATCAGAGCTTCGCGGCAAAAAGGGCCCGACTGAGAAGTACTTTTCCATTATGGTGGCAAAGAAAAATGCCAGAGATTAAGATCGTCTATTTCGTGGGCTCTGGGCCTGGCGACCCTGAACTTATCACGCTCAAGGCGAAAAAGCTGGTAGAGCAGGCAGACGTAATCATTTACTCCGGCTCACTCTTTAACCCAAAGAACCTAGAATACGCAAGGAATGACGCAAAGCTGTACGACGCTGCCGTCATTGACAGGGAAAAAATCTACCAGATTTTGCGCGACTCTGCAAATGAGGGCAAGCTAGCGATAAGGTTCCACGACGGCGACCCAGCTCTTTTCAGCACGATCAGGGAGCAGATAGACAAGCTTGAGGCTGACGGTATAAAATGCAAGGTGGTCCCCGGCGTTACCGCGATACTGGGCGCAGCGGCCGACCTCAACCTTGAGCTGACGCTACCAGGCATAACGCAGACCCTGATAGTGACGAGGGCCGAGCTCAGGACGCCGGTGCCAGACCGCGAATCAATAGCCGAGCTAGCAAGGCACGGCGCCACGATGGCGTTCTACCTTAGCGTGCACCTCATAGGCGACGTGGTCAAGGAGCTGCTAAAGGGGGGCACCTACACGGAAAAGACACCTGCAGCTGTTGTCTACAGAGCGACCTGGGACGACGAGAAAATAATCAAGGGAACACTTGGCGACATTGCTAGGAAGACTAGGGAAGCGAGGATAATCAAGACCGCGCTGATAATCGTAGGAGAGGTGATTGCGCCTGCAAAGTACGAATATTCCAAGGTGTATGACGCGGGATTCACGCATGGATACAGAAAAGCGGTAAAAGAAGAAAAGAAGGGGTAGGGTTTTACGGTCTTTTTGCCCACATGCTTACGATCGTAGTGCTGATCGCTGCCCCTGCGGCACCGCTCACGGTGGCAAAGGCCAAGGCTTGGTCTATGACTATCGTCGGCATCCAGTTTGCGATCAAGGGCGCGGCCAGGAACGATAGGAACCCTATTGAAAATCCTATCGCTCCAAAGATTGCCAGTACGGGTATTCTTGCCATATTTTCTCACTGTTGACTCTCGGTATCGGAGATCCTGAAGCTGCCACCTGCGATGGAGGGAAACTTGTCGTTCACCTTCTGCTCTGCGACTGCCGACGCTTCCATCATTATCTGGTCGATGTCTCCTCCGCCGCCGGTGTTGAGCTCGATTCCAGCGCCGCTGCCCTGTAGAGATTCCATCATGATTGCGCTGAGCAGCGTCTGCATGTTGTTTATCTCGCTGTCTGCGCCCGGCACGAACCTTCCAAGGCTCGGCTTGAGGCTTTTTATCGAGGACATCGCCGGACCCAGCGCGACCATCGCGTCTCCCATGTCGTGTATCGTTGATAGCCTCATTGACACCTGTTCCAGCGCCATCTTGGACTGGCCCAGAGTTTTCGAGATCTTCCGCACCTCCGCAAGCTCGTTTGAGAGGACCTTGGCGCTGTCTGCGTCGTGCCTCTGCATGGCGTCGACCACCCTCCTGAACAGCGATGCGTCCCTCTCGTTCAGCTTTGTGATCATTGTGTCTAACTTTGATGTCTGCAACTGCAGCTTGTTAACGGCAGTCTCGATCCTTGGCTTGAGCGGGCCCTGCGGCCTCAGCGATTCCTTGAGCTTGTCGCTGGTGTTTGCCCTACTCTGGTTACTCCAGTTCTTATCGAAACCAGTCATGCGAATGCCTGCTGGGATTTGCTATTAATTGCGGGTGTATAATCTGGTAAACCAGAAGCTTAGCTAATTACTCCCCGGTAGTTGAGAGTGCTACAAGGATACCCGGAAAAGCTCCTTCTGGCTGACAGAGCTCCATGCCCCCATTCCTTGCCCGCCGCTGCCGCCAGTGCTGGTAATTTGGCTCACCACAATCTCTTTTGGTGCCACCGGCGGCCACAGCATCGCGACGTACTCGCCTACCTCGCCTGCCTTGTCAAGCGACGCGGGCTGCATGTTCTCCCGCTTGAACCTGTCTGCAAGCTTGTCCCTCACCGGCTCTACGAGCTGGCGCTGACCGTGGACTATAATGTGGATCTTTTTCGTGCTTTCTATTTCGGACATGTGCGAGATGCATAGGGCTATAAAGATGATAAATGTTTTGTCTTTTCAGCCGGCATGATAGTTGGAGACTCTTACATGGCCATGATGCTGCCAGACGACATCGCGGGGCGCATCGCAGAGTTTATCGCCGGCAGGCGGAGCTTTCCATTCATTGGCCGCGACGAGCTAATGTGCATGATGTACCTTTACGGCAAAGGAGATGGTGTCGGCGAAAAGGAGGTGGACGAGGTCAACGGCCTTGCGCAACGTACCGCCTCGCAACTGAGCCAGGACATCGATATATACGCCAACAGCTCTGCAGCAAAGCTTGACTCTGAATACATCAGGAGCAAGTACATCAACAGGCAATTGCAATTGACGGTTGAAAACAGGCCGGACATCAAGGGGCGGATAGCCGGCGACCCGGCGGTGATATCGGACTGCTTTGCGCAGCACGTCGCCTACTACAAACAGGACCATTTTTTCGAGCTGTACGGCCCGCTCAAGGACTCGGAGCTCACATCTGACATCCGTTCAATGCTTGCGCGCAGGATGGTAATGGCGTGCTATAACAGGAAGGGCGCGCTGGAAACGGGCCTAGCACACCCTCTTATTCCAGTTTACGTGTGGTTCCGCGATCAGACCGGGGCAAACCCGTGATAGTACGAGATTTGCGAAAGCTCTTCCTGCGGCATCTGGGCTATTGAGATCAGGTGCCCGTCAGGGTCCTGGATTATTGCATGCTTGCCAAAAGGCTCCTCCTTCGGCTTTTTGTAGAATTTCGCCTTTTTCTTTTTTAGGTCACTGACCACGTCGTCAAAGTCGCTGACATTAAACCCGACCAGCATGCTGTTGTTCTTTTTGATCTTTTTCCTGCCCGACGGGTGGAGCGCAAGCACCGTGCCGCCCTCTGAAAATTCAGTCCAGTCTTTTGACCGTTGCTTCAACTTCATGCCAAGGGTGTCGCGGTAGAACTTGGTGGACCTTTTCATGTCAGAGACAAGGAGTATGACCGCGCCTATCTTGTTGAACATTACAGCTGTATTGCAGGGCCAAAGATATAACGTTGACGTAATGTTATATACCGATTTGGGCCTCAGTGAGGCAGGTTGCGAGATTCTGCCCCGCTTGTCAGGTTCTCGGACTTTCTCGGGATAGGCTACTTTGGCGACAATAGGCAGCACATCATTGCCCCGATCTTTGGCCTGCGCCAGAGCGCCGAGCGGGCCTGGGCAAGGGTGATGGAGGCACCGCTGTTCCACGCAGTGTTTGTAGAGCACCCGGGCAAGTACGAGTTTATTGCTTACACAGTGGTATTAAAGCCGGACCAGATAAACCACGTGCTTTACCGGTCGTTTTCAAGCCTGAACAGCCTGCACAAGTTCAAGGGAAGCTTCGGCGGGAGGGCGTTCATCAAGTTTGGCTGGCACGACCTTACAAAGGCGCAAAAGTTCGACGTGCTTGCGCAGTATGCCCCGGTCAACTCGGTAGAGTTCGTAAAGGCTGGTGATATCGAACCGGGCACATGGGTAGACCAGATAAGGAAGAGTTAACGCTCAAAAATATGCCTGTTTTTCGCCTCACAACTTGAAAGTTCAAGTTGTATCACCTCCCAATATACTATGTCGAATTCATAAATTGAAGCGATAATCAGGATCGTCTAGATCTTTCAAAACATCAATTTATGACTTTGCCATCACACAATAAGGATAACCATCAGATTGCTGCGGCATCTCATGCAGTGGACTTTGCATGAAGACCCGGTTCTACCTATTCATACTCTCGCCCGCTTTCTTCAGGTCTTCCAGCAACATGACAGGATGGAATTCCACTTTTGCTCCCATCATAAACAGCGGTTCTGCAAACGCTGCCATCTGATCTGTCCGCTCCATATTTACAATAAAGACCATTGTCCTGTCTCCGCCAGCTTCAAAGAAATAAGCGGCCTCTGCCTTTATGCTCTGTATATAAGATTCTAGGTCTTTCATCCCGTTGGGATTTTGCATCATCTTGTTTCCAGCTTCAGTTGGTATCTGAGCTCTAATGATGAATCTCATTGTTGGGAACCGGGAACTATTGTTTATAAACATTGATTCCTCCTCTACAGGAGTGCAACAAAGAAATCAGAGCGCTAAACCTTGGCATATCATTTGAAAAATTCTTATCGCCATTACCGGATAACTTTGGTGCTGATAACACGCGTGATGGAACACTTTATATCATTATGCGAGAAACTGTTTCCAGCTCATGTCGAAAGCTGTGAACCATGTCGCCGTGTCAGTCACAGACATCCATCAGGCAATGCAATGGTATAGCGAGATACTGGGGATGACTGTTCTAGTTAACCCGGTAGAGATTCCTGCTGATACAACGAAGCCAGAGAATGCAGAGCTCTCCGACCGTGTCAGAACTGTATTTGGGCCAAAGTTTGGGAAGCTTCTAATTTGCCATATGAGCTCCGTTAACGGAGTGGGTATAGAGCTTTTTCAATTCGTCGAACCAAAGGCAGAATTTAGGGAGGATAATTTTGAATACTGGAAGACAGGCTTTTTTCACATTGCGGTAACGGATGAGCGGATAGAAGAGCTGGGCAACAAAATTGCATCCAGCGGAGGAAAGAAGAGGACAGAAGTAATGGAACTCAGTCCGGGCAGCGGTAAGAAAATTTGTTTCTGCGAAGACCCCTTTGGCAATATCATTGAAATCTACTCACATAGTTACGAACAATTCTGGGCCAATGCTCAAATGTAAAGTTTGATAATTGGGGAGTTTTGAATATGATCCGTAGTCTATCCTCTATTGAGCCAATAAATGCCGGATTTGCAGTTGGGTGTCGAACCGGAAATAGTGTAAGACCGGCGACTGAGATATCGCTGTAATTAGTGCGACACTAGTTCCTTGGCTCAGGCTGGATCAAATGGCGTTAATCGAGTCCGCCATGCCGCTAAGCGCCTTATGCACGACCAATATCAACTAGCTAATCAAAGGTCTTGCAAGTAAAGCCCTGCTATTGTCGAACTTTCAGGCAAAGATTCCAACTAGGGCGGCCACAAAAACTATTCCGGTCGCTATTATTAGTGCTCCCTTTATACTCACGGTCATGAGCGATCGTTCCAGGGGTGCTTTAAAGGTAGCACTTCAAGTTCTATTAACTTGTAGGTCATAATTTTGTAAATGTTGCTGTTCGACCTTACATTTATTTTAGATCACATCCTAGAGAATGGCAGTTGACGAACAATCCTGTCGCCGTGTTTGATTCTGGTATTGGCTCGCTCTCAATAATACGGGAGCTGAAGCGAGAAGTGCCCAACGAGGACTTGCTCTACTTTGCAGATAGGGCCCACTTCCCCTATGGAAACAAGTCTCACCCTCAGCTCCGTGAGATCATTATTAACACTGTAAATTACCTCAAGAGGTACAAGCCAAAGCTCTTGGTAGTCGCCTCAAACACTCCTTCGGTCCAAGTGCTCGACGAGGTGAGGAGGATGATCACCGATGTTCCAATAATCGGTGTGCGGCCGCCCCTCAAGGAAGCCGTCAAGCTGACAAAGAAAAAACACATCGGGATCATGGCCACTGAGGGTACTATAAGGAGCAAGGAGCTGGAGATCCAGATCCGCAGGGAGGTGCCGCAGCACATCCTAGTGACAAAGTTCAATGCCTCGCCTGTAATCGAGCTTATAGAGCATGGCGTACACCTTGAGAACGAGCGGCGCACTTTCGATGTGATATCCAGAGTCTTGGGCGACGGTGTGGATGAAAAGATTGATGTCATCACACTCTCGAGCACCCACCTGCCCTTTGTAAAGACCTACCTTAACGCGCTTCTTCCAACGGTAAGGTTTGTCGATCCCGCACAGATAGTGGCCAAGGATGTCAGGAAATTCCTGAAATTCTACAGGATGGCGAAAAAGAGCGGAACTGGCAGGCTCCAGATCCTGGTGTCAGACGGCAAGAGGGAGTTTGAGAGGTCTGTGAGGGCGATGGGAGTAAGAGAGCCGGTGGAAGAAGTATTTCTGACATTCTAGCGCAGACAATTGTAACACACTAAATATATGGAATGTTGATAATTACTGTATCAAGCAAATTAGCTGAGAATCGAGATGGGACTACAAGCAGACATTGACAAAGGAGGCAGGGCACTTGCCGAGACCTTTCTTCAGTTCAGCGGCATTTACTCGCTTTATGCGAGACGTCTAGAATCCGAAATTGCAAAGTCGCCACTGCCAAACCACGTGGCAATTGTGCTTGACGGCAACAGGAGGTGGGCCAAGTTCCACCTGCTTGACCCCGGCAAAGGTCACAACCATGGGGCTGACAAGGCAGAAGAGCTACTCAACTGGATTCACGACATCGGCATCAGGATAACTACTCTGTACATCCTTTCGACCGAGAACCTTGAGCGCAAAGATGCCGAGCTTGAAAACATCTACAAGCTGCTCGAGATCAAACTGGAAAAACTGTACAACGACGAGCGCGTGCACAAGCGCCGCATGAAAATAAAGGCCATAGGCGATACCATGCTGTTGCCCCGCAGGCTCCAAGAAATACTGACGAAGCTCGAAGAGTCAACCGCAGAGTACGACGCGATGTTCCTGAACATCGCGATAGCATACGGCGGTCAAAAAGAGCTTATCGAAGCGATCAGAAAGATCGCCCAGATGGCGAAGCAAGGCCAAATCGAAGTTGATGAAATAGATGAAAAGACAATTGAATCGTGTTTGTATACGTCGCATCTGCCCCAGCCGTCACCTGATCTTATTTTGAGGACGTCAGGCGAAAAGAGGCTCAGTGGCTTTTTGATATGGCAGAGCGCTTACAGCGAGCTGCTGTTTATGGATGTGTTCTGGCCGGAGTTCCGCAAGATTGACCACATGAGGGCGACAAGAACGTACCAGCGGCGGCTTCGTCGGTATGGAAGATAACACTCTGCCATGAATTGTT
>JAHEZV010000054.1 GCA_023250885.1 Nitrososphaera sp. | reverse complement strand
TACCTGATCGACAACGAGGGCTACGTCCGGTACGACCACATCGGGGAAGGCGGGTACGCAGAAACCGAAAAAGTAATCCAGTCCCTCCTGTCAGAGCGCGCCGCGTACATGGGCGTCAATGCCACCATCGACCAATCGATAAGCAACCCGGAAAACGCGCAGACCGTCAACTTTGGCCGGATAGATACGCCAGAACTTTATTTTGGATACCAGTTTGCAAGGGCGCCGCTTGGAAACCCGGAAGGCTTCAAGCGGGACCAGGTAGTAAAGTACACGATTCCAGAAAACGTGACGATCACCCCCAACAGGATCTACCTTGAAGGGGAGTGGAAGAACATTGCCGACCACATGGAGCTCCAGAGTGAAGAGGGCCGGATCGTTCTGTCGTACTCTGCAAAAGCTGCCAACATCGTTGCAGGCGGCAGCGGCGATCTCCACATTTCAGAGGACAGCTCGAACCTGACTGGCAACTCGCGCGGGCTGGACGTTTCGGAAGAGGGTAGGGCTGCTGTGGACGGGCAAAAGCTCTACAACCTTGCGATGCATGAAGCGTATGGCAAGCACCAGATAGTGATCGACGTCGCCGGCAAGGGATTCGAGATCTATACCTTCACATTCGGGTAAAAGCTTGTCGGGCTCCCGCTCATTTCTGCAAAATGCCCAATTTTCCACATGCTGGTATCGGTTACCAGCAATAACCATCTTATGGCAATGAATGGAAAAATTTAGCGCGTTCCTTAAGTTGGAAGATGATGCGAGAATAATCAAAGGGGGGAGCAATGGAAGCTTTCCCGAGCATCCCGTTCTCCCTTGGCGGCACCGCCTGCGTTGTCGGTGCCGCTACTCTCCCCTTTGACACATTAATGCGATCTTGACAACCCAAGCTGACCAACTGCTAAATTATTCTAGTAAAAGAGACCCAACGTCGTATATCATCTGATGAGGATTTGCTTACAGCGGCAGTCGCCAGACCAAGGAACCGTACGCCGGCCGTTGCAGATCATATCCCTCGAGCCAACCAGCCTGCAGCGGCTACTCTTTCTTCTGGAATCCAAAATAGCAGGAATAGCAATATTCCTTGCTGTAGATCACGCCCTGCGCGCCGCACTTTGCGCAGACCTTTTCATGATCTATAGTAGAGTCCAGAGACTTTGCCTTCTGCAGGCACTTGCCGCAGATGGGGGCCTCAAGGTTGTAGCTTGACAAAAAGCCGCTGCCGCACTGGGCACATTTTAGGCTGTACATCTTGCCTTTTGGCTTCCAGCGTCTGAACAGTCCCACGACAGACTATGGACAAAACGGAATAATCAATGTATCGACGATAGGCTGATATACTTAGCAGCACCGCATCACAGCAATGTCTGACACGAGCCAGCTTCTTGTGCGCAGGATAAAGGATGGCACGGTGATTGATCACATCGAAGCAGGCAAGGCGCTTTTTGTGCTGCGGGCCCTGAGCATAACAGGCAAGGAGGGCAACGTGATCACAGTCGCTCTGAACGTGCCCAGCAGCAAGCACGGCAAGAAGGACATCGTCAAGGTGGAAAACAGGTTTTTAGAGACAAGCGAAACCAACAAGCTCGCGCTCATCGCACCGCGAGCAACCATCAACATAATCCGTGACTACAAGCTGGTGGAAAAGCGAAAGATCCAACTTCCAGATTCTATCATCGGGATCTTCAAGTGCCCGAACCTGAAATGCATTACAAACAGCGGCGAAGAGATCAGGTCAACCATCGACGTCATTGAAAAGGAAAAGGTGGTGCTCAAGTGCCGCTACTGCGCAAGGACTCTCTCAATCGACGAGCTTGTATTTTGACGGCTGGATCCTGATCAGTCGCCCGCCCTGCCCCCAGTCAGCTTTGTCGCTTGACAATTTGTCGATGGCAAAGTGGAACCCAATAAGGGGCGCAAACACCGCGGCAGTCAGCGCCGCCAGCGCATAATTCTGCAAATACAACAGGTACAGCGTTATCCCCGCGCCGGTCATTATTTCAATCCAAGTGCAGGTGCACAGCTGCAGCGCGACATGCTTTAGGTTCATTACAATAGCTCGTCGCTTCGACTATTTCACGTTTTTTCCAGATCTTTTCCATCCGTGCCCTGTGTATTTGAAGTAAGTTTCTTGGAAAGCTTGAAGCTAAAGCCCATCGCAATAAAGAGGGTGATGATGCCTGCGATCCCTGTTATCCTCACGTCTGTCTTGACTAGATAATGCATCAACAGCGTCACAGAAACGGCAGGGACGGAGATGACTAGAGCCAAAAGCGTGCTGGCGGCAAATACCCTGGCGGCAGTAATTTTTTTCGTGTTGTCGCTGCTCATTGTTTGAATGAAAGAACAGGCTTTAATTTATTAAGTGTTACTTGAGAGAAAGGGAAGTAATTCTATCCCCAGCCCATCTGGCACTTGTAATAGTTTGCAAGCTTAGTATGCCTTATTCTCTCACCGGTCGTTCTAGCCTTCTCCAGTTTTGTCATGTGGGATCTGAACTGGCTCAGGTCGCACATGCACACGCCGGCAATCGGTTTGTATTTTGTCTTGGAGATCTCGTGCTTCTTGTGATCCACGTAAAAGAGTGGAAGCTTTGCAAGACCTACTGTTGCCAGTATGCCGCCTACAATCCAGTACACCACCGATTCCGAAAAGTGTGATAGCATCAAGGGGACGAATATGGAAGTCACAACTCCTGCGGGAGTGGCAAACATCGATAGCCAAGACAATTTGTCATATGGCTCAACTTCACGCTCGAACTGGTTCAACAGCTCTTCCAATTTCCCGTCCAGTTTATTTTCGATAACCAGAGACTCCATCATACAATATGATCGTTAGCTGGTTAATTAAGATTATTCATAATGAACTCATAAGGAAACTGCCTTTAATGGAAAACCAAGGGCAAATTACACAAAATTCGTAAAATGAACTACTTCCTCATTAGACGATGTTAACTGCCTGGAATTTAGCTTCCAGATGACTTCAATAACACTATTTTCAATCATTCCCATAATAATTGTATTACAAATTACTATTATTGTAGAAATCCACTTATTATGTTAAAGTAAATTTATCATAATCCACCCAAGAAAACGCCAATTTCTAAATAATGTTTTGATAAAAGTTGGCAAAACTGCTATCACTATTGTAATCCAAAAGTAACCCAATTTTCTATATTTATGATAATACTTATTCTTATTATTTTTTGTGTCAATATGTATATTTCGTACACATGAAGTTTTGAATGAAGAAATTTTGAGGCCCACAAGGACAAAACTCGCATACGTCAACCAACCTCTGAACAGTTTGACGCCAGATTTCATGGTGAAATCAGCGTGGGTCAGCACAGCCATTGCCCCGATTCTCACAGTTGCTCCGCTTGGGTTATTTATGACAATATTTCAGACCACTGTCAACCTGTTGCTGGGAGCAACGGTAGGATTTGGTCTTCACTTCATGCTTATTGCACTGTCAACAAAGATATCTTCAGCCCTGTCCACGCTGTTCGAAGACTAAGCTTTTTCCTGTCGGCTTTGTGTAAATATTAAAATTGATGCTGCATCTATCCCAACATGCGGAGTTAGTGGCGATTTATGAGTAAAGTCAGCATGCCCGGCAAGATTTTTGGAACAGTACTCTCCCATGGCATGAAAGGCAGGTTGCTTACAAAGAACGAACTGCAAACGCTTGCGGAAGCGAGGGATATCGAGGAGCTCGTTACCAGAATGAAGAACACAGTCTACCTTGACGCTCTTTCAAAGCTTACAAAGCCGTACACTGCCGAAAAAATAGAAGGGGCACTAAGGGAGAATCTTGTAAACAACCACATCAAGATGGTCAGCATCGCCGGAGGCTCCGGAGTGCTGAACGCCTACTTCGTGAAATACATTACTTGGAATTTGAAACTGATATTGAAAGGCAAGGCACTGGGGAAATCATACGAAGAACTGGTTCCCAAGATAAACCTCAGAGCCGAAGAGCTCGTTGGAAGGCGCGACACTGTAGTGAAGGCCTTGGTGGCCAAGAATCTGGAAGAAGCGGTAGCAGCCCTTGCCGGAAGCGAGTTTGGAGAGGACGCGGCAAAGGCCGCTGCAGCGTACAAGGACAAGGGCGATCTCAGGCTCTTTGATATTTACATCGATCATGTATTCTATCGCGATCTCGGAAGAGCCTTGACGATCGAATCGCAGTCCCCGGAAGTGAAGAATATCGTTTCAGTCGATATTGATTCCTACAACATACTTGCTGTTCTCAGAGGCAAGTACTGGAATCTGTCACAAAATGACATAGATGATCTGATAGTGGCCACTACTTCCAAGGTTCCAAGAGACACGCTGCAAAAGATGATCAACATAGAAAAGGTGTCTGAAGCAATAACGGAGCTGGGCAACACTGTCTACAAAGACATCATTCCGCAGTCTGCAACCGACGACATAAACGCAATAATGCAGCTCGAGGCCAGCTTTGAATCCCTGCAGCTGAAGAAGGTCATCAGCTCATTTAGGACGATGTTTAGCGTAGGAAACATGGTTGCGGCCTTGAAACTCATGATGATTGAAGTCAGAAACCTGGCGGCCATAGCTTCTGGCATAGAACAAAAGGTCCCTACAGAATCAATTATGACCAACATCGTCAAAGCTGCGTAGCAGCATCTTAGCCCCGGTGCCACCAGAGCAGGACCGGCAGATAATCTAATGTCATGTTTCCTTGTACGCACCCAATTCTTTCAGGATTTTTATCACAACAGGAATCTCCAGATCGAGCTGCAGCGCGATAAATTCTTCTGATATGCCTGACAAGTAAAGGTTCTTAACGATTTGCATCTTTTCGTCAGAGATTCTGTCCTGCATTACAATTAACAGACACATCTCCCCTTGCGTAATTTAAGAATTTGGTTGCTACTCTTGAAAAAATAGCAAAAATTGGGAAGTTATGTCTTCTGCTTTAACACAACGCGGGGGTCCTTCCAGATAAGGTTGGAATACAGCATCTTGGGCACAAGTTTTCTGAATTCTGTACCCTCGCCAGTATACCACTTCGGGAACCACTCATACAAGTGCAACCTAATAGTCTGGATGTAGACTATCAACCCTTCGATCAGCATGATCCCAATATTGCCTCCAATCAACACGGCCAACCCTCCTCCATGTTCAAAAGATTGGTTTACGGTTACAAGCAGCGCAACGTGCACCAAGAGCATAATCCCAATTCGGGTATAGCTGATGACGTTGGAAAGAACTTCTATGATTCTTACCAGAATAACCTCGATGACAATTCCCATAAGGCCGCTTCCCTCATCGTGCCCGTGTTTTGCGGCTATTTCCTGTTCCTTCTTTCCTCCGTAGATCATGATTCCAACGGTTGCAAAGAGCACTGGTGGTGCCGCCTTTGCAATCACGTCAACCGTCACCCAGTTGCCAAACACAAAAGTAAGCCAAGGAACAGGTTCAATGTGGACCCTGTCGCCAATCCCGAACATGCCGATTATGTCGTAACCAGATCCTATGGCGGCAAGAATCAGAGCGACGACGGCCAGAAACTGTATGATGGCTGGGATATCGTGCGTGTATGCAAAGAGCTTGTTTTTCTCTTTGATGGTCTTGTATAGCCTCAAGCCCATGGCCATCAGTAGATGCACGATCCCTATCGCCACCGAAACCTTCAGTATTTTTATCACTTGGTCGAAGTTGAGTTCCGATACGTTCAGCACGCCTATGATGCCTTTGGCAGGGGCGAATATTGGAGCCAAGAAAGCTAGTTCGCTTAGATGGAAGCCAAACATCTCACCAGTTCCAAGTCCGGCTATGCTGGCGGCTGCGCCGCTGGCAGCAATCAGCGTCCCCCAAGTCCTTATCGAGCCGTTCCCCCTGTGCCTGAGCAGCATGCCAAGTCCAAACAGCAAAAGCCCGTGCCCCAGATCAGCAAACATGAGGCCGTAGAAGAGCGGCCAGACAAATGCTATGATTGGCGTCGGATCTATTTCGTTGTACCCTGGCAGCCCCTGTGTCTCGGTTATGACCTCGAAAGTGCGCGTATAAGACTTGTTGGTAAGTAGCGTGGGAAGATGCTGGGCAGCATCTGCATGCTGGTCGAACTGCGCGTCTTCAATTATTGAAACATAATTGCTGGTAAGTTTCTTGAATTTTTCCTCCATTTTGTCCGGAATGTATCCTTGGAGAAGGGCAAAGTTCTCGGTGCCCCCTGGCTTCCTTGTTATCTCCAGAACGTCCTTGGCCACCTTTGCGGCCTCATGCAGCGACAGTATTTTTGATAGCATCCCCACCTTCATCTTCTCAACATTCTTGGCGATCTCGGCAGACTTGGCTTCAAGTTCGTTAACTTTTGCATGTGCCTGAGAATACGCGCTGCTCGGGTTCTGTGGCATGTTTGCAGGGATTTGAAGTGGATGAACGCCAAAGCTCCTCATGACCTTGATGATTTTTTCAGAGTCTTCCCAAGAACCTATTACAACGATGGATGTCTTGTCTTCACTTAGCTTGCTGGCATAAAGCGGTAGGTCGCCAATGCTCTTTCGAATCTCTGCCTCATCTTTGGAATCTATGGCAAATATGTTTGCGAAAAACATCTTAAGGCGTGCAAATGAAGTCAAATCAAGATTAAGGTTAGCTGCCATCCCGAGCGCTGCTTCGATATTGCTGTATTCTTCAAGCTGCTTGTTAACCCTGTTCTGTTCCGCTAGAATCTTTTTTGGTTCGTCAAGTACAGCCTTGCTCTTATCTTCCAAGTCTGCAATAAAATCCTGAATGTCTTCAATAATATAATCGGTCTTTTCTTTCGGCGCGCCTTTGAACATGGTCACCATGACTCCTGTCTCCAGCGGGATGCCAAGAGCCCTGATAACCTCGTCAATATCTTGGAATAACCTCTGAGCCTTCAGCAAAAGATCGTCAAAATATGGATTCAGGTGTTCGGAAGTGGTTTGAATGGGGTGGAACCATTCGAGCTCAGCCAGCTTGCTCACAGCCTCCTGGGTTTCTATCCGTGGCAGAATTAGCGCTGCTTTCTTGAGCTTGGCTAGTCCCATCTTTCAGTCTACGGAGTAAATCAAATCTCTTTAAAACGTTTCCTTTTTACCAGTACATTGTAGCCGGTCAAGCGGCCAATTTGCAAACAATTTATTCAAAAGGTAATGAGAATCCCAGCTCTGAACATTAAAGAATAAGATGGGAATTTCCATATCTGTCTATGCGATCTACTGGCCCAAGATGATGAACATCATGACTATGCCGTAGATAGCAATGGACTCGACCATGCCTACGAAGATGAACACCCTTGACTGCATTTTAGGATTGTCGCTGATTGCTGCAAGACCCGCGGCTCCTACAAAGCCAAGTCCGATGCCTGCACCCGCAGCTGCCAGACCGAAAGCCAAGCCTGCACCAAGCAGCTTCGAACCTCCAGACGAGGCGGCCTCGTTTGCTCCCTGAGCAAACGCCTGTTCTATTCCCATCAACCCGGTAAGGGTTATTGCAGTAGTAAGAGCAGCTAAAACCGAAATCGTAACACGCCCGTTCAGCTTCTTCATACATGGGTTCGAGAATGAAATGCCATATTTAATTATAACTACTCGAAAAAGGTAGAAATAAGGCTCAGACTTTAGACAGTGTCTTGCGCCTGCTTGCATCAACCTCTTCCTTGATCCTCTGCGCCATCGAGTCGTGCTCGGACTTTAATTGTGTCTTTGCCTTTTCGAAATAGCCTGATATCTCGTCAGTCATATCTTCGCGTATGCCTCCGCTTCTGCCATCTTCTTCTTGTCAAGTACTACTTTAACCTTCTTGAGCCTGACGAATTCTTCGCGGTCGCGCTCTTCCAAGGTCGCCTTGATAAAGTACACGGCGTCCTGGTACTGCGGTATGATTACGTATTCAAGCGCGTTGATCAGCTTCTGCGTGCGCTCGAGCTCCTTTGCAAGGCTGAATATCGCGTTCTCGTATTCCGCTGCCTTGCAGACACCTGAGAGCATGTTCTTGATGAGCTTGGCAGCCTTGTCGACAGTGGCATTGGTCTCGGTAAAACCATACGAAAGCTGGCTTCCTCCTTTTGTCTTCACCTGCAGCGTCGGTATTTTGACATCGACTATTCTCCTGACGTTGACGTCTACTTCCATCACGCTTGGGGTCGAATCTGCAACCGCTTCAAGGGTAGCTGTGCCAAGGGACATGTACGAGTTGTAAACGGCAGTGTATATCTCGCCAAGAGGCGTCCATATGTCCTCCCTTGCCTTGTTGGCTTCCTCTATCATCTCGTCTATCTTTTTCAGCAGCACTTCGCGCTTGTCGTCGAGGATCTTGTGCACCATCTTGGCAACCTGCATCGAGCGCCTAATCTTGATAAGCTCGATCTTTGTTGCGCTAACCCTTCTTCCAAACGACATTTCTACTTGCCCTTGTAGTATTGCCTGACATGTTTTTCCTTGATTTTGGTAAGCTCTCCTTCAGGAAGGCTCGACAGCACATCCCATGCCCTGCCAAGCGTTTCGTCAAGCGCCCTATTCTCGTCAAGCGCCTGCTTCAGGAAATGCTGCTCAAACATGTCGCCTGCGTCCAAGTACTTTAGGTCGACGCCTGTAAGACCTGCCCTGCCCACGATTTCTGCAAGGGCTCTGACTTCCTGTGCCCTTGAATAAGCGTCATACATCTGGTTGCCAACTTCCATGTGGTCTGATCTCGTTTTGCCTTCCCCAACGCCGTCTTTCATGAGCCTTGAAAGCGACATCAGCACATTGACTGGCGGGTAGATGCCCTTTCTAAACAAGTCGCGCCCAAGTACAATTTGGCCCTCGGTGATGTAGCCCGTCAGATCCGGGATTGGGTGTGTGATGTCATCCGCAGGCATCGACAAAATGGGCACCTGCGTGACGCTGCCGTTCTTGCCCTTTATCCTGCCTGCACGCTCGTAGTTGTTAGCAAGGTCTGTGTAGAGGTAACCTGGATAGCCTTTTCTACCTGGCACCTCTTCCCTGGCCGCGCTGATTTCGCGCAAGGCCTCTGCATAGTTGGTCATGTCAGTCAGTATCGCAAGCACGTGCATCCCAAGGTCAAACGCCAGGTATTCTGCCACTGTCAGCGCTACTCTGGGCGTGATGATTCTCTCGATTGCCGGGTCGTCTGCGAGGTTGAGGAACAGCACCGAGCGCCTCAGCGCGCCAGATTCTTCAAGGCTGCGCTTGAAGTACTGCGCTTCAGAGTACTGCACGCCAATTGCCGCAAATACCACTGCAAAGTCTTCCTTTGTCCCGACTACCGCAGCCTGGCGCGCAATCTGCGCTGCCAAGATGTTGTGTGGCATGCCAGAGCCGGAAAAGATTGGCAATTTCTGTCCTCTTACAAGGGTCAGCATGCCGTCTATGACAGATACGCCGGTCTGGATGAATGATGTTGGGTATTCGCGCCTTTCGGGGTTCATGGGTTCGCCGTTGACATCCAGGAACTTGTCAGCTATCGGGTCAGGCAGGCCGTCATTTGGCCTTCCAAGGCCGTCAAACACCCTGCCGAGCAGCTCCTGCGAAACCGGCATCTCCATCGTCTTGCCAAGGAACTTTGCTTTTGTTCCAGTAATTGCAAGTCCAGTGGTGCCTTCAAACACCTGAACGATCGCTTTGCCAAAGCCCACCTCGAGGACTTTGCCGAGCCTGCGCTCGCCTTCTGCCGTCTCGATCTCGACCAGTTCGTCAAATGATGCCTTTGTGATGCCGTCTATTACTATCAGCGGACCCTTGATCTCGGCCACCTTTGTGTATTCCACGCCGGCTGTTTCAGGCAACTACCTTCGCCTCCTCTGTCATCGCCGCGCCGCCGAGAGCCTTGCGGAACTGGTCGTCTATCTGCTTATCCAGATCGTCAAGCTTGTTCAGCTGCTCTTCTGGGATCTCGAACTTGGCTTTCAGCAAAGACGGGATTATCGGCATCGCTCTGATATCTGCAAGCGGTGTGCCGGCCTTCAGTGCCTTTTGCGCCTCCTTGTAGAATTTGACCATCAATTTCACCAGCTTGACCTGCTTTTGCGGGCTGCAGTACGTGTCGACCTTGTCAAACGAATTCTGCTGCAAAATGCCGATCTTGATCATCCTTGCCACTTCGAGCACCAGCTTTTCCTCGTCTGGCAGCGCCTCGGGGCCAAGCAGCCTGACGATTTCCTTCAGCGTGTCTTCCCTCTGGAGCACGTGGTATGATTCTGCCCTCAGATCGTACCACTCGCCTGTGACGTTTTCATTCCACCACTTGCTCACGTCTTCAAGGTAGCCAGAGTATGACTGCATCCAGTTGATTG
>JAHEZV010000097.1 GCA_023250885.1 Nitrososphaera sp. | reverse complement strand
GGTGGTTGTTACTACAGCATGTACCTTGCTTCCCTTTATCTTCTTGTGGCCGTCATAGCCTATCTCTTGCCCCCTTTCTTTGCGGGTACTGTACTGCTGTCTACTGACAGGTCATCCGCGTCTATCACACCAGTGATGTAGCCACGGGAAACCAAGGCATCCATGATTCCTTTCCAAACGCCTTTCTCACTCCATTTCTTGTGCCTTTCCCAGACTGTCTTGTGAGAGCCGTACCTGGACGGCATGCCCCACATATCCATCCACCTGCACCCGCTCATGAGCACGTAAAGTACGCCGTTGATAACCATCCTGTCATCTTCTCTTGGTCTACCTGTAAGAGCTTTGGGCGGAATGTGAGGGCTGATAAACTCCCATTGCTTGTGCGTTAGCTCGCAAAACTGCATGCGATGAGTGTACTCGAGAATAAGCTAAAAGCTGGCTGGTGAGATAAGCTAGAGCGATGACTCAATTAGTTTCCAGATGAGTTCACTGCCTACTGTTTATATCAGGCACGGACGGATGGAGAAAGAGATGAAGGCAGTCTTTGTAAAGGGCCACAGCGCCGTTTCAATCGACGATGTCAAAGTCCCCGAGCTGGCAAGCGCCGGCGACGCGCTGGTCAAGATGCGCGCCTGCGGACTCTGCGGCTCTGACATTGAAAAGATCTATGGGGAGTACGGCATGGCCTCTGGCAGGCTCGGGCACGAGCCGGCGGGGCAGGTCGTGGCAGTCGGGAAATCGGTCAAGGGCTTTGCGCTGGGCGACCGCGTCTTTATCCATCACCATGTCCCGTGCTATTCCTGCCACTACTGCGAACATGGCGACCACACGATGTGCCCGGCCTACCAGACGAGCAACATCAACCCCTGCGGGCTTGCAGAGCAGTTCCTCGTGCCAGAGTGGAACGTGTCGAGAGGCGGCCTCATAAAACTGCCCGGCAACGTCACCTACGACGAAGCGTCGCTGATAGAGCCGCTTGCGTGCTGCATCAGGGCGTGGAACAAGTGCAACTTTCAAAAGGGCGACGACGTTGCGGTGATAGGAGCCGGCCCTGCAGGGTTGATGCACGTGCTCTTGGCCCAGGCGTACGGCACGCGCAAGGTATTCGTGATCGACATCAATGATTTCCGGTTAAATTTTGCAAAAAAGTATGGCGTTGAAGCGTTCAATTCCATTTCTGATCAGGATCTGGAGAGCAAGATCAAGCCGGCGACGGGGGGAAGGGGGGTAGACGTTTGCGTCGTGGCAACTGGCAGCATGACGGCGCTGTTGCAGTCGTTTGAGCTGACGCGAAAAGGAGGCAACATCGTGCTCTTTGGCGTTCCCCCGAAAGGCTCGCAGATGTCGTGCGACATGAGCAAGCTGTTTTCAAGCGAACACTCGATCATCCCAAGCTACGCCGCTTCAGAGATCGAGACAAACGAAGCGCTCAAGCTGATTGCGGAAAAGCAGGTCGACATAGCGTCGCTTATAACTCATCGGTTTGACATCGCCAAAGCCGCCGACGCCGTGAAATGCGCGCACGAAGCCAAGGACGCCATGAAAGTGATCGTAACAACAGAGTCATAAGAACTAGATGCTTTTGAATACTTTCAAGACAACAGGTCCGCAATTCTCGGCAGGGTCGATGGAAACGCAAAGGTAGTACCTGTTTTCGTTTGAAAGCGCGATGGTCAAGATCTTTACTTTGCCATATTCCGTCAGGTGGTAATTAAGATTGCCCAGGTCGCCTTCGAATTGCTTGTTCATCGCAAAAATCATCTTGCTCCTAAGAAAAGAGCTGTTGGCAATGCCGCCACTTGAGCTACCGCTGCTTATTCACCTGCTGTCGACGACGTTTTCTTTTAACTGGCTTGCCTTGAGCAGGGGCGATTTAATGTCCTTCTTGTATTCTCCGACTTGCAGCTTGCCGCTGTCAACTTTGACGCCGACAAACCTGATGTTCTTGTCAGCTCCTAAAACTCCCATGCACAATTCGCGGAAATATTCGCGTTCTTCCATCCATAGCGCCTGATTTTGCCAGACGTGTAGATTTAATGGTAGTAATAACGTAAAGGTGCCCTGAATCAGGGACTGGGTATGAACCGCTGCCGTGCTGTATTGCCATTTTCAGAACTGATTAAACTATATATAATAAAAATTGCCTGTCTGACTTTGAACAGTATGGACTGGGGAATGAAAAACAGGCTATCCAAAATAATCCGCCCCGAAGACGGCCGTTGCCTCATGCTTGCAGTTGACCACGGTTACTTTCTTGGGCCGACAGAGCGCCTCGAGGTTCCAAGGAAGACAATAGCGCCGCTTTTGCTCTACGCCGACTCGTTGATGCTTACCCGCGGTGTCCTGAGGACTTCGGTTGATCCAGCGAGCGAAGTGCCGATCGTGCTACGCGTCTCCGGCGGAACCAGCATTGTTGGCGAGGACCTGTCGAAGGAAACGATTACGGTATCTATTGAAGAGGCGATCAAGTTGAATGCTTCATGCCTTGCGCTTTCAATATTTGTCGGCAGCAAGTACGAGCACCAGACGCTTGCCAACCTCGCTAAAATGGTGGACGAGGGCGAAAAATATGGAATCCCGATTCTGGCGGTAACTGCAGTCGGCAAGGAAATGGGCCGCGACGCGCGCTACCTCGGGCTTGCGTGCAGGGTTGCCGCAGAGCTTGGCGCGCATGTAGTGAAAACATACTACTGCGACAACTTTGAGCAGGTCGCCGAAGGGTGCCCAGTCCCGCTGATAATTGCAGGTGGCAAAAAGCTCCCGGAGCCAGATGCATTAAAACTAGCGCATGACTCGATTACCCACGGCGCTGCAGGAGTCGACATGGGAAGGAACATCTGGCAGTCGGATCACCCCGTGCCGATGATAAAGGCGGTACGCGCGATCGTGCACAAGAATGCCGACGTCAAGGAAGCATATGGCATATTCCTGAAGGAAAAGGAAAAGGCGCCGCAGCAAAAAGAGACCAAGGTCCTGAAAGCGGTAAGCCAGCCAGGATCATTCGACTAGCCGCCAAGTTCCGACAGGTGTTGGTGGACCATCTTCCACTGGTCCTTTTTGTCTTTATGCAAAACGACCGTCGCCCGTGCCTTATTGTCGATAGCAGTCCCCCGGAAGCTATAGTCGTCGACAATCATGCCGGTGACCTGTAACACAAATGTTGCGATAGCAGCGTCGCCCATGACCTCTGTCTTCAGGTCTTCAATCTTGAAGTCATAGTCGGAGAGGCTGGCAAACTGCAGCTGCTCCAGCATAAGAGCCCGCTCGAAGTCGCGCCTGTCGTATGGCGGCGAGTCGCCGAACTTGGTAAAGCTTTGGTCAAGGAATTCCTCTATCTTTTCTATCTCTTTGGTCTTGGCGAGCGGAAAATATTTGTAGATTAGGTCTCGTCTTTTAGCGGAATCCGTAGCTGTCAATAGGGTTCATGGGATCTGACGAATGAATCTTTATAGTTCTTGCTGTTCAGGTGACTTAGAGCCTATCCCAGTAATGTTGACTCCTTAGCCGCAATTGTTTGACTGCTATCTGTAAAGCTGACCCATGCCGGTCTCACAACTGTGGTAAAGACAAAGTATCATTACAGGAAGAAGCAC
>JAHEZV010000096.1 GCA_023250885.1 Nitrososphaera sp. | reverse complement strand
AGCACGATGCCAACATGGTGGGGTCGTAGCGAAGCCAGGCATCGCAACGGGCTCCAGATCTAACACACAAGGGCTAGGTTAGAAGAAACCCGTGGGTCAAGGGTTCAATTGATTGCGGTTAGCCGCCGCGTCAGAACAGATCCCTTCGGCCCCACTTTTAATTTAGAATAAATCCCCTTTATATCATGGTCATTTTATTATGCGCCGCAGCGATCGAGTATTGTTAAAGCTGTCCAAATACCGCAAAGGGGGGGAGCTAGCACAATCACCCTATCGGTATTTGCTAGACAATCCCCGGATATCGAAAATGGGCTTACTGTCCATGGGGAAACTGCTTGGCAGGGAGCTCAAGGAAATCCAGGTGGGGGAGATCGACTCATAAATACAAATGCCCCACACCGGCGAGACCGGTATAATGAGAATAGGACGGCAGCTGGACCATAGAGAAGGCTTATCAACAGCGACGGACAACTCATCACATGGCACAAATTCAAAAAAAGAGCATGAGTAGACCAGATGAAACTAGAAAATTCGACAAGGGCAAGATAGACGTCACAGTAGTCGGTGACACGTCGATAGGCAAAGCAACATTTGAGCCCGGATGGAAATGGTCAACATCCGTAAAGCCAATTGTTAAGACCAACAGCTGCCAGGTGACACACACAATGTATGTAATATCTGGGAAAATGCATGTAAAGATGGACGATGGCTCTGAGGTAGAATTTGGACCAGGCGACACGGGTATCGTTCCGCCAGGCCATGATGCGTGGATAGTCGGAAATGAATCATGTATAGCGATTGACTTTACCGGAGCCAAGACATACGCAAAGTAGGCTCGTCCTTCCTTTTTTTGGTAATCATTTACAGCTCTTGATTCGTGGCTAACTGAACTAGGTTAAATCCCTTCGGCCCCCTATCCTGCCGTTTCTCCTTTCCTTTTCCGTCTTTCGCCTCTTGCAGTAGTCAGAGAAGCGGTCGTTGTAGGCAGTCTCGATCTTCCTGCAAATCAAGCACACCATAACCAAAATAGAACTGATATCCAACGCTTGTATCAAGATTGAAATCTTTTTCTACTACAAGACTAGTTCAGATTGTGCGCCTTGGTTATGGCTTCGTCAAGGATCTTGCCGTCCTTGATGCTGACCGCCCTTGCAAGCTCGGGCCGCGGAGTCTTGTTTGCAACATTCTTGACGTATTCCGCTATAATCGGGGACAAGGTTGTGGATGCGTACCTCGGGACGATCGACGGGATGTTTGGCACGCGGATAAAGATGTTGCCAAAATAGTCAATCTGTGCCGGGTTCAGTATCGTCCCGGTGCTTGACGGTGAGTACATGCCAGACGGGTTGACATAGGGAAAGTTGCCACCCTGGTCGATTGCGACATCGATGATTATCTTTTTCCTCACTTCAGACGCCTCCTTTAGCTGCTTCTCGTCTATGACCCTGTCCGCCCTTTCCTTGTCGTAAGTCGAGCCGATGATGATATACGCTTCCCGCAGGATGTCCCGGTCTGCGGCCGCGGCAACAGAGCACCTTGGGAGGTTGAGCTCATGCAGGTACTTTCTGCGAGCCTCACGCCTTTCAATTATCGTTATCTTGGCTCCAAGCGCCGAGCAAACCCTGGCCGCCATCTCGCCCACGTTCCCTCCGCCAAATATCACCGCCATCTTGTCCTGCAGCGACAGCATGCGCTTCAGCTCGTTGTCAATGCTGACGTTTGCGATGTGCTCAAACCCTTCGACAAACTTGGCCTTGACCTGGTCTGCGCCCGTTTTCAGTCTTATCGACTTGTCGTGCTTGAAAGCATAGTTGTGGAAAAAGCCTGCCCAGATGCCGGACACCGCGCCGGCGATCCTGCTCATCGGCATTAGGAGCGGCGTCTGCCCTTTTTCGTCGACCACCTTTTCAAACGATATGAAGGTAGCCCGCGACTTGACGGCTGCGTCGGTCAGCTCCCTGCTTGACTCAAAGTGGTTAAAGGCAAAGACCGTGTGGCCGGGCCTGAGCTGCGCGTGCTCGCCCTTGCCCACCTGTATCTCCTTGACCTTGACAATCAGGTCTGCCTTTCCATACAGCTCTGCCTGAGAGCCGACGACCGTCGCGCCGGCGGAGCTGTATTCGTCGTCAGAAAAGCCGCTCTTGGCCCCTGCCTGGGCCTCGACAAGGACCTTGCCGCCGGACCTTACAAGCGAAGAAACAGAGCGGGGAGTTAGAGCCACCCTGTTTTCATGATCCTTTATCTCTCTCGGAATTCCAATTATCAGTTACAGTCCGTAGAAGTGGATCGTTTATTACTATTTTGCGCGGGTCACCTGATGCATTTTGTGATCTCGCCGTAGGATCCGAACGTGTCCTTTGCTTCAGGCAGGTGCCTCTCGATGGCCTTTTTGGCCGACTCGGCAAACAGCTGCGCCGGGTCGTGCTTCCTTATCAGCTTGGAAAGCTTGCTTCCAGACGAATGCAGCTTTTCAAAATAGAGCACCGAGCTTTCCTCGATAATAAGATCGGCATCATGGCAGGAAATCCCATTTTTCCTCAGGTGACTCTCGAGCTTGCCAGCATAATGGGCAAAGTGAATGGAATCGCCATCCCCGTGGGCCTCTGCCATTATACCAGATATAATGGGGCCACGTGCTTTTCAATTTTGCGGGGCTAGAACTTTGTTCTAAAATCGCTTTTACCAAGCAAGTCCATGATATCACAAACTCTTGCAAAACGGCGGCCCGGGTTTCTGTTCCGTTCACCGTAGGCTGTGATTGCGGCAGGGAGGAAAGGCCAAACGCGGAACTGGCCCACAATAGCCTCCCAGCCAGCGGGAGGATGTGATTAGAAATGTCGGAGAATAATTTTCAACATGTCTGCGGCGCCGACCGGGTATCCCCAGGACAATCAAGGGCGTTTTCAATAACAGGCAGGCGCTGGATATGTCGCGTCTTGTCAAAAAGAGCAGGTTTGACGAGCGGGTCTTAGAATCAAAGTTTAAGACTATGCAGGACAATATTACTTCATGAGCGAAAAGAATACTTCTTACTTCAATCCCGTAGGGATGCTGGCAGCGCCGTTTGTCATAGGAACCGCCGCGCTTGAAATGACCCTGATGACTACGGTTTCGCTTGCACGGGTGGCGCAGATAGCCGTCCAGTCCGCAGATACCGCACTGGCAAGGTACATCGAGCTGACAGAGCAGGAAATAAAGAAAGGCAGGCGCCACGAAAGCGTCAAGGTAGAGTAGCTAGCGCAGCTTGCGCAGGTTGACGTTGTATGCAAGTCCGAACCTGTGGGCCTCGTCCCTTGCGTGCTGGAGCATCTTGAGTCCGCCGCTGCTCCTTGGCAGCACGAGAGGTTCCCGTGAGCCAGGCGCATAAATCTCTTCATTTTCTTTTGCAAGACCGATGCAGGGGACGTCATGTATTCGAAGGCTGCGAAG
Source organism: Nitrososphaera sp. (assembly GCA_023250885.1). Lineage (GTDB taxonomy): Archaea > Thermoproteota > Nitrososphaeria > Nitrososphaerales > Nitrososphaeraceae > Nitrososphaera. The sequence continues at coordinate 174 of JAHEZV010000096.1, read as the reverse complement.
CGAAGCAACAGCCGCGGCCAGCTGGCCGCGCCCGCCGTCTATGACTATCAGGTCCGGCAATTTTTCATCCGAAGAATATCTCCGCCGCACAAGCTCGCCCATCATCGCAAAGTCGTTCTGCCCGGCAACCGTCTTGATCCTGAATTTCCTGTACGCCGACTTGGCTGGCTTGTT
>JAHEZV010000053.1 GCA_023250885.1 Nitrososphaera sp. | reverse complement strand
GGAAGGGTTGGCGGATTGCGTTTATCAACACAGTGCTAGTTCATCCCTATCCAGCAACTATCTCTACCATTTGGCAGCCAGCTAACTGAAAATGCACCCGAGTTACTGGTTTCCTCAATTAGTAACATTAAAAATTACCCACAAGCAATGCCTCTGTGATGTCCCTCTCAACAATCAACAAGATAACCGTTCTTGGCTCTGGCGTGATGGGCCACGGAATTGCGCAGGTGTCCGCGATGGCCGGCTACAGCGTCGTCCTTCGCGATATCGAGCAGTCGTTCCTAGACAAGGCGATGGAAAAGATCAAGTGGTCGCTCAGCAAGCTGGTTGAAAAACAAAAGCTATCGCAGGCAGACGCTGACAAGATTTTTGCCCGCATTACGCCCATTGTTGACCTGAAGCAGGCACTCAGGGGGGCGGACCTGCTCATCGAAGCTGTGCCGGAGGAGATGAGCCTGAAGAAAAAGGTGTACACGGAGGTTGACAGCTTTGCGGAGGTCAAGACGCTCTACGCTTCAAACACGAGCACGCTACCGATAACCGAGATGGCCGCGCTGACGAGCAGGCCGGACCGCTTTATCGGCCTCCACTTTTTCAACCCTCCGCAGCTGATGCCGCTGGTTGAAGTGATACCGGGTGGCAAGACAAACAATAGCATGGTTGACATGGCAATGGGATTTGTGCAAAAGGTGGGCAAACAGCCGGTGCTCTGCAAAAAAGACGTCGCCGGCTTTATCGTAAACCGCGTCTTTATCCCTCTTGTGCACGAAGCGGTCTTCTGCCAGGAAAGGGACAACGTGCCGATGACCACGATCGATTCTGCAGTCAAGTTCAGGATGTCATTTCCAATGGGCATATTCGAGCTTGCGGACTATACAGGCCTTGACGTGGTTCACAAGGCTACCGTCGAGATGCATTCACGTGACAGCAAGGTCATTCGCCCGCATCCGAAGATAAAACAGTTGTTTGACGAAAAGAGCCTCGGCCAAAAAACGGGCAAGGGATTTTACGAATACAAGGGCGACAAGTACGAGCGCATAAACCTGACAGAGCAAGAAGCATCAAGATACAACCCGATCGCGGTGCTTGCGGTGGCGGCCAACAACGCTGCCTGGCTCATTTCAAACGGCGTCTGCAGCAAGCAAGATCTGGAAAAGGCGCTGAAACTTGGCATGGGCCTGAAGAAAGAGCTTTTCGCCACCGTGCAGGACTTTGGCGCCAGCAATGTCGTCAAGACGCTAAGAGACCTTGCGGCAAGGCACGGGCCGTTCTACGAGCCGGACCAGTACCTCGTCAACTATCGAGGATAGATGCTTCTATAGGCATACACAGAAAATCTTAAATGCATACGAGTCGTATAATAGATTGCCGACTGGCCGAAAGAGAGGAACGATCTGCCACGCAGAATCTGCGCAACGGGTAAAGGCTCGCTGCGTCCAAAGACGTGAGCAGTTGCCATCTCTGGCGCACAGGTAAGACGCATGTTCCACGGAGCATGTGTAACACTCTAAACCTGCGATGGCGAGGGCAAACCACGGGGTTGCCACGGAAACCTGTCATGGCGATCTTGAAGGGCAAGCTGCATGTCTTCGAGCGCCAGTTCGGCTCACTTATTGTTATTAGCAGACAATATCACGCCGACTGCTGTATTTGCGTCCTTGGCCAAGGTTACCGGCACCCTGTTGCGCTCGTCTAGGAACTTGCCGCCATACTTGTCGGCCACGCCTCCGCTCCCAGCTATCGCCACTATGACCTTTTTCATCATGTATCCGACCCCCAATTCAATGAGTGTCCCGACTCCGCCTCCGACCGCGATTATGCCGTCGGCAGAAGAGGCGACGATAAAGTCCCTTGCATAGCCGATGCCGGTGCACACCACGATGTCGCAGTACTGGTTTGCGTACGAGAACTCTTCCTGCGGTATTATGCCGACTGTGGTGCCGCCGTTCTCCTTTGCGCCCCTGCAGGCAGACTCCATGACGCCGCCAAGGCCGCCGCAGACCAGGACCGCCCCGGCCCGCGCAATCTCCATGCCTACTTCGTAAGCCGCTTTTCTTGCACCGTCGGTGCAGCCCTTGTTATAGCCAATAACTGCGATCTGTAGCTTGCGCACAGGTGTGTGCAACTTTGCGCCTGAATTATAGTTTTTGTGGGTAGAGGTTTCCAACATAGGAGATAAATCAAAGAAAAGGTGCGCTGGACCTGTTGAACCGCCCGGTTCTGCTTGCTTTGCTAATTGCGAGCCAGCTTTCTCTTATTCCACTGAATTACGCTTTTGGGAGCGGTCTTCCGTCGATAAATCTTACAACACGACCTTGAGAACTCTAACCAGCGGACGCTCTGCGACCTCTGAAAGTCAGCAGCTGGTCATAACAACCGTGGTTCAGAATGACGGTGACAAAGATCTGGAATTTGCGGCACTTCTGGAAGAAAGAGATTCAGGTGGTTTAACTCAGTATCTTTCTTGGCAGACTGGAATATTGAAAGTGGGTAGCCAAGCTGAAGTTGGCGTAATTTGGACGCCTCCCAGAGAAGGATGGCATGAATTGAGAACCTTTGCCATCTCCGGATTTACCGAACCTATAATTTTATCCAATTTGAAGAGTTCTAATGTCGAGATCGCTGCCGCTGGTTCTCCCGGTTGCTGCTAGCACTGATAGTCAAGACTTAAAACGATGGGGGGTGAAATTACAATATGAAGTTCCGCGACAGGGCTGACGCAGGCAACCTTCTCGCAGAGAGGCTGGCAGAGACCGGCCACAGCCCTGCGATAGTGCTTGGCATCCCGCGCGGCGGAGTGATACTTGCAGACATTGTCGCCAAGAAGTTTGGCGCGGATTTTGACATCGTGATACCGCGAAAGCTTGGCGCGCCAGACAACGAGGAGCTTGCGATAGGGGCGGTGACGGAGGACGGTACATCGTACATCAACCGCTACATCGTCAACGCGCTGCGCATCTCTGAGGACTACGTCGAAAACGAAAAGGCGCGCCAGGCTGAGGAAATAAGGCGCAGGGCCGCGGTGTACAGAAAGCCCGACGGCTACCGCATTGCCGGCAAGAACGCGATACTAGTGGACGACGGCATCGCCACCGGCGCCACGGTCATCGCTTCTGCAAGGTGGGTAAGAAAGCAGAACCCTTCAAAGCTCACAGTCGCGGTGCCGGTCGCGCCCCAGCAGTCGGTGGAAGTACTCGAACAGGAAGCAGACTCTGTCATAGTTTTGCACACGCCGCCGGACTTTGCGTCCGTGGGGCAGTTCTATGAAGACTTCGCGCCCGTCTCAGACGACCAGGTCATGCAGATAATGCGCTCACGAGGACTGCTGTAGAACTAATATATGGCATGGATATTTTCCCATTTGAATGGAATCCCGCGTCAAAGACCTCACCCTTGCCAAAGAAGGCAAGAACCGCATTGACTGGGCAGAGGCTCACATGCCCGTGCTGGTGGCATTGCGCCAGAAATATGAAAAGACTAAGCCATTGAAGGGCATCAGGGTCGCCGGGTGCCTGCACGTGACAAAGGAGACGGGCGTACTTGTCCGGACGCTCAAGGCCGCCGGCGCCGAGCTTTCGTGGTGCGGCTGCAACCCATTGAGCACGCAGGACGACGTGGCGGCATCTCTGGCCAAGGACGAAGGCATCGCGATATTTGCAAGCAGGGGCGTGACTTCAAAGGAATATTATGATGACATCCACTCTGCTATGAAGCTCGATCCGCACATAACGATTGACGACGGAGCGGACCTTACCGTTGAAATGCACAAGGGAAAACCAAAGTCTATTCGCGGGGGCACCGAGGAAACTACAACGGGAGTCATCAGGCTGCGGGCTATGCAAAAGGCAGGCAAGCTGATTTATCCGATAATTGCAGTAAACGACGCCGAAACAAAACACGACTTTGACAACGTCTACGGCACAGGCCAATCGGCTCTTGACGGGATCATACGAGCCACCAACATACTGGTGTCCGGCAAGAACATCGTCGTGGCCGGCTATGGGCACGTCGGCAAGGGGGTTGCCCGAATAGCCGCCGGCCTTGGCGCAAACGTCATTATCACCGAAGTTGACCCGATAGCCGCTCTCAAGGCCAAGCTGGACGGCTACTCCGTGGCGAAGATGAACAAGGCCGCGGAAATAGGCGACGTCTTCATAACAACCACCGGGTGCAAGGACGTCATTATTGAGAAAGACATTGCCAAGATGAAGGACGGCGCCATTCTTGCAAACGCCGGCCACTTTAACGTCGAAATTTCGATACCCGGAATTGAGAACCAGACCGTGCAGCAAAAAGAGATCAGCAACCACACGATGCAGTACTCGCTAAAGAATGGCAGGCGGGTGTACCTTATTGGAGAAGGCAGGTTGGTGAATCTGACGGCGGCAGAAGGCCACCCGTCGGAAGTGATGGACATGAGCTTTGCAAACCAGTTCCTTGCAGTCCTAAAGCTGGCGCAGCAGAGCCAGACCATGAAGCCGCTGGTCTACGACATCGACAAGGCGCAGGATCAGGAAATCGCGCATGCAAAGCTGCACTCGATGGGAGTCGAGATCGACTCGCTGACGCCTGCGCAAAAGGCGTACTTGGAAGGTTTCAGCGAAGGGACATAGTTTTAATTATCGTACTGGCAAAACCACAGAAAGGCGGATGGGTAGTCTAGCCCGGTTAGGATACCTGTCTCACACACAGGTGGTCGAGAGTTCAAATCTCTCCCCATCCATATCTCTCATTATTTGGCTTTGTGGTTTGAGTCGCCGCTTTCGACTCATTTTCGTATCCGGAATATGCTCGACTGCCTGTTGCTCTGGTCAGTAATCTTTGCAAAAAGAGTAAACACTGGTATAAAAGAAGGGGAATTTACTTCTTGGCTCCAAGCGTCCTGTTCTTCAGCCTCATCTGGCTGCCGTGACACTTCCTGCACCTCGAGGCCGAGATGGAGTTCTTGCCGCCGCACTTGAAGCATATCTTGAAGAACAACCTGCGCCGCTGCGCAATCTGTTTCTTTGCTGCGTCCGTAATCGGCATTTGTTCTTGATGCAATGGAGGGCTCTTTTGTATCTTTCTAATCTACCCAAGATTATTTGAAGACCGAGCAGAACGCTCTGATAGGGTCCTTAAAGTCAGCCCGTTAGCCATTATTCGCGATTGACTGGCTGATGATGTATGGGAAAATGTAAAGTGAGAAAAGGAGCACCAAAAGCGCGAGCCCGCCAACCACCATGAAAAAGAACATTAGATCATAACTCAGCGTGCGCATATCCGCAATACAAAGCTGTTGGTACAAATCCTTAGTCGGTTAAAATACAGCTATACAAGACCTAATTTTTTAAGCAATTTCTGGACTCGAAACGCGCATGTGTGTGTCTTGACTGGAATACGGGAAGGGCACCTATTCTGCAAACATGTAGAGCACCACCAAGTCCTCCTTGTTGCCGTAGAATCTGTGGTGCATCCTGGCCGGCACGAATATTATCAAGCCCTTTTTGACCGGCCGCTTGCTCTTGTCAAGCTCAATAAATCCGCTACCTTGTATGACGTAGTAGAGCTCGTCTGCCGGATGCGGCTCCTGCGTGTCCTTCTCCCCCGGATGGAGCACAATTATCCCGGCCTCAAGGTCGCGTACCTTCAAAAAGTCAAGGTAATAGCCTCCTTCTTTTTCCAGCTGCGAGACCAGATCCTGCAGCTCAAACGCCTTTTCTTCCGTCATCTGTACTTGCTCCTGTCTACAACTGACTGGATGAGCCTCATTAGCGCGGCGTGCGTCTCTTCGTCGCGCTTTCGCATGTAATAATACAATTCCTCGGTGGCGGCGTGGTAGTCGATGCCAAGGTTCTGCGCTATTTCAAGCGCGATGTACGACATGACCAGCTTGCGGAGCACGATGTCTACCCCGTAATTCGCAGTGTCTGCCAGCAGTTCGTCAAGCGCGTTCTTGAACTGCGAGTCGACGTACTTGTCCTTCGCCTCCCTCGTCTTTATCGCAAATGTCATGCCCATCATCCTCTGCTTCATGTGAATGTTCTCCACCATCGCGATAAAGCGGTCGTTGAGCTCGGGCTTTGCCAGCAAGACTTCGGTCAACAGATCCGCCGCGTCGGTCTCGCTCAGGTTCATCCTGCCCACAAGCGTAAACAGCACATGGCAGGCCGCGCAGCCGTTCTCTTTGACCCTCGTAGAATCATTGGCGACAGCGTTTACCTCTTGCGAAATTATCTGCTCTGCTGCCATTTCTTTCTCAGGATCCAAATCAACTGAAAATTACCTGTGCTCTGCTAAAAGGATTTTAAACAAAGAAAAAGGGAGGGTAGAACCAGTCTAGCTCATGAGGAAGGTGGCCTGCACGGTCTGCGAGATCTCTTGCTGGCCCGGAAGGATCGGGGTTGAGGCTCCGTTTGCCTGCGCAAAATCCTTGTAGAAGACCGGGAAGTACACGTCGTTAAGGTTTATTGACTTGACTCCCGTGATCTCCATGTCTACCGCTCCGGCTGCCTTGTCTGCGCGGCTCCTTGCATTGTCGATTGCATCAGCGATCAGGCTGCTGCGGATCTCTTCCTGCCTCTCGGTGGATACAAAGAAGTAAGCGCCGTTCACGTTGGTCGCTCCCGCTGCAACTGCGGCGTCGATCACCTTGCCGACGTCCTCGTTAGCGTCCAGCGTTACTGTCACGCTGTTCGATGCTGCGTAGCCGGTGATCTCGCTTTTTGGTTGGCAATTAGGAGGCTGAGGGTAGATGTCGATGCATGGCGGCGACCTCCACTCGTACACCGGCCACAGGCTGTACCCGCTGGTGCTTATCTGGTCTTCAGCTATGCCAAGATCCTTCAGAGCCACCAGGACCTTTTCCATCAGCTTTGCATTTGCCGCTGCGGCTTCTTCTGCGGTATCGCCGCGGGTCTCGACTCCAATTGTCACGGAAACTTTGTCAGGGGTGACCTTCACCGTTGCCGTGCCTGAGGTGGAGACTATGGACTGGATAACGTCTTCAATCTGCTTCTGGCAGACATTGGTGCTTGGATCACACTCCAAGTCAACGCTGCTCGAAGAAACGTTGTCTGTTGCGTTCTGTGCTTGCGCACTTAGCATCTGGCCGCCAGCGATGCTGGCTGCCACCATGCTGATTGCAAGTATGCCTGCAATCAAGCCTAACGTGCGTGTGTTCGTCTTCTGGTCTGACATTTCAGACTTTGTTAGCAGACTGTAATACGTAAAACCACGTTTCAGAACGCTGCCAGACTGGCTGTTCGCCGTTTCAGAACACCTATTCCACGACCCTCTGGCCTGAACGTGGTAAAAGGTGCCCGAATGTTACAAGATTTACAGATTTCAGCCTTACTTGTCTCATTTAATTGCCTTACTGCTTCGTATTTCAACCAAATAAGCGGTATTGGCAAGAGCCGATTTGTATGGCAAAAAGTGGAACGATCGGGCCGTTCCAGATGGTAGAACAGGCCTAATTGCTGTTCTAAACTATAGAATTAAGATAGAAAGTATGTTAAAGAATGGCAATTAAGGATGCGCGATAGGTGATGGCAAGATATTCAATGTTTGGCATGGCCGGCATAGGCATTGCAGCAGCGATAGGCTTTGTGTTTGCATTAAGTTCACTTGGCAGCACTTTGAACCCGCCTGACATCGGTGGCGGCCTGCATGTATTTGACAATGGCACTTCTCCGACGGTATTTGCGACTGCTACGCAGGCGCTCAAGAAATTTTCTTCGGTTGACGACCTGAAGAGCTATCTTTCGAGCGTTGAAGCAAATAGGGGACAGCTCGAAGCGGCGCAAGGCTCTGCTTTCCTGGCAAGAGAATCTCTCGACTTTTACAGAACTACTATGCCTGTACCTGAAGGAGCTGAGAACCTTTCGGACCAAGGTACTACACAATCAATAGCTGCTCCTTCCGATCAGTCCAAAATGAGATTCACAGAAACTGGCGCCAAAGACTACTCTACGACAAACCTCCAGGTGGCGGGAGTCGACGAGCCCGATTTCCTCAAGAATGACGGCAAGTACGCCTACATACTGTCAGGCGACAGGCTGACCATAGTCGACGCCTACCCGCCGGAGAACGCGACTGTCTCGGTTAAGATAGCCCTCGACATTCAGCAGGGCCAGTACCTGCAGAACATGTTCCTGAAAAACGACACGCTGGTGATATTTTACCAGGAATACAGCCAAGGCTTTGTCATCCCAGAGTACGACTTTGCGCCTCAGCCGGTGTCACAGCCGAAAACGCACGCGCTAGTGCTGGACGCGTCTGACAGGGAGAACCCCAAATTGCTCCACAACTACGAGGTTTCAGGCAACTACAACAATGGGAGGATGATCGGCAAGCAGGTCTACCTGATCACGACAAGCGACCTCTACGACTACCGCAACCCGATAGTTCCGCTTGTAAGCGAGTCGTCGCGCACAGTTGTCAGGCCGGACATCTACTACTTTGACAACCCGGACCTGTATTACGCGTTTAACACGGTGACTTCGATAAACATTGCCGGCGACGCGGAAAATGCGGTGAACTCGACTACGTTCATGATGAACCCTGCAAGCACGCTGTACGCGTCGGAGGACAACATCTACATCGCGTACCAGAAGAACCAGCCGTATTACTACTACCAGATCAACAACAAGGACAGGTTCTTCGGAGCGGTGGTGCCCCTGCTGGCAGAAGATGTCCAGAAAGAGATCAAGGACATTGAGAGCAACGGCTCGCTGAGCCCGTCAGAAAAATGGGACGGGGTCTCTGAATTGCTGCAGGACAATTACAACCGTATGCCCGAGTCCGAAAAGAACAGACTCTTTGAAGATATCAAGCAGGCGCTTGCAGATTACGACGAGAGGATAGCAAAGGAGACCCAGACAACGGTCATACACAAGATTTCGATTGGACCGGAAGGGATCAGCTACGGCTCGCGTGGCGAAGTGCCCGGAAGGCTGCTCAATCAGTTCTCGATGGACGAGAGCGGCGACAGGTTCAGGGTGGCCACGACGTCCGAGTTCTACTCGCCATACCGCGGCTCGATCCTATACAACAACGTCTACGTGCTCGACGGGAACATGAAGATAGTTGGCAAGCTGGAAGATGTCGCGCGCGACGAGTCGATATACTCGGCCCGCTTTATTGGCGACAGGCTGTATCTTGTCACCTTCCAGAGGGTGGACCCGTTCTTTGCGATCGATCTTTCAAACGACACGCCCAAGGTGCTGGGCAAGCTGAAGCTGCCGGGGTACTCTAACTACCTGCACCCCTACGACGAAAACCACGTGATAGGCGTCGGCAAGGAGACGAAGGAGAACCAGTACGGCGGCGTTGAGACACTGGGAGTAAAGCTTTCGCTCTTTGACGTGTCAGACATCAGCAACCCAAAAGTTGTGGACGTCTACGAAATAGGTGGGAGCGGCACGGACTCGGAGGTGCTCTATGACCACAAGGCGCTGCTCTTTGACAAGAGCAATAACGTGCTTTCGATCCCTGTGTCGATATACCCTGACTATTCGGTGCCTTCTCCGCCAGATGACCGCAACTACCAGCCCAAGGTGTGGCGCGGGTTCTACGTCTTTGGCGTCGACCCGGAGGCAGGCTTTACGCTAAAAGGCACCGTGGAGCACTTTAATGACGTGGGCGACTATTACTACGCCTACGGCACGCAGGGAAGCAGGTCGTTCTACATCGGAAACGTGCTCTATACGGTTACGCTCAACAACCTGATCAGGATGAACAATCTGCAGAGCCTTGACGAGATCAACCAGTTGGAGATAGGGCCCTCAGGCGGTATAATCAAGTCCCCGACACTTAAGTGACGTAAAGTAAGCTAGACTACCATTGCATCAAATTTGTTGACAAAGCTCCCCCCGCGCAAACCACGTGGCCTGTACCTGGAGCTGGTAGTGGCCCTTGCTGACGTTGATAAAGAACTCACTTTTCACGTCATAGGACTTGCGCAGCAGCTCTACGGTGCCGGCGTGTACGGCCCTTGCAATCACCTTCATCCCTTCTGCGGTCCTGTACTCGGGCGAGTCAAACCTGATGTGCGCACCGCTTGCAAGCTTTATCGGCTCGGTGTCGTTTGCTTCATACTGTGTCACCGCGTTGCTTGAATCTTCATCTCCATGTAACGCTACAAGCAGCGTCTCGGGAGCTTGGTCTGGCGATGAAACTGTGGTTCTACTGTTGCTGTTGCCGTTAGCTACAGGAGGTAGCAAACCCACAATAATGTTGGGAGCTGGCAAGTATACCATGCCCCAGATGACAACAACCCCCCCAATGGCAGAAGCGGCTATTATGCCCCTCTTGCTTTTTCCCACGCAATAAGACGTCTTAATAATTATTTGAGACTTGGGCATAATTCCTGCTTCATATTTTTGACAAGGTCAATTGATGAATGAGTATAAAGCTTACCCCACCGAGTCAATTCTGGCGAATTGGCTCCAACATTCAGATCCGAATCC
>JAHEZV010000052.1 GCA_023250885.1 Nitrososphaera sp. | reverse complement strand
ACTTAGCATAACCATTAGGGCAATGACGCCGGCCACGCCTACCACGAATCCTGCGAATACCAATAGCTTTCTTGACAAGATCTGACGCCTGATTGGAGGATAAGATTGAACGATGCTAGATGTTGTACTTCCAGACATGGTTGACAAAACGATGTACTGACATGGCTGACACTTTTTGTCTTGTTTTAGCCTATCGTCATTGAGTGTTTTAAGCATTTCATGAACTTCTCTGCGGGTGTCATTCCACCTATCCCGCCATGTTCTCTTTCATTGTTGTAGAATTTGACAAATTCTCCGTACTTTTTCTTTCCATCATTCTTGTTTTTTAATTCCTCCACGTCCAGAAATTCGGTTATGAGAATCTTGTTGTACGCTTCTACCTTTCCCTGCAGCTGCGGATAGCCCTTTGGAATCTGTTTATCCTTGATGTTGTTGTCCTGGAGAAATTCCTGGAATCTTTTGGAGACGAACTGTTTTCCACCATCATGCATCACCTTCTTTGGCTTGCCATTCTGTGTAATCCATTCTTTGAGCACCATTAACGACTCATTTGTGGAACGTCGGTTAACCCATTCACTCACTACCTTTCTTGAACAGTCGTCTATACAGTGAGTGAAATACTGCTTGTCCCTCGAGCCTCTCAAGTAGAATGGTCCCTTGGTATCCGTCTGAACCATGTCATTGGGATGTTTCTTCTCAAACCGTTTGTACTTTCTCTTGAGCTTGACTGAAAGTACGTTCAGCTTGTGTCTCTTTAGAATGCTGTAGATGGTCTTTGTACCAAGCGATATCCCATGCTTTTTCTTCAGCCTAAAGGCTATTCTGCGCGGGCCAAACCTGTTATTTAACCGGAGTTCCAGAATGGTCTTTTCCAGCTCTTCTGTTATCTTCTGATACCTGATGCGGTGTGGCCTTCTTGACCGGTCCTTTAGTCCGTCCAGACCATGAACGTCGTATCGTCTTTTCCATTTGTACCAGGTTTCTCTGGAAACGCCAAATTCCGTACAAACTTTTGATACTGTTTTGCCTGAATGCTCTGGCGCGATTATCATTTTGTACCGTGTTTCTATCCTATCCATTTGTTGCTACACTCCAAGACTGGAGTGTCAACCATGTTAGGAAGCTAAAGTGTCAACCATGTCTGGAAGTACAACAGAAACAACCGTGGCAAAGCAAGTCACAACTGCATACGAGAATAATATGCCCCTGGTCAGTATGGGAATTATTGATGCGGGCAGCAACAAGAAAATTGTCCTCGATGCTCATCTTGATTTTGCTTCATCAAAAACAATCAACCCTGCCTATATTGCAAATCAGTTGAATCTCACATTTGCGGGAAGCAATGGGACGGTAACGGGGGCAGGAATAATCCAAATCCCTTACTATGACGTGTGTATCGAGGTTTTTGGCAAGCTATAGGATGACATCCAGGTTGGATCCTTGACCTTCCGGAAGACACGCCAGCTAGGGCGCTTTTGGGCAGGGACATACTTGACAATTACAGGATATCTCTTGACGGAAGAAGAAAGGATATCAAAGTGTGGTAAGAGAGCAGAAAAACTGGATACTTTTACATATCATGCTCATCCGCTGTTACACCTGCAAATTTTGTGAATACTGGAACGGCTCTGAAGCAAACAGTTAGAAGGCCATGACGCATAGACTATTGTGACAGCTCGCGTGCCCAGAAATGAAATTATCAGAATTGATGCTTGTAATACTGAAGGAGAAGGGAGAGACTTTGACTGCAATTCAAATCCAGAACTTTATGGATACTACCTCAGGCAAGAGCCTATTGCAGTTCTGCTTCTAGTTGACGGTCAAGCCAAATGGAACCAAGAGCTCGAGAACGTATACCTGGTTTCATGCCGATCCTTTTCAGATGATAGTAGCCGCTCCAACCAGCATTATGAATATGAGCTGCGACCTGATGACTTCTATTGAGATACTGATGGCAACTTGCAGGAAGCACTAAAGCGTGGCGTATTCAAACCGTAAAACTTTTTTTATTGTCTTACTTCCTTTGGCATTCTGGAGTGACAGTCTACAATCTGACCCACTCCATTACATTTACGACAGATTTGGTGCGGGGGTAGGTCCTTTTGCTATTCTGTAATAGCATGCCATGAATTGACAAAAAGTTTGCAAATTGACACCCAGTGCAAAAGGATGACATCCAGTTTGCAAATCTACAGTTCACGAGGAGTCAACACTTGCCAGAGAAGCAAGCAAGATGGTTGCTAATGCTCGATATGTGACTGCACAGCATGCCAGTTTCAAGAGTCTGACCGCAATCATCGACAAGGTCAATGACAATACGATCCTGAGGCATTGGCCAATTCCGCTTGCCAAGAAATCTGTATGTGTCATCAACGAAATTGGCAAGATGTCTTTTGAAAACCAAGACTACCTGCTCGACATCGTGGAGGAAGGGCCCTTCACGCTTGACAAATGCGGAATATTTCAGCCGATAGACTCGTCCACAACTAATCTAAATCATGCTTTCTATTGGCAAGAATATTCTTTCACCTCCGCATGAATGGCCATTCAAGAACAGATATTGTGATGATGCCACCAAGAAGGAAACAACAATTTTTCTCCCATCGAGGAACATTGCATAGAGACGCTGCGGGAACTGGTTGCAGCAGTGGATGGAGCCATCCAAGACAGGGAAAGGATGCTAGCCGATCCTGCAAGGTTTGGACTTGATAAGGACGCTAAGATGCGCGATGGTATGCTGTTGATGGTGAATACTTTGAAGCACAAGAAAGAAGCATTGTAAGGCGATTTGAAAAGGATCATAAATAATGACAAAGGACAACGGTATCTCTAATACCGTGCTCTTTTTATTTTTGAGCCGCAATTTGGGCAAGGCCCTTCTTTATGATTCATTCCGCAGTTCATGCAATAGTAGTTTATTCGAGCCGTATTGTCAGAATATGGATCCAAGAATGAAACAGTACCTCCATACGCCCCCGTCAGTCTAGCTATCCTCCTTCTCTGATAGTAGCCCAATCCAATAAAAACTCCGATTATCGTAATCAAGTCGATTGGGAAAAGATGCAGGATTGAAAGAACTATGCTAATACCAAGTGAAATAGCAATCCACATCAGCTGATTAGCAAGGAAATGCCTTGTTTTACTATCCATCCAACGAATGCGTTATTCGACGTATTCTAAAAGAATATGGCTCTGTAGCTCCATATACATGCGGATAGACTTCCACAATTTTGTAGCCCATGATTGTTTAATGAATGAAGCCCTACTCACCCGGAGGTGACACTTAGGGGAGAGGAAGTACTGGCTTTATTTGGTAAGGTTTGTACATGGTCGGCGCATAGCAATAAGGAGCGGATATTTTATCGCCTATCGACCTTATGCAATCCTCGAACTATTCAATCGAGCTGTTTTAAGATGGTATTAAATATCCAATCCTTGCTAGAAACCTCAGGTGATGGCGTCGCTAAATCTCGCCCAGAAGATAATCTCGGCTCACCTAGCGGATGGCAAGATGGAGCCGGGCCAAGAAATAGGCCTCAGGGTAGACCGAGTGCTAATGCAGGACGCCACCGGAACCATGGCATGCCTCCAGTTCGAGGCTATGGGCATACCGCGGGTCAAGGCAGAGCATGCTGCCATCTATGTCGACCACAACATTCTGCAGACAGGGTTTGAAAACGGCGACGATCACCGGTTCCTGCAGACATTTGCGGCAAAATACGGCATCCACTACAGCAAGCCTGGCAACGGCATCTGCCACCAAGTGAACCTTGAGCGCTTTTCGATACCCGGCAAGTTGCTGATAGGCTCTGACAGCCACACACCGACTGCAGGTGGGGCTGGCATGATGGCGATAGGAGTCGGCGGCCTAGACGTCGCAGTGGCGATGGCCGGCGCGTCGTTCTACACCAAGATGCCAAAGATCGTGGGCGTGAAGCTGACAGGCAGGCTCAGACCATGGGTCACCGCCAAGGACGTCATTCTTGAAATGCTGCGCAGACTTACAGTCAAGGGTGGAGTCGGCAAGGTCTTTGAATACTACGGTGAAGGCATCAAGAGCCTCGGCGTGCCGCAGAGGGGCACGATATGTAACATGGGAGCCGAGCTTGGCGCCACCACATCTCTTTTCGAGTCTGACGAAATCACGCAGGACTACATGGCCCGGCAGGGCAGGCCGCAGGACTACAAGCGCGTTGCTGCAGACCCCGACTGCTCGTACGATGAAAACATGGAGATCAATCTGAGCGAGCTCGAGCCAATGATTGCGCTGCCCGGCTCGCCCGACGCGGTGCACAGGGTGCGCGACGTGCAAGGGCAGGAGGTCCACCAAGTGCTCATTGGCTCGTGCACGAATTCCAGCTATGTCGAAATGATGACAGTCGCGCACGTGCTCAGGGGCAAAAAGGTGCACCCGAACGTCACTATGGCAATCAACCCTGGCTCAAAACAGGTGCTTGAGACGGTGGCCCGCGACGGCTCTATCTACAACATCATTGCGTCCGGAGCGAGGCTGCTTGAAAGTGGCTGCCAGGGTTGCATAGGCATGGGTTCCGCGCCGGGCACCGACTGGATTTCAATAAGGTCGTTTAACCGCAACTGGCCGGGGAGGAGCGGCACAAAAGACGACAAAGTCTACCTGACGTCTCCGGAAGTGTGCGTGGCCTGCGCTGTCACCGGCAAGATAACAGACCCGCGCGACTTAGGAGAGTACCCTGACATCCCGTGGCCTGACAAGTTTGTGATTGACGACTCTGGCATCGTGCCGCCTGCTACAGCACAGTACGCGGACAACCTGGAAATTTCAAGGGGCCCTAACATACGGCCGCTTCCGCTGCGCCAGCCGATGGAAGCTGTATTGCAGGGCGAAGTGCTGATAAGGGTTGGCGACAACATAAGCACAGACGCGATCATGCCGGCAGGGGCCAAGATACTGCCTCTCAGGAGCAACGTGCCGGCGATAAGCGAATATGTGTTCTACTGGCTCGACCCGGACTTTGCAAAGAGGGCCAAGGAAAAGGACGGCGGCTTTATCGTTGGAGGCGAGAACTATGGGCAGGGCTCGAGCAGGGAGCACGCGGCTCTTGCGCCGATGCACCTCGGAGTCAAGGGTGTGATTGCAAAGTCGTTAGCCAGAATCCACAGGGCAAACCTCATAAACTTTGGAATAATCCCGTTTGAGTTCCATAACGTTCCCGACTTTGACCTGCTTGCACAGGGCACGCCGGTGACGATAGAAAACGTGGTTGGCAGCCTGAATCAAGGAAACAAGACTATGGAGGCCGTGGCCGGCAAGCACAGGATCACGCTCAAGGTCGACCTGACGCCAAGGCAGAGGGACGTCCTTGTGGCAGGTGGACTGCTCAACTACATCAGGTCTACCCAGCAGAGATCATAATGGTCAACAAGTTCCTGATAGCAATCGCAGGCGTTATTGCAGTCATGGCTGCGCTTGTGCTTCTGCCGAGCTTCAATCAGGGACAGCAGCAAGACCTCAGTATTGAATACAGCAGGCAGAATCTTACCCAAATAGAGGACGGCCGGCTTATGGCAGCAAGCGCCGAAGATCTCGTAATTAAGAACGACCTCTCTGTCACGTACCGCAATTTGGTCGGCACGCCTAACGAAAGGAAGTTTACGATGACCAACGAGGAGATGAACAGCCTGAAAGGCCTGTTACTTTCAACAGGCTTTATGCAGGTGCCGGGGGCAGACTACCCGCAAAATGATGCGCT
Organism: Nitrososphaera sp.; assembly: GCA_023250885.1. Lineage (GTDB taxonomy): Archaea > Thermoproteota > Nitrososphaeria > Nitrososphaerales > Nitrososphaeraceae > Nitrososphaera. Next base: position 4,760 of record JAHEZV010000052.1, on the reverse strand, counting down.
TGCCAACCTGACAAAGTACACGCTCAAGCTAGAGTCCGGCGGCAATTCTAAAACCATCACCTGGGTCAATCCGGAGGCCTCCGAGGTCCCGGTTCCCTCCATAGTAAGGAACATCGGAACGCGACTTGACACCATCATTGAAAAGTACGTCTGACAGAAAATATATAGAGCATTTGAGCGAATGAGTTGTATATAATGACGATATCCCTCGTGGCCACCGAGCCAAAATCCAAAGGCGTCAAGGTAGAGATTGTTGAGAATGCCCGCACGGTTCGCGGGACGACACTGCTAAAGCGCGGCTTTGCGCACATGTGCAAGCACGGCGTCGTCATGGACGTGACAAACGTCGAGCAGGCAGTAATCGCGGAGGAGGCCGGCGCAGTGGCAGTCATGGTCCTTGACAAGCTGCCGTACGACGTCAGAAAGGCCGGTGGCGTCGCAAGGACCGCAAGCATCAAGGTAATCCAGGAGATAATGGACGCTGTCACAATCCCGATAATGGCAAAGTGCAGGATCGGACACACCGACGAAGCGAAAGTGCTCGAAGTCACGGGCGTCGACATGATCGACGAAAGCGAAGTGCTAACGCCGGCAGACGAAGAGCGCCACATCTGGAAGTGGGATTTCACTACCCCGTTTATCAATGGCGGCAGGAACCTCGGCGAGGCGCTGCGCAGGATCGAAGAGGGCTGCGCGATGATAAGGACAAAGGGCGAGCCGGGGACAGGCAACGTGGCAGAGGCAGTCACCCACATTCGCATGGTCAACAACGAGATACGCAAGTTGCGATCGCTCTACCAGGACAGCGACAGGCAGGAGCTGATGAAGGCCACGCGCGAACTGAAAGTGTCGTACGCAATTGCTGAAGAAACGGCTCGCCTTGGGCGATTGCCGGTTGTCAATTTTGCGGCGGGCGGCATTACCACGCCGGCAGACGCGGCACTGCTCATGAACCTTGGCTGCGACGGCGTGTTCGTGGGCTCTGGCATCTTCAAGTCAGACGACCCGGCGCAGAGGGCAAGGGCAGTTGTGCTTGCAACGACATTCTACGACGATGCCAAGATAGTAATGGAGGCGCAAAAGATGGTCGACGAAAAGAAGTCACTTCTTGGCATGGACACCAAGAACCTGGAGCTTCGCATGCAAGAAAGGGGCCAGCACGCTTGAGCAGCAAAAAGAAATCAGTTACGATTGGAGTTCTCGGTTTTCAGGGCGACATTGAAGAAAATGTCGCCGCCACAAAGCAGGCGCTGCAGGAGATGCAGATAGAGGGAAACGTCGAACTGGTGCGCTACCCGGAAGAGGTGGAAAAGGTAGACGGCCTCATTCTGCCGGGGGGCGAGAGCACCGTTCAGAGCACGCTTGCAGCCATACAGCGATCGTTGCCTGTCATAAAGAAGCGCGTCTCTGAAGGCATGCCGGTGATGGGCACGTGCGCGGGGATGATATTGCTTTCCCGCAGGTCGTTTGACAGGGTGATCGGCGACACAAAACAGAAGCTGATAGGCAACCTTGACATCGTCATCGAGCGCAACGCCTTTGGGAGGCAGGGTGACTCGTTCGAGGCAGACCTTGCGATAGGCATGCTTGGCAAGGAGGCGTTCAAGGGCGTCTTCATCAGGGCACCGGCGGTAAGCGAAGTGGGCAAGGATGTCGAGGTTATTGCGAAACTCAACAACAAGGTAGTGGCAGTCAGGCAAAAGAACATCATCGGGACTGCATTCCACCCAGAGCTCTCAGGCGACTCGAGGATGCACAGGCACCTCGTCAAGATGGCCATCGACTTTAAACACAAGAACGGCTCCTGAGCGGTTTTATATCATTAAGTTCCCGAAAGCAATTACTTTCTTATAGTAGCCATGTTTATAGTAATGGCACATAATGATGCCCAATAACGGTTACTATTACAACCTGTTCTAAATCTCACTCGAGTGGACGCTGAGCATCCTGGGCGACTCTAAGCAGGTCCTGATGTTCTACATAACCTAGCATCACGGCATATCGTTTGACGACGGGAAATGCTCTGTCACAGAGATCGAGACAGCCCTTAAAAGCATCCTTGGCATTAATCTCGTTCAAAGGTTACGGAGTTGTGGTAACTTAAAGGGACACGGCACCGAGGTACCTTCGCAGAATCCTGCTAATGTCCGGCCAAGTCCATAGAACCTAAGACTGGTCTTTGTTTAGGATCACTAGGACGCTCTCTTCATGAAGACTCCGATAAATTTGCATCTGCTTATGAATATCACCAACCCGACAATCGCTGCGGAAGCCCCGATCGCACTGAGAGGGAACTCAGGGACAACGTTTGCCCCACTAATGGCTATGTTGTGGTTATTGCCAGGGTATGATATGCTGATTGCAGTTTCACCGGACGCATCTGCTGGGGCGACTTCGAAGTCGTTAGTAGCTTGACTATCGATCATCACTGTATATGGTCCTTCGAGTATTCTTCCGATGGAGATTTCAGTTCTGCCACCGGCTCCCGCTGTTCCCTCTACATTGAAGCAAACTCGTTTGTTTTCTCGATCCAGTTTGAATTCACTAATCGTCGAGGAGCTGTTCAGCTCTACTTCAATTGTGTCACCTGCTATTTGCACAGATCGCACCGATGACTTCATCTCTAGTTTCCCTGTTTCTTGAACCTCCGGCAGCACATACTTGACCAGCTTTAATACCTCCTCTTGGATCAACCCTACTCCGGGTGCATAGAACTTGAATTCTTTCTCACTGGGTTCGAGGGGAGTGGTTTCCTCGACCTTCAGGACATTCTCAAACTTACCAGCCGGCGTGTCCAGCATCTCGTCGACGCTATCAATTTCCGCCCTATCCATAGCTACATTTGGAGCTGTTTCCTGTTGGAACTTTGAGCCCAAAAGCACGATTCCTGGCATGATCAGCCCTGCTTCTGCATTGTTCGTTCCTGACAGCCAAGAGCCTTCATGGCTTACCACCTTTCCATTTTCATAGATGTCAGTCTTTTCTCCAAAATAGAAGATGCTGTGTGTTTCCTGACAGATTGCAAAGTAGTTCTGGGATACCTCTACAACCTAGCCGTCATGGGTTTCTTTCTCTACGACAATTCTGGTTTGGACTCCATCAACTATCTTAGTTATGTCTGTCACGGTAATTGTTAGTTCCACCTTTTCACCGTCTTCCACATCGACTAGCGCCGACCTATAGTTAGGCTCCAGGATGAAGAATCGATTCTAGCTAGCTGATGAGAAATGGCAGTCCTCAAGGAAAAAGTCGTCTGTGAACCCGTTGTTGTCGTCTCTTGTCGCTACAGCGCTGGCCTGCGATACTAGCTGTCCATTCGCAAAAATACCTGCTAACGCGCTTGCAAGAACTGCAGCAATCATGAATGTTTTTGTCCGTGCATTCATGTCCTCTATATTAGCGAGTTTAGTTAATAACAAATTTGATACAAGCAGCTAACACCGGAAGTTCTGCTAATTGTAGAAAAATCGCATCATTTATACACTTGTACCATGGTAGGCACGGCCCCTTGGTATCTACTGTGAGTACTGCAATCGAAAATAGATCATTTTCAAAGCATGCCAATTATACTCCATAACATAAGTGCGTATAGTCATCTCAGCAGATACCTGACTATGTCCAGATTGAAACGCCTTGTCCTGTAGTATTCTGCGATAATCTTCTTCAGATCAGTAAATCTTGGATAGTATCTTGACACAAGAAGGTCGTACTTCCCCTGTCTCCAGCATTCTTCTACGGCGCTGAACTCAGGCGAGCCTTTCGGAAGGTAAACCAGCCTTATGCAGTCCCTGTTCTTTTCCAGATGTTCCTCCACCTTCTTTGACCTGTGCTGCCGTGCTCTGTCCACAAACAGGATGACCTTTCCAAACTTCCCTTGCACCTGCTTCAGGTAGTCGATGAACGCGTACTGGTCAAATGCATCGTACTGGCGGAACAGCTGCCTTTCGTTCATGGCTAGAGTACCAAATATCATGCACACACGTCCTCTGGTGCGAGCCTGTCGTGGTAACTACAGGGCGCGCACCATGCGCAGTCCACATCTTTTTCCTTACTAGTGCATCATGCACAAAGATGGACTCATCCTGTACAGCTAGCGTGAACCCTTCAGGGATTCGTGAGAGTAGCTTCTTGACCCCCTTTTGAACGCCTCTTTCTCTTCTGAAGATGCGGTGTTGACAAACCTCTTTTGCGGCACCTTTGGAGAGAAGCCCCACTTGTGAAGCAAGCGGTAGACATGTACCTCGTGGTACCTGACGCCTGTCTTTTCATAGATGATATTCATGACCTGCTTGACCCGCCATCCGGACTGGCTATCGGATAACTCCTGTCTTATCTGGAGCATCTTTTTCTCTGGCACTTCTGGAGGCCTGCCAGTACGGGGCTGGTCTTTCAGCCCGTCCAGTCCTTGTGCATCGAATCGCTTCAACCATTTGTAGGCCCATCCCCTGGTTCTGTAAAGCTCTTTTTCAGCCACACTGGCCGCTTCTTTGCCGCCATTCCTGACACGCCTGACCAGCAGGATTCTTTCTCGTACATCTGCGTCTGATTCACGTTTGTAAGCATCGTTCAAAAGGTCAACTGAAACAACCACATGATATAGTCCCGATAGTCCAAGCTAAATGAGTCATGGCCAAAAAACATTGACAACTATACGAAATTATGTTACCTAGTATAGTTATTGACCGTATTGCAGCTCAAAAAGAAAAATGTGGAATTGCCCAATTGTGCTGTTTACGATATTGAGATCAATTCCACTTCTT
>JAHEZV010000095.1 GCA_023250885.1 Nitrososphaera sp. | reverse complement strand
ATTTCGCGCACTATTTCCAGATAGCCTTCCACCCTAGGAAGGTAAAACTTGACGGAATCGTTCAGGACGCTTGCCTTTTACCGGCTTTCATTTTTGGGCATGATTATGATTGTGCCTCTATGGATTAAAGAATATTCAGCCTATTGACATAATTGCCCATGTATGCGGAAAAAGATGCTGGCAAAGTCGCCGTGATCTGCCAGGATGCCCTTTGCGACATCTCTCTTGCCTGCGTCTGCGTCCTCCGGGATTCCCATCTGCGCAGTAATCAGCGACAGCGAATCTGTACTTCTGACGCTGGGCTCTGTGCTGGTTGTTCTCATCACTTCTATCGAACTGTCAATCCTCTGCTTGACGATCGTCGTCAGCTGATGGAGTTGCCCGCCTTGCGATACATAAGTTGCCGAGAAGCCGAGCAGCAGCCCAAGCACTGCAAAGACCAAGACAAATATGGTAATGGTTGACCGCAATTCGTGACAGGTGGAGAGTTCATTTTAATTCAAAGTATGGCTTTCAGATGTCAACTAATTTTGTGTTTCAATCTTTTTAAAGAAATGGACCTAGACAGGATGAAATTGTCACAGGTAAAACTATTCACCTTTAACGCAAGCTCGTTTCCTATGGACTCGTCAGTTGAGGGCTTTTTGAAATCCAAGGGGGCGGTATTACTTGACTCTGGGGCCACGGCATACATCAACTCTGAGGCGATGCCCGCTATCCTCTCAGAGCTGTTTGAAGGGAGCAGGATTGATACATCGAATGCCCACCTTGTTACCCAGCTAAAGGCAGAAGTAGGCAAGTACAACGCCGAGCGGCAAAAGATAATGGAAGACAGTGCCAGGCTGGCATCTCGACTCCGATCATATTCCGCGGAGGTTGCTGGGCTGGAGGAGCAGGCGTCTGGCGCCGCCAGGCTAATCGAGACCCTGAAAGCTGAAAATATGCTCCTCCATGCCGCGCTCAAAAACGTACCAACGCCCCAAACGATCCAGAACGACGACAAGACGAAGCAGTCGTACGAGAAACTTCAAAAGGAGATTCAAGCGCTCAGGGCCCAGAGCGCCGAAGCGCTGGCGTCGCTCAAGGTCCTCGAGGATGAAAACAAGGAGCTCACGCAGGAGCTTGAAAGGCTGAAGGGTCAGTCCAAAAGCACATCCGCTCCAAAGTCAGGCTAGCATTCATTTGAAGACTTATATGACGCACTCAAAGTGAATTTTATCGATGGTCGAAAAGATGACCGCTGTCTGGCTGATTATTCTCACCGTCTTGGTGTGTGCTGCGGTACCGGGAGTTTTGATCTGGCTTACAACAACTCCGCATGCAAAGATGCTGCTCGGATTCCCTCTGGCACACGACCTGCCTGCATACCTGGCGCTCCACTAAAGCATTTAACGTCCGGTTTTGCATCTTATCCTGATGGCGTTTGAAGGGCCGGAAAAAAGGAAAAAACTTCTGGTTTCAATGGGCATTCTTGCCTCAATCGTTGTCGGAGCCGGCCTTGGCACGCTGGCGATTACAAGCTACTTTCGCTCGCAGGACCCGATCTACCAGTGCATCGATAACCCTACAGAGCAGCCATACCAACTGTCAGTTCCGATCGTCGTAACTGAAAATGGCTTTCCGGCCATTGTTCCAAAAGAAGTGGGCATCGAAAAAAACTGCATTCGGCCGGTCCACACGCTCAAGGAAAACGTCATCCACGTCGGGTACAGCCGGCCCCACGAATTCACACTGGGGCATTTCCTGTACTACTGGATAGGGAACGATCTTCAAAAATATGACACCAAAGTGTACGTCAACGGCAGCCTGCACTCAAACGGCAGCTTTTTGGACATACCGCTCAGGCAGGGCGACTCGATAAGGATCGAGTTTACAAGCAGAAACTAATTATAAAATACACTTCGATGTATTATCGTGAAAGAGCTTCGCACAGAGATCGAGATCAGCGCCGGCCCGGAGAAAGTGTGGAAGATACTTACCAACTTTGAAATGTACGACCAGTGGAACCCTTTCATCCGCAGGATAACCGGCCAAGCAAAGGAAGGCTCCAAAATAGAGATCCACATCGAAAGGCCCGGCGGCAAGAGCAGAAAGTACGGGCCGACGGTTACAAAAGTCGAGCATGGCCGTGAGCTCCGCTGGCTTGGCAAGAGCTCACTCCCGGGCATTCTGAGTGGCGAGCACATTTTTATCATTGAAAAGTTGCAGCCAGAACGGGTGCTGTTCATAAACCGCGAAGTATTTGACGGGCTCCTGGCCTCGCTTTTCGGCAAGAGCCTTGACACCGACGTCAAGAAGGGGTTAGAAGAAATGAACAAGGCGCTGAAAGAGAGGGCGGAGCGCGCCACTGTTTAATAATGAAAATAATTATTTAGTTGTGCAGCGCTTGGTACCTAGTGCCAAATTACTACGAGGTACTGGAGGTATCTGCCGAAGCGACGCAGGAGGAGATAAAGAAGTCCTTCCGGCATTTGGCACTGAAATACCACCCGGACAAGAATAAAAATTCTGAAGAGTCAAAGCAAAAGTTCATGAAGATAGTGGAAGCCTATGAGGTGCTTTCAGACGATCAGGCAAGGAAGACCTACGACAGCAGCACGTTACATCAAAAGCCCGGGCCGACGCCGAGGTGGACGCCGCCGGCAGACTTTTCCACTGTCTATAGCTACGAAGAGATCAAGAGGCGGTACCGGCCGAGCAACGTCGGAGGCGGCATGTGGGACATCAGCGACAAGGCCAGCTATGGGATGTGGAAAGCCACCATGGTGCTGTTTGCGTGCCTTGGCGCTGTAGTGATTTACATCCTGCTTGTCAGCTAGTGCTTGTGCCTGGTTCTGTTCCTGCTGCGCTTGTGCTCTTCTTCTTTAGCCTTCGACCTGTCGTACAAGCCATACCTCAACGCAAAGAACGCGCCTACTACAAAGCCGGGTATAGAAGTAATCAGAATCGAGCCCTCACCTGACGACAGGGTCAGAAGTATCGCCAAGACACCAGAGGAAAACGAAGCGATCATGAGCAGAAGAATCGCGGATTTTGTTACAGCCAATTGACCTGATCTAGCAGGCGATGGTATAAGTGGTTTCCTGTCCTAAAGGAATAAAAAGGGACTGAGATTAAAGGCGAACAGGATGCGAATAGTCGCAATAGGCAGCCGCGTTTTTGTCACCAGTTTCCAGCTGGCAGGCGTCAAAGGAGTAAAGGTCGAGACGCCGTCAGAAGCGCTCACCGAAATCAAGAGGATGGACGAAAACAGCGGAGTCGGACTGGTGCTCCTGAGCGATAACATTGGCAAGGAAATCCGCTACCAGCTGACGAGCCTCCGGGCAAAGAGGCCCATACCGCTCATCTTCGAGCTTCCGTCGCCGGGAAGCAAGAAGGAAAAGGTCGATTACCGGGCGCTTCTCAAGCAGATTCTGGGTGTCTAGTCAAGCCAGTCGGACACGCCGCCAAACACCTGCGCAACTGTCAGTATTTTTGCCCATTCTTCAAGCGACTCTACTATCGTCCGGGCATGGTCTATGTCTTTGCCGCCGGCGACGACCCCGTGATTCTTGATCACGACGGCTCTTGCACCCTTTTTGAATCCATTTGACACTTCCTTTGCGAGCTCGGTCGAGCCGGAGGGCCTGTTTGCAATGACCGCAGGTTCGCCGACCA
>JAHEZV010000051.1 GCA_023250885.1 Nitrososphaera sp. | reverse complement strand
TGTTGAACGTAAGGTATGCAGTCTTTGATTTCATGCCGGCGGCTGGCTTGTAGAGTTATTGTCCGTTCCTGCCGGAGCCGCGCCCTTGTGGCCCTTTTTGCCGAGCCTGTTGAAGAATAGGATCGCGAGGATTATCGCTATTATGATATAGTTGACAGGCGGGCTGATTATTTTGGTGACAACGCCAATGCCGGGCACGACGTAGACAACCCTGCCAATGTAGTCATCCTCTCTGATTGGAGAGTCGGTCCCCGGTATTGACGAGGGGTTAGCGTCTCCCTTTGTCTTGATAGTCCTGTCCCCGTCGCTGTCTTCACTGATTTCTACGATGCGGTGGACGATGACCCTGTCGCCTCCCTCCGGCCTGTTGAACACTATGATCTCGCCAACCTTGAGATTGTCCCACGACCCGCCGTCTCTCACAATTAGGACGTCGTTGATCTGCAGCACGGGCTCCATGCTGCCGCTAGACACGACGTAGAACGGGTTGGAGCCAAAGCTGGCCCAGATGACCAGCCAGACTGCAAGAACGCCGACGCCAATGATCACAACATCCTTTATGGCGACAGGCAGCTTGGACTTATCCTTATCCAGCAACGCTGGAAATAACCATGCCGTTCGTTAGATAAACGTTTACTCGCACTATCGCATGTCGAGCGCTTTCATTATGGACATGCGAAGGCGCGGCATACTGACCATCATTATCGACAAAATGTCAGCAGTTTCATCCCTGTCAGGCTGCCTGCCATTCCTGCTCGTGAACTGCGCGATGAAATTTCCCATCACCATACCGGAGACGAGGCCGTAGGCGAAATCCTCGATGTTGCCCTGCGTGGGCACCATTTTTCGCGCAAGCCCTATCGGCACCTTCGGGTCGTGGGCCGCCGCCTTGATAAGCGACTCCAGCTCCTTCCTGTCTCCGTCTGCCAGTCCCATCCTCCATTGTACTCACCTTTCAGGTAATAATGCTAGCTTTTTTAATGGCTGTATTGTAGGTGTTCCCTGAATGGCAAATTCCTCTTGCTATGTAGTCCTCTTGGAGCTCGGCGTGGCCGCGTTTGACCAAGGCGGCAGCCTCGTGGCATCAAAAAAGTTTGAAAATGCAATCAGGTCGTACAGGCTGTTAAAGAGCGGCGCGACTCCTGATGAAATCAAGTCGTTCATTGAAAAGCTGCGTCCATTTGATCCTGTTACAACTAATGATGCAAGCGTCGCTGCCGTGCTGAGGCAGGCCGGATTGAACAGCCAGCTGATGCCGGAAGACCAGCAGCAGTCGATACAGAGCACCAAGCCCATCTTTATCGTCAAAGCCGGCTTTGCCAACAACGAGCAGGACGCCATGCAGGCCCTGCGGGAATTTGCGATAAACCTGTCGTCTTCAAGGGTAAAGGAGGCCTCAGAGAGGCTCGACCTCCACATAATCCAGTCGATCAACGCATTGGACGAGCTTGACAAGATAATCAACACCGTGGGTGCAAGGATGCGCGAATGGTACGGCCTGCACTTTCCCGAGCTTGACAACCTTGTGCAGAGCCTTGTCGCGTACGCCGAGATTGCGAGCAGGGCGGGGTTGCGGGAAAACATCACTGCCGAAATTTTGCAGAGCGCCGGCATGCAGGACAAGAAAGTCGAAATAATGCTTGACGGGGCAAAGCGCAGCAAGGGAGGCGACATGACGCCGGAAAATCTTGCAATCGTCAAGAGGCTTGCAGATCAGGTGATAGCGCAGTCGGACCTGCGCAGGGTGCTTGCAGACCATATCGAAGTGGCGATGGAGACCGTGGCTCCAACCGTCAAAGAATTGCTGACGGCGTCTGTGGGCGCAAGGATAATCGCCAAGGCCGGCAGCCTGGCCCGGCTTGCGATGCTGCCTGCAAGCACAATCCAGGTACTTGGAGCCGAAAAGGCGCTGTTCCGCGCTCTCAAGACAGGGGCGCGCCCGCCCAAACACGGCATCCTGTTCCAGCACCCCCTTATTCATTCCGCGCCAAAGTGGCAGCGCGGCAAGATTGCGAGGGCGATCGCGTCCAAGGTCGCGATAGCGGCGAGGATCGACTATTACCGCCATTCAGGCAAGGACAGCTCGATTCAGGATCGCCTTAACGCCCGCCTGACCGAAATCCGGGAAAAGTACAAAGAGCCCGTGCCGGAGAAGGAAAGGGACAGGAAATACCGGGAACACGCGCAGCGCCAGCAGGAATACGGCGGCGGCCGCGGATATGGCGGCGAACGCGGCGGAGGAAGGGATAGAGATAAACATGATAAGAGGAAGAAGAACGACAGAAGAAAGCGATTTGGAAAACGACGCTATTAGGTGGATTTTGGTAAATGGAGAGAAAAACGCCGCCACCCTCAACCTTGTCAAGGGTAACAACGTCTACGGGGAGAAGCTGGTCAAATACGAAGGCGAGGAATACCGGCTGTGGGACCCTTTTAGAAGCAAGCTTGCGGCGGCCTTGAAAAAGGGCATGAAAAGCATGCCGATAAAAAACGGAACCAAGGTGCTATACCTCGGCGCGTCCACCGGAACCACTGTAAGCCACGTTTCTGACATTGTCGGGTCATCGGGCGTCGTGTTCGCAGTCGAGCCTGCCACGAGGGTTGCGAGGGAGCTTATTGAAAACGTCGCGTCAAAGCGCAAGAACGTTGTCCCGATACTTGAAGACGCAAGAAAGCCGCAATCATATTTTGCGGTATTTGGCAAGGTCGACGTCGTATACTGCGACATTGCGCAGCCCGACCAGACAGATATCGCGATAGCAAACTGCGCAGCTTATCTAAAGCAGGGCGGCGTGATGCTTTTGGTAGTCAAGACTAGGAGCATCGACGTTACGATGGAGCCGCGCGCAGTTGTTGTGCAGGAAGCGAACAGGCTGGAAAAGTGCGGCTTTTTAGTAGGACAGATACTCAACCTCGAGCCCTTTGACAAGGATCATGGCATGATATACTGCATATTCAAGCCATGAGCCTGCACTGCGCCATCTGCTCCAGCAAAAGCCGGAGCGGCTTCCAGGACTTTCTTGCAAATTCCGGCGCGCTGCCGTTCTTGGCCACATAGCGCCGAATAAAGTGCATCGTGCGGTCGTCAGACGGGTAGCCGCTGCCAATGCTGCGGTACCTGCAGCGGATGTGCTGGATTTCCTCGTCCCTTGTTATCTTCGCAATTATCGACGCCGCCGACACGACGACATTGATCGCGTCTGCGTGGTGCATCGAGTGCACCTTTGAGCCGCACTTGAGGTGCTGCCCGATATACTCCCTGTACCGTTCCGGGTTGACGTCGCAGCAGTCGACATAGACCTCGTCAGCGCCGATGCTGTTAATGACAGCAGCCATCACCTTTGCCTCAAGCCTGTTGAGCCCCCGGAGCCACACGCTGTCGTCAACTTCGACAGGGTTTACCTTGCGGATACACACCGAGTCTGCGACCTTTATTATTTCGCCGAAAAGCCGGGAGCGCGCCTTTGGTGTAAGCGCTTTAGAGTCCCTGACGCCCATATCGGTGAGCTGCGCAATTTTTGATTCCCGGATGCTGACGCCCGCAACTACAAGTGGGCCAATTATGGAGCCGCGGCCCGCCTCGTCGACCCCGCCGACCAGAACGCCGTCGTGCAACCCCAAATTATTCACTATCCTGTTCGCAGGGTATTTATTATCACTTGCGCTGTAAAACAAGGACACGTGTTTCTGCTATAAATATCGCATCCATGCAGTTCTGGCGTGACAGATTTCGTCAGGACGGTGGAGAGCAGGACGACATTTCTGGTTCCGCAATCGTCGCTTACCGAAAAGGTCCCGCCCAAGACTCCTGCATTTTTCAACCCTGCCGCAAAGCTCAACCGCGACCTCTCGGTTCTGGCGTACAGGGCATTTGCGCCCTATCTAGCTCGCAAGACGTTTGCCGATTCTTTCACGGGCATCGGCGCAAGGGCGCTCAGGGTCGCAGTCGAGGTGCCCGAGATGGAGCAGGTCTATGGAAACGACATCAACTCCATCGCGATAGAAGTAGCCAAAAAAGCGGCCAAGATAAACTCTGTGGATGATAAATGTCATTTTTCAATCGACGAGGTATGCAAGTTTCTCCTACACGGCGACAGCGAAGGCGAGCGCTTTGGCATAGTAGATCTGGATCCATTTGGCACTCCCGCAAGGCATATCGACTGTGTGCTGCGGGCAGTTCTGGACGGCGGGCTTGTGTCGATAACCGCGACTGACACTGCAGTTCTCTGCGGCGTCTACCCTGAGGTCTGCCTGCGCCGCTACTACGGAAGGCCGCTCAACAACAGCTACGGCAACGAAACCGGAATCCGGCTGCTCCTGTCGCTTCTTGCCCTCACTGCCTCAAGGCTTGAACTGGCGATCAAGCCGTTATTCGTCCATGCTACGATGCACTATCTGCGCGTGTACGCTTCAGTCTCGGTGAGCAGTAGCGAGGCAAACGACGTCTACAACCGCATCGGCTACATAATGCACTGTTTCAAGTGCGGCAACCGTTTCAAGGCAGAGGAATGTGGCAATGCAAAATGCGAGTTATGCGGGAGCGCGATGCGAATCGGAGGGCAGCTGTGGACAGGGCCGTTCCATGAATGGGAGTTTGTGAAAAAAATGCTCGAGCAAGACCCGGACAGGCATTGCAAAAAAGTGCTCGATGCCGCGGCCGAAGAAACAAGCGGCATCCCGTATTATTTCCGGGCAGACGAAATCTCGGCCAAGCTCCGGACAAGCCCGCATTCTGTGCAAAAGATAATCGAAAAGTTGCAGTCGGCCGGCTTTATCGCGTCAAAGACTGCGCTCAACCCGGGCGCGTTCAAGACTGACGCAAGAATAGATGAGATTCTAGAAGCCCTGCGCTAACTGGGCATGGCTTCGACCGACTGGTCGACAAGGTCTTGCCAATGCTGCTTCAGTACGGGGTCGGGGTCAGTCTTGTCGCCGCCGTCTACTTTCAGCTTCAGCGCATCGAGATAAGCCGTATAGGAGTCAAGCGCCTGCATGTAAAGGTCGTAACTTTCACGCCACTCCTGCGCCGGCTGCCTGTTGTTTAGATCCTGCCGCATATTCTCTATTTGCGATGTGGTGGAGACAATCTGGGCAGACATGTCGCCGGCTCCCAGATCGTCATTTTTCCACTGCTCAAACTTCATGTCAATGCCGGCGGCAAGGTCGTTCTGCCGGGCATAAACGTCTCCAATCACCTCATTGTCGGCGCGGGGCGGCCCGATGAGGGTGCCGGGGCTGCTTTGCGGTATATACCATATCAGAAAGCTTGATCCAACAATCGCTCCGGCAATACCGGCGGTGAGGGCTATACCTTTCTTGCTTGCCAAACCGGCATAGCTCTCGTGCTCTCCAATAAAAGGATAATCAAATATAACCAAGTGATTCCACAGGTGGTAAATGAGCTCCGGACAGGCGCCGCCCAACGTTGGCAAGATGACGTACCGCGTGAACCTGACGCCGGACCTTGCAATAATCCAGATGCAGCCGGCAGACGGAAGCGCGGTGCCAGATTTCAAAGCCGGCCAGTTTGTGGCGCTCGGGCTAAATCTTGACCGCAATGGCGACAAAATCACCTACAGGGCGTACTCGCTGTCTTCGCCGCCTAAAGAAAAAAGGCATTTTGAATTCTACATCAAGTGGAGCACTGAACCGGTTATGGGCAAGTTGACAAGCGCGCTTTTCAACATGGGCCAAGGCGATTTGCTTTACTGGCGCAAGCCTGCGGGCGCATTTACCATTGAAGACAAGAAGGCAGACGGGACTCCGGAGAACCGACGCCTTGTGCTGGTAGCATCGGGCACAGGCCTTGCGCCGTTCATCAGCTATATCCTGCACCTGAAAAACACCGGGTCGAAAAGGGAGATAGTACTGCTGCATGGCGCTAAATATGCGCGGGAGCTTGGATACCGGGATATGCTTGAGAAGATCGCTGCCAGTGACCCTAATTTCAAGTACCTGCCGACTGTGAGCAGGCCTGACCACCAGCTGTCGCAGGGGTGGCACGGGAACACCGGCAGGGTAGAGACGCTGCTTGGGTCGCAGCTCGAAAAAATATTGGGCGAAAAAATAACACCGGCAAATTCGTTCTTCCATATCTGCGGCTATCAGGGAACGATCAACTCTGTGGTTGCGATCCTGATCCCGCTTGGCTTTGTAACCAACCGCAACAAGCGAAAAGATGGATCGTTTGACATCAAAATCGAAACATACGGCTGACAGCAACCCTCATTATACTGTGCTTCTATAAAGCAGCAGTTGTCAGAGCAGTACGCCGCGAGGATCACGCGCTACCAGGGTTCGATCATGCTGGATATCTGTGACCTTGACTTGATAGGGAGCAAGCTGGAGCAGGACGGGCTTGTTATCAACCTTACAAGGGAATACTACCAGCAGGAAGTGATAGAGCAGCCGCGCGTCCAAGACTTTCTCCAAAAGTGCGACATCGCAAACCTTGTCGGCGACAGGATAGTGAAACAGGCGATAGACATGAGGCTGGCCAAAGAGGTCGGGATAAAGAGGATAGCCGGCGTGCCGTTCCTGATGATATACAAGTTCCGGCACAGGCAGCCATCATAAACGTAAAATCAAAGTGATGCGGCTGCAACACTACACATAATAACAAAAGGCTGCCAAGTTTTGTATGTTGCCAGAAGAAGAGGAGCAAAGGGAACCGGAATTTCCGGAAGAAAAGGGGCACAAGGCCATGGCCCGGGCCGACAGGCGACTTTCAAAGCATGAGCGGGAAAGCCGGCTCCTTGTCAAGCGCTCTGAAGATTATCAAGTTTTCGATGATGTTTTTGATGTGCCGACCCTTATGGTCGTCAATGACCTGATAGATGACGGCGTAGTACGGCACGTCAAGGGCTCACTTGCCGCCGGCAAGGAGTCCAAGGTCTACATAGCCGTTGCGCCCGACGGGTCTCTTCGCATACTAAAGATATACCTCACGGTGAGCGCGGAGTTCAAGAAGCGCATGCAGTATATAGCCGGCGACCCAAGATTTTCGGACATAAAGAAGGGTTCGCGCAGCCTGATAACAATGTGGGCCAGAAAGGAGTTCAAGAATATGCAGGCAGCACACACCTCTGGCGTAAACGTCCCGTTCCCGATAGCAGTCCGCAAAAATGTTCTTGTAATGGAATTTGTGGGCGACAGCGAGGGCAAACCCGCGCCGGCCCTGATAAACGCAGAGGTCACGTCCGATGACTATAAACAAGTGATCGAGCAGGTGACAATACTGTATCAAAAAGCGAGGCTGGTGCACGCCGATCTGTCAGAGTACAACATTTTCAAAGCCGACCGGGTCATCATGCTGTTTGACTTTGGCTCGGCAGTCGATGTGCGGCACCCAAATTCAAAACAATTTTTAGTCCGTGACGTAATGAACGTAAATAGGTTCTTTGAAAAGCGGGGGATCGAGGTTCTCGATGCCGCGCAGGCAGTAGAAAAAATCAAAGGCGAAAATAAATAATGAGCTTCCAGCACACAATAAAAATCCCGAGGGAAAGGATAGGCGCCATAATAGGCAAGGGCGGCAAGGTAAAGCAGCATATCGAAAAGAGGTGCGGAGTTGAAATAGAGATCGACAGCGAAAGCGGTGACGCGACAATTTCCGGCAACAAGCCGGTGGAGCAGATGGAGACGTTCCGGGCTGTCGAAGTGATAACCGCCATTTCAAGAGGCTTCTCGCCGGAGAGGGCGTACCGGCTCTTTGAAGATGAGGGGATAATGTTCCAGCAGATGGACCTGCACGACTACGCCGGCAAGTCGCCAAACGCGCTGGAGCGCATCAAGGGCAGGATAATTGGCGAAGGGGGCAAAGCGCGCCGTATGATAGAGGAGCTGAGCGGCGCCTACGTCTCTGTCTACGGCCACATGGTCGGCTTTATTGGCAATTTCAAGGAGGACAAGCTTGCAACCGACGCAATCGTCATGCTCGCTAAAGGGAGTATGCACAAGAGCGTCTACAACATGCTGCAGGAGGCAAGGAGAAGGGACAAGATTGACAGAATGAGGTTGTGGGAAGACACTTACGACAACGAAGAGGAAGTCAAATCTTCTGAATCTTGACGGTGAGCACGCCGTTTCGGTACTTGTAGTCAGATATGTCCATTTCCTGAGTCAGTTCCAGCGGGACGTCCCTTGTGAAATTTTGCCCTCCCTTGATGCGGAGCAGGCCGCCTGTCAGCCTGACGCTTATCTGATCCTCCGGGCCGGGCACCTCTGCGACGAAAACCATTTCGTCGTTGTCCTTTATCAGGTCGTAGACCCAGTCCTTCTGCTCGATCTCTTTTGCCATCTTTCTTTCATCAGACCTTGCCATAAGCCTCACCTCGCGTACCCAGTAGATCATCAGGCCGGACGCGGCTGCCAGAAAGATAAAGCCGACGCCTCCCTGCGAGCGGGCGAGCAGCACAAACATCACCCCAATGAACAGCAGCGCGAGGAGTGGGACTATAAAGTCGACAGACCGGCTTGCGTACTTTTTCTTGTATCGAGCTATTAGGAGTCACCCCTCGCCGGCATTTACAAATGTAACTAGCACCGCAAGATTATAAATCCTTATACGGTCTTGCCGCCCCACCTCTTGAAAAGGCCATGGTCTATTTTGAACTGGTCTAGGACCTTGCCAACCACGTGGTCAATCAGGTCGTCCATCGTCTTTGGCCTGTGGTAAAACCCCGGCATCGCCGGCAGAATAACTGCGCCGGCGCCAGCAAGTTTGTACATATTTTCGAGGTGTATTTTCGACAACGGAGCTTCCCTTGGCACCAGCACGAGCTTGCGCTGCTCTTTGATGCACACACTTGCAGCCCTTGACACAAGGCTGTCGTCAAACGCGTTTGCGATGCTGGCCAGGGTCTTCATGCTGCAGGGGACGACAGCCATGCCGTCAGTCCTGAACGAGCCGCTTGACATCGGCGCAGCCATGTTGTCGTCTTCATAGCAATTCGTGGCAAGCGATTTGGCGTAGTCGGCAGTCTTGTCAGTCTCTATCTTGATGTTCTTGGCGCCCCACTCGCTCATGATAAAGTGCGTCTCAACCCCAAGCTCTTTGAGCACTTCAAGCGTCCTTATACCATAAATGACTCCTGAAGCGCCGGTGATCGCCACTACTAGCCGCAACTGTGGATGATCACCCTGTTCGCTATTTAATGGTGGTGGCAAGCATTTAATTACGAAAGGGCTCTTGTTCACGGACGTTGCTGACGGTCTTTGGCACGGTGGCCCTTGACACCACCCGCACGCCGTTTAGAACAGAGAGTCGGATACTGGGCGGCGCAGCCACCTTTGCCTCCATTTCTTCAAGCATGTTCGCGCAGACATCAATAGTTGGGGTCGTGGGGTCTGACATGCCTGCAGATCACATCAATGCGCTCAGGTCAAAGGGCATCGACACAAAGGGCATCGTCACCGTGCAGGGAGGCAATACGTTCCACTATGACTCGACGTTTGATTACGACCTGTCAAACAGAACTACAAACAAGACTGAGCTTGGAGTCGTGGCAGGCTTTGACCCGGTGATCCCGGAAGAATATGCAAGTTCTGATTACGTGTACCTTGCAAACAACGACCCGAAGCAGAACATCAAGATCATCCGGCACTTCCAGAAACCAAAGCTGGTGGTGTGCGACACCATCGAATTCTGGATAAACGGAAGCCGCGACGACGTCGTCAAGATGATAGGGATGGCAGACGGCGTGGTGATAAATGACAATGAGGCGCGGCTCCTTTGCAAGGAAGCTAACATTGCAAGATGCGCAAAAAAGGTAATGTCGTGGGGGTCGAAATTTGTGATTGTCAAAAAGGGCGAGCACGGCGCCGTCCTGTTTACAAATGATAACCAGGTGTTCCCGGCGGCCGCGTTTTTCCTCGACGAAATAGTCGACCCGACCGGCGCTGGCGACTCGTTTGCTGGCGGTTTCCTAGGCCACATTGCGCGCAGAAACAATTCTGATTTTGCAACAATGAAGGAGGCCGTGATATACGGCAACGTCATGGGCTCGTTTGCAGTCGAGGACTTTGGGGTCAAGCGCCTGCTGTCTGTAACAAAAGCCGACATCGAGGAGCGCTACAGGAAATACCGCAACCTTGTGCAATTCTAATACAGGATAAATAGTCGCCCGACTAATTGTCTAACATGGGCAAGACAGAGAAAAAGATCCTTGGCAAAAACGCAGCCAAAATCATCGACATTCTAAAGAGGGCTTACTGCGACGAAATGCGCATTTTCCGCTACTTTTGGTACGTCGGCACAAACATGGAAGGCATCGGGCTTGTCACTTACGCCGCTGCGCTCAAGACGCAGCCAACGGGCGAGCTGACGCATGCCGAGCTGCTTGCAGACAGGATTTCAGAGCTCGGAGACAGGGCGCCAAGCAACCCTGCTGAATGGGCAAAGTACAGCACAATAAGGCCACTTGACCAGGCAAGGCACCTAACGCTCAAGGCTGCACTAGAGCGTGCGATGCAGTTTGAAGGCAAGGCCGTCGCGAACTATAACAACTTGGCGAAAAAAGCGGTTCCTCTTGGCGACTATATTACGTACAACCTTGCAACCATGATATTGGGAGGCGAGGTAAAGGACGAGCAGCACACAGAAGATATTCTCAAGTCGCTAGAAGTAAAATAACATGGCAGTCAACCTCTCA
>JAHEZV010000010.1 GCA_023250885.1 Nitrososphaera sp. | reverse complement strand
AGAAACTAAATATGTTAGCTATTGACGTTACAAAAGAAATGATTGACTTAGCAAAGCAGAGGTCCTTGGAAGGAGTCAAAGGCCGCATCGAATTCCGCCATCTCGACATTTTGGATTTTAACCAGCCAAATTCATTTGACATTGCATTTACGACTCGATGTATCATAAATATATTGAACTGGAACGACCAGAAGAGGGCTCTAGAAAACATGGCCAGAGCCGTTAGGCGAAATGGCAAACTGATCCTCCTTGAAGCATTCTCTGATGGTTTGCAGGAATTAAATCAAGCTAGACATGAACTTGGATTGGATCCTATTCCGCCAGCACAACACAACTTGCATCTAGATAAGGAGCTGGTTAAACAACATCTCTCCTACTGTGGAATGGAATTTTCGGTTGAAGATAATTTCCTTAGCAGCTACTATTTTGCGACGAGAGTAATTTATCCAGCTCTCGCTAAGGCAAATAATGTAGATATTACTCTTAATTCCAAATTTGACAGCTTCTTTAGCCAATTTCCGCCGTATGGCAATTTTGCTCACATCAAGACCTTGGCTTTTAAGAAAAAGTAATGTGTATCAAAGCTTGCAAGATATTATATTATGGGGTAACATAACAACCCCTGCAATCTAGCTGATGAAAAATAAATATCAAGTGCCAACAGGGCTCGTTGGCAAAAATAAGTGCAGAGGATGTGGCAAAGGGAAGTTAGAACCCGTTTTATCGTTAGGAGTTCAGTACCTTAGCAATTTCGTCGAAGAACCAGATCAGGCCATGTATGCTGCCCCTTTAGAATTGGTTCTTTGCAACAAGATGAATAATGGTTGCGGGCTTTTACAATTAAAACACACAGTGCCAAATAATATTTTGTACAGGAAATTCTGGTACAAGAGTGGAACTAACCAGACGATGAGGAGTGCTTTAGCAGACGTGGTAGCAAAGGCCAAGAAAAAGGTTCGTCTTCGTACCGGTGACATTGTTGTGGATATCGGAGCAAATGACGGAACCTTGCTTCGATGCTATGACGATGATAGGCTGAAGCTGGTAGGCTTCGAACCTGCTACAAATCTTGTCGAAGAGGCTCAAGTTGGGACAACAAAGATCATCAACGATTTTTTCAATTATTCTGCTTTTGCCAAGGAATTTGGAAGTAAAAAGGCAAAAATCATTACCAGCATAGCGATGTTTTATGATTTAGATGATCCAAATGCATTTGTCTCTGACATCGCCAAAATACTAGACGAGGACGGAGTTTGGATAATACAAATGAATTACCTAGCGACCATGCTTGAAAATAACGCCTTTGACAACATTGTCCACGAGCACCTTGAGTACTATTCCTTGATATCGCTTGAAGACCTGCTTGATATGCATGATCTTACTATCGTTGATGTCGAATTGAACGATGTAAATGGCGGCAGCATGCTTACTTATGTAAAGTGCAAGCACAGTAAACATTTCAGGGTAAGCAAAAGAGTATTCGATGTAAAGAACTATGAAAAAAGACTGGCCTTAGAAGACCCTAAAACATATTACAAATTTGCAAATAGAATAGCTCGCCTTAAGGAAGAAACGTACAATTTTGTCAAAAATGAAGTCCAGAATGCAAAGAAGGTCTACGTTTATGGCGCCTCAACTAGGGGAAATACTCTTTTGCAATATTATAACCTCGATCATAGGTTGATATGCGCTGCGGCGGATAGGAACCCTGCAAAATGGGGTAAGAAAACCCCTGGAACATCAATTCCCATTATCTCTGAGGAGCAGGCAAGAAAAGAAAAGCCTGACTATTTCTTCGTTCTACCTTGGTATTTTGCAAACGAATTTATCAAGAGAGAAAAGGAATTTCTAATGAATGGTG
The DNA here is from genome assembly GCA_023250885.1 of Nitrososphaera sp. Lineage (GTDB taxonomy): Archaea > Thermoproteota > Nitrososphaeria > Nitrososphaerales > Nitrososphaeraceae > Nitrososphaera. The sequence goes on along the minus strand of JAHEZV010000010.1, from coordinate 28,536 downwards.
GTAAGCTTATACTACCTTTGCCAAGCCTGCGCATAATTTCAAGCTAGTGACAGCATAATAGACAGAAGAATATACTATAAGAAACATAATATAATAACCCTAGCCATCAAGGTGTAGACATGCCACAGCAGGAATTCAACGTGCCCATGAGCAAGCCGGATATCGGCATAGATGAAATAGATGCTGCTGCATCTGTTCTGAGGAGTGGTTGGCCAACTCAAGGAAGGGTCACGGAAAAGTTTGAGTCTATGCTATCGCAATACTTATCGTCTAATGTTTGCGTAATAAATAGTGGCTCTTCAGCGTTGCTATGTGCTTTAGTGGCGCATGGACTAAAGCCTGGCGATAAAGTAGCAATTCCTGCGTTTACATTCATTGCTACCTCCTCTATCCCAAAGATGCTTGGCGCACAAGTAGTGGTCGTTGACTCAGATCCTTGCACTATGAACATCGATCCTGGCTCACTTGAAAGGTTGCTAAAAAGATATGACGGTGGCATAAAATTTGTTATAACAGTAGATGTAGCAGGAATGCCATGCGATATTGATGCCTTGGTAGACCTTGCAAAGCGCTATCGCTTTACGCTAATCGAGGACGCGGCAGAGTCTTTTGGTGCAAGGTACAAAGATAAGCTGCTTGGATCGCATGATCATACTGCAATATTCAGCTTCCAGATTGCCAAGCAGATTACAACCATAGAAGGTGGCTGCATCTCTACTTCAAATAAGAAGCTACTGCAAGTCATAAGGAAGGTGAGAGATTATGGGCGCAACGAAAAAGAAAGGTACGTCCACGACTTAGTGGGCGCAAATTTTAGGACAACTGACTTACAGTCTGCAATTGGAATATTGCAGTTGAAAAAAGCCGAGGAATACATATCAAATAGAAATAAAATCGCACAGGAGTACAGAATCAGAATTAAAGACAGCATACACTTTCAACAGGTTCCAAACTACGTTTCTAGACACTCGTACATGTTATTCTTTGGGCTGACAAGGAGCAAAAAATCCAGAGATCAGCTTGTAAGGCACCTTATTGCTCAGGGAATTGATGCAAGAAAATCCTGGACACCAATTCATATGCAGCCATGCAACCCGGAACTCCATCGCTTTCGATGCAGTAATGCGGAGGTAATATTTGACTGTGCGTTCACCCTGCCAATTTACAATGCCATGAGCAGGGCAGAAGCCAGACTGGTAATTGATGCATTCAAGAACGCACCGGGGATTGGCTAAAAACGATCCAAAATCTGCCTGTGGATAAATTGTACGACAGTGCCTGTGTGCAAGTGATGAACGAATTTGAGGCCCTGAGATCAGAACAGCTTTCTCACGGATTTGCAATCAACGTCTTGGGCACCAATAGTTTCTTGTATGCTGCCTCTGACGTAATCCTGTCAGAAATAAAAAAGAGCCGTTCCCTCCGCAGGTATGCGAATTTTCTGCAGCGCAAGATCATGGATAACCATATCAAGAAAGGGAAGATTTCTACGTCGCACTTCGATGTCATCTGGACAAAAGATCTAGTGACATCGAGCACTTTGCCATACCCTGTGAGGCGCGTAGAATACCCTTGGGCATTATTCAACGCAGAACTGCACAAACCTTTGAAGATTCTTGATGTTGGGTCAGGGATTTCACTCTTTCCAATGTACCTATCTTTGCAAGGTCACGAGGTTTTCTCGATTGACAATGATAAGACTTTGATGAAAAGGCTGGCACCCAAAATGGCCGAGTGGGTGCATGCAAAAGTGAACTACGGTGTTGGAGATGCGGTAACGATCAACTTTGGCGACAATACATTTGATAGGGTATTTTGCATCTCTGTTTTGGAGCATCTGGAAGAAGAAAGGGTAAATGGAAAATATGTGAACTTTCATAGGCAAGATCTGGATATAGAGGCCATCAATGAAATGCTAAGGGTGTTAAAGCCTGGGGGCCTGCTGATCCTCACTTTTGATTGGTCTGAAAGCCCAGAAGAAATGCGATCATACAAGCTTCAGGACATATACGAGCGCGTGCTGAAGCCATACAGGTCGCTCCTGCTCCAAGATAAAAAGCCCGACATACGCTGGGAAGATCTGAAGAAGCGGCATATTGAGGCGTGGAAGGCCTTTCCTCCCCATGACTATGTGTTAGAAGGTTGGTCTATGGGGGTCATACTGCGCAAAAATGATGTTTAGAGCCAGATCCTACTGCCGTGACCGGCAAACTTGTTGTTGATCTCTTTTAATTTTGGATCGGCATCAATTAGTTCTATGATCAATTCAAGGTCTGGGAGCGATTCCCTGAATTTCAGCCTTGATGCAAGAGTCTTCACCAGTATCAAATCTTCTGGGTAATCTACTGTAAACCTTATTTCGGGGCGCCTCAGCTTTGATTTTACCTCAAATGGAAGGATTTTGAAATCAGCTTGGTGTTCATGGATGTAAGATGTCACCAGCTCGCTCCGGTTCCGCCTCTGCCCATGTGCATGAGAGCTCTTCAATGCTTTGAGATTGATAATCTCAAATCCTGTACCTTCAGGAAGATCTTTGGTATACGTAAAGTCGGCGCCAGTCTGTAGATGTTGTTCTATTGCAGCATCTATGCCATGCCAGTACTTGAATGGGTCTTCCGATGTTACCCTAAATACAATGTTGGCATTGACATGATCCGCTGCAGAAATCACGCGACGGAGAACGTCTTCATCATCTCCTCTAACAAACTTTAGGTTGTTTCTGCGTGCGTACTCGACAAATATCTCGTTGCCTGCGTTTTCGCTTATTGCCAGAACGATCTCGTCTATTAGCTCACTCTGCCTTAGCTGCATGATGATGTAATCTAGGATTGTATGCTCGTCCACCCTTTGCAACGGCTTGGCAAACAATCGTGTTGATTCCACTCTACATGCTATTGCTGCCACTACTTTGTTACGTTTTAGGATAGCATTAGTGCTGGTAATTGGTGTATCGCGTTTGATAGGTTGTATTGTCAGGGCACCTACAACCGATTCTACTGATACTTCTGGCGTTTCATGATCTACCCTCTTTAAGATCATGTCCTCTTTTGCTATACGGCGGTTGGCATCAAGATCTCTGCGAGCGACAATCCTCTTTTTCATATTCTTCCTATATTTTTGTTCACTACCTGTAATCATAAGCGAGGGAGAACCGATGCTCTTGTATGATTCCTTGAGAATACGCACCATCAATGCAAACTCGTCTGGGTTCAGAGACGATTGGTAATCCTCTTCCTTAAGTGATCTGTTAATTGTGATATGCTTTTCAATGACATAGGCTCCAAACCCGAGTGCAATCATTGGCATATATAGTGCAAGTTGTGAGCTGCCGTCAATATGATCCGAGTATCCTACTGGTAGCTCGTATCTCTGTCTTAGTGATGTTATTCTCCTCAGGTGAATCTGGGAGATATCAGTAGGAAAGCCTTGGAAGCCATGCATAAGTATTATCTGCGAACTGGCATTTTTCTTGATCAGGCCTACTGCCCCATCAATTTCGTTCGCTGTGCAACCAGAACATGAAAGCAGGATAGGCTTGCCTGTCGATGCTAGGTAAGTTAACAATTCTGTATTGTTGACATCCGATGAATGAACCTTGAATCCATCAACCTGTGCCTTAGCCGCGAATTTGGCACGCTGCAAACTGAAAACGTCTGCAAAAACTTTGATGCCACTCTTCCTCACCATCTTAAACATATCGAGTAAATGGTTATCGCTAATCTCTAGGTCTTTATACAAATCGTACTCATGATGATGTGATATCAATAACTCGCTTGTTTTGAAGAGTTGAAACTTTATCGCATCAGGTTTTGCGATGATTGCTTTTTGCACAATCTCTTTTAGCTTAGGTGGACAGCCCGTATGTGCATTTGCAATCTCGGCAATAACAAAAACCTCGTCTTCCGGTATTGCAAAACTAGTCAACTTGCGCTTCCCTCAATTATATCATAGACCATTGAACAGGCTCATCTTGTTCTATATCACGAGTAACTGTTCTGCCTATTACTACATCCCAGTACTTTGGCGCTATGCCAATCGCAGGGCGCAAAAGGCGCACATTTTCTTTTGTCAGTTTCTGGCCTTTTTTTATTGGCTTGATGGCAAAAATTGATCTACGCTGAAGCACTTTTGTCTCTTTTTCATCATCCACTGGAGTTTTTATGCCATCGCCCAGAGCACTCTGCAGAGTGCGGATGTTGTAGACCATCTCCTTGAACTCTTTTGGATTCATTGAATGCGAATGATCCGGCCCCTCGCGTGACCTGTCATCAGTAAAATGCTTCTCAATTACGGTAGCACCAAGGGAAACTGCGCTTGTGGCAACAAGAGAGCCTGGCGAATGATCTGAATACCCAACTGGAAGGTCGAATGCGGACTCCATCACTGGCAACACGCGGATATTTGACTGGTTTATGTTAGAAGGATAATTTACAACACAGTGAAGCAACACTATCTCGTTGTTGCCGGTGGACCTGATGACATTAACCGCAGTCTCCACCTCGCCCATTGTGCTTGCTCCCGTCCCAAGCAAAATTGGCTTTTTCGTGAGCCCAGCCTTTCTCAAGAGGTCATAATTATCGATGTCGCCAGACCCTATCTTTATCGCCGGCGCGTCAATTTTCACCAGATAATCAAGTGCCTCATCATCCCATGGACTTGTAAAGAAATCAATGGATTGTGATTTTGCAAAATCTGCAAGTTCATAATGCCAATCCCTAGGCATCTCAGCAGAAACATATGTGTCCCAAACGCTTTTTTTCCATCTTGATTGGAACGACGACGATCTCTTTTCAAATCCCCTCTTGGAAATAAGTCCCTTTGCAGTAAAGCTCTGGAACTTGGCCGCGTCAGCTCCACATTCTTTCGCAAGCTGTATCAGATTCCTAGCACGATTAATGTCATTGTCGTGGTTGGAACCTATTTCGGCAACCAAATAGACGCTGCGATATTTTTCAAGTTGTTTTCCGCCTATAGATATCGAAGGAGGGGTCACGTAATACCTCTTCAATAGTGTGTATTTTAGTGTTTTTTAGCAATTCACGCATCCGTGTATTATCGAGATATGTCTTTTTCGGGCGTCTGGCAATGAGCGACGGAGCTTGATAAGATGATGACCTTTTTATGATTGAATTATTGTAGCCGAGATTTGTGGCAACCGCTTTGGCAAATTCGTACTTCGATAATATCTGATTGCCACTACAATTCAATATACCAATGTATGACATCTGAGCTACGCCTAACAGACATTCAGCTAAATCCGCAGCCCATAATGGGTTAAAGACTACGTCTTCGAACCCAGTTATTTCTCTCTTCTCTGCCAATGACTTCAGGATCCAATTCAGCAAACCCTTGCCATTTGGATTGAGTCCGTAAAAGTTCGTTCTGACTATGGCATAATTTTCAGCTATTGATGAGACAAATCGCTCACCCTCTAGCTTGGTCTTCGCGTAAGTATTGATCGGGTTAGGGCTTGAATCTTCAGAATAGCTACCATGCTTACCATCAAAGATTGCATCTGTGGAGACTTGTATCAGCCGGATGTTTGTATCAGCGGAGATTTCAGCCAAATTCTTTGGCCCAATTGAATTTACCAACTCCGCCTTCTTGGGCTGCCGTTCGCATTCATCTACATCAGTTATTGCAGCACAGTTTATGACACAATCAGGCTTTAAGGATTCTACTGTCTGCAGAATCTGGTTCATATTAGAAATGTCAAGACCAATAAGCCCCGATACCCGCATTTGAAAATTGGTTGAAGTCCCTACTGCCGTATGATGCATTTTGACACAACAATTCGTCACATATGTGCCAAGAAACCCTGATCCACCTATGACTAATATTTGCACTTGATAAGATCGTGAAGACTGATTTGTTAAGCTTTTGTTTTTACGTTGTGCCTTTCGATTTGTTGAGATTTTGCAACTCTATACAATCCGATACAACATGAACTATCCTGCTAGCTGCGTTACCGTCAATTTCGCCTAGCTCTTCTTCGGCATATTTTTTAGCATTATCTATCAACTCGCTATTGTCATTATTGAGGCATTGCTTGATACATGTCACTAAATCAGCGGCGTCTTCAACTACTATGGCCATTTTATTTTTGATGAAGGAAACTTCGTTGTGAAGACCCTCCAAGTTAAGGGAGATCACTGGCTTGCCGATCCTCATAGTCTCAGCCCCTACAGTTGAGAACGAGAGGACAACTAAATCCGCCACATAAAGAAGCTCATAGAGGTTAGAATTCTTAACGATTGTCAATTCTGTTAGCCCTATGGCCTTAGCGAGTTGATGGTAAAATGAAACATCCTCTTCATTGGGGTGCAGCTTTACCACCAGAAAACATTCTGGTACAGCCTTTAGTGCTTTATACACAGTTTTGGTGATAAGAACCTTTTCATCTACAGAATAGAGATTCTCTGTAGCAAACAATATAATTCTTCTTTCTTTTGGTATGTTCAGAGCTGAGGTTATCCTTTCATAGTCGAACAAGTCAATTGCTTTTTTCAGGAAGTCTGTCTTCGGATCACCTGTAACTACGGGAATGGATTGTGGAAAGCTTCCAACTTTCAAGAGCCGTCGCTTTACAGACTCGCTCCATACACACATCTTGTCAGGTAATGGGAATAGCAGTTCCTTCTTATCACCAGTTATGTGTGAAGGATCATGAACATAGGCTATATGATCTTCAGAAATCAGACCATGTTGGAGCGATATAGTAGGAATGTTTCTCTTCTTTGCAGCATTTAAGAAAGATAGCTGCAGAGCACCGTACTCATCATGCATAAGGACAGCTTGTGGTTTTTCAGCTTCTATGATTCTTTCAGCTGCCTCGATGAAAGCGACAGAGGCGTATGCTTTTAAACTTCTGAACAAATCTTGAAGATCATTCTTTATTAGTTCATATAGAGGAACATCACAATATGTCAGAGATTCGGTGAAGCAATCGGAGTTCGCCAATTCCTTCCAGATCCGCATGAAATGATTGTTTACCTTCCTGCTTTTCCATAGTATATCAAGGTTAATGTACTTCTCCCATGCTATTACCGGAACACCGAAGCTCTTCTGTCGTTTTATATTATCAGAAATTGCTTTGAAAAGCCGTCCGGCTCTGTTCTCAAAATCCACGATCAAGACATCGTGACCTTTGTCGGAAAGTTGCCTAATGATCTCATGGAGGTAAACGTCTCGCCGGACGTATTGGTGGGTTTCAAAATCAAAATCATCTCGCCACGCTTTTGTTTCGGTGACTACTAGTATCTTACTTCGTTTTTGTGACGGCTTCCTCAATCCGCCAATGGATGGAATAAACGTGCCTCGAAATAACTTGAGGAGGAGGAGTTTGACGAATGGAAACCCTTGGTAACTCTTGTATCTAATTCTACTCCTCAGTTTCTGTTTTTCTTGCAGCTGAGCTATGTTCATTATTTTTGACACTATGTATTTAGCATCAGTATTCCCAATAACTATTACATCCCCGGCTCTCTCGACTGCGATTATCTTCTTGATCCTATCAACAAGTACAAGCAATTCCTTCATTCTCAGAAGATACAATCGATTGAGCAAGAACCAGTAAATACTGATTCCGTTATAGACCAAAAGCTCCTTGAAACTCCTGTCTCGAAGTACTGGTGTGTCTGGCCATCTCTGTATCCATGACATCGATCGTTGCAGCTCACTATTACCGCTGTCAGATGATGAAGTATAATAATCACCGAGTGTCTTACACTCATAACCCAAGCTTACTAATTTCGTTTTGATTTCATCATTGGCACAAACTACTGTGATTTCTTTTCCATGTTTTTTGAGAGATTCTAGTAGCTCTGGTGCAGAAGATTCGCCAAAAACAAGGACCAACTGTTTTTTTATCATGCTCGGTTAACCCTACTGTCAATCACTCTGACAAAAGACTAATCAAAGAATAGTTGAATCTGTCCCAGTAGTTTCAATTTCTTTTCTAATGACTTTAGGCGATCCTGGTGGTAGTCTGCCACCCTGCCATCCCTCAAATCCTCCACTGATCAAATTCTCAAGTTTCTTTTCCAGTTTTACTATCCGTTTCCTTTCTTCTTCTGTCAGAGTCTCTTTGTTCAAGATCTTTATGTTTAGCCTTAATATTTCTAGGTAGAGAGGATACATTACCTCTTTGGTGTACCCCGGGGGTAGTTTATAGAGAAATGGATTTGCCTCATAAGATACTTCTATCTCAGAAGAGTAGGCCCGCGACCTTTTAAGATGAAGCCATCCAACAAATATTGCAAATGGCACCGTAGTGCTTGCCATGACTATGGCCCAACTGGTAAAATCAGGAAATACACCCTGCAATGAGGGTACGCTCTTTATTGCGAGATAGTATACAGTTACCAATGAATTAACGCCAGCCAACGTTAATGCTAGGTATGTTGCATACCCTATCCTGAGATAATACCAAGCACGAAATGCCAAGCGTCCTGGATTAGCCATCGAAATAAATGAGCAACACGCCGATTATATAACTATCGGCCCTAAACAAGTTATATACGTACTCGCATCGAAGATCGCGATTATTTCTAGGATGGTTGGGAAGTTGCTATTGCCGTGATTTTCAAAAAATAGTAGTTCTGCTCTTTGCAAATTCTTGCTCTTAGGAGTATTTTTCCGCAAATACATCGTTATGGATGAGAATCATAGTCTCGAGCTTATCGGATAGATCTGGCCAGTAGATTGCAGAGTTACTGTTAGTCGGCAGAAAAATCAAGTTAGTGAGATACCTGAAGCCATTGCGTGACTTTGGTTATTGTTTCTCTATTATCTTTACCGACAGTATCCTTGCTTCTTCTGGGTTGACAGGCTGTTCTGCATCCTGCCCGTTTCCACCAATTGTTTTCAGCGCGGCTATCTCGTCCACCACGTCCATGCCACTAATCACTTTGCCAAATACCGTGTATTTTCCGTCCAAAAAGTTCGAATCCTGTACCACTATGAAGAATTGCGAGCCAGCACTGTCGGGATCAGTAGACCTTGCCATGGACACTATGCCCCTTGTATGAGGAATATCATTAAACTCTGCAGGTATTGTATATCCTGGACCTCCTTGACCCCAAGTACTTCTGTCGCTTTGTCCATCTTTGGTGTTGGGATCGCCTCCCTGTATTACAAATCCTGGGGCAATTCTATGGAATAAAGTCCCATTGTAGAAGCCTGCTTTAGAGAGGTCAATAAAGTTGGCGACATGCTTTGGTGCAGCGTTGCGGAAGAATTCTAGCTCTATAGGCCCTTTAGTAGTGTTAATGACTGCGATCTCGCTCGACGGAGTGGTATCGTCTGTTGGCCTGACCGGTTTCTCTGGTGTCGGCTTTGGCACATAGTCGTGGTTGACCTTGTAGATAAATACTCCGAACATGATGTTATCTTCATTCCGGAAGCTTGGTGATGCGTAGACGAGCTTTAGCGGTTGGTCGTTTCCGCCATCTTCAGGATATTTGACTTGCTTGGCGTAGAGACCAACAAGACCGGGTTCCCATTGCTGCTTTAAGTTGGTTGTGCCTTGCGGGCCAAAGCTGGCATAGTATAGTGGCTCAAACGGGAATAGTTTACCGAGAAGTGTGTTGTTCCAGAATTCTGGCGTAGGAGTGAATCCGTCGCGCTCAATATACTGCCTTTCATCAAAACCACCTATTCTCATAAACCACTGCTTTTTGCTCTCATCTCCTCCTTGGCCGAGGGTATAGATTGCAATTCTTTCTGGAGTAGCTGTTCCCGTCGCATTAGTCTGCGTCGTGTTTGTTTGACCATAGAACCGGATCTGTCCAACAGAATATACCAAGATGTAATCAGCCTTTAAATCTTGGGCGATTTTGATCCCAGACTGCTCGTCAGAGATGAGCATCTTTGCAATGTGTCCAATCCTCGTCTGATTCGAGGTGTTGTTGTCGGCTAAAGTAGTTCTGTTTCCAAGCGTCGTTATCCAATATCCATAGTCCCACCATGCTGCAATTTTTGCACTCGGTTCTGTGTTCTTTGAAATCCAATTCAACGCGTCAGTCCAGTCGTCAGTCTGCAGTCTATAGCCTGTACCACCATTTGCAATGGCGGCCGGAACATCCGCAGAGCTCAACCAATTCGAGTTAAAGGGATAGAACATTGGGAGCGAAAGCATCAAGATCGTAATAACCACATAGCTGATCTTCACCGCCTTCGCTGATGCACCGTGCCCCCTACCGGCAAACTCGAGTTTTCTTCTCTCTTCCCTTGTGGCTGCGGCTATTTGCTTTGGCGCTGCCGCCTGCGTAGCCGTAGATTCTCTGTATGCCATCATGCTCCGTGTGACCTCATATAGCCCGAGTCCTGCCAGCACAATTATGCCAAACGATGCAAATACCAAGAGTCTGGCAAAGGTAGCGCTAACGTACAAGCCTGTGATCCCAATCAGCAGCGCAAATATCGATATGTCGTCTCTACGCCTAAATGCCAGCCACACGCCAAGACCTGCGAACATTAGGAGGACAGAGAAATCGACGAAATAGTCAGCTACAGTGGGAGTAAAGTGTTCTGCGACCGACTCTACAAGTGGATTGCTTGAACCTACAAAGGGATTGACTGCGTTTAAATATCTGAAAGAGGGACTTATGTAGGGTCCTTCTGCGATAAAGCCTATTGCAATTGCAGCAAATGCGATCAGCAAGAATTCTGTGTTTCTGACGTGTAGGCGTGGTGCGCTATACCTTCTCAGGAAGAAGGCGATCACCAAAAATAGAGTGCTGCCTATCATCGCAAGACCCGGCAGTCCAAATACAAATTCTATCCCTGGCCTTGGGACTGCAGCTGCGGTTATTAGCGTAAATACTGTGAATGCAATTGCGACGTACATCGGTACTGTGATGTCCTTTCTAAAAAAGGGAAGCGCAATAAAGAAGAGCGAGACTGGAATGCTAAAGTATTGAATGCCTCCCCACGATCCGTTGGCGAGGCCCAGAATTATGCCACCCGCCACTGCCTTTGGGATAGCATACTTGATTTCCTTGTGTTTGATTGCAGAAATGAACAGGTACGCGGCAAGTATGCCAAAGAATAATCCCAGTGGTTCTGACTTGAACCATCCGAGGTTGCCTCTCTGGATGACTGCAGGGCTAAAGGCAAGCAAGAGTGCGGAGAACATCCCTGCAGAAGTTCCGCCGAGCACCCGTACAAGGGCAAACATGGAAACAACTGTCAACGCACCGATGACCGCTGGGAATGCGATGACAAAGTCTAGCAAAGGCATGCCCCCGCCAAATGCTTCATACAGGTAGGCCGCCGTAATGTGAAGCACAACCTGAGATGTTCCTGGAACGTTCCGGCCCTCGGGGTACCACGACATGTTGTCATGCCAATTCCAGTACGCATCCCAACCATTGTCTACGAAGAACTTTGTGGCGCGATAGTCAAAGTATGGGTCGAACTCGTTCAGGTAGTATCCGTATTTGATAGGATAAAACCTCATTATAAGAGCGCAAGTAAAAGCAAGGGCAAGAATGCCGATTACGAGCAAGTGCCTTGTCTGAAACTCAACAGAACCCACTCTAAACAATGGTCTGGTACCTTCCAACATCGACGTTTTGGGTACATCTTACCCTTTTAAAATGTACCGCCATTATCATGACATGCTTACACAAGCTTACACAATGAGGAAAAAAGCGGTGCTACAGGGGCACCATAGTGTCGATCAATCTGGCGTTTGTGACCTTGCCGTCGTTTTCCTGTATTATCAGATCAACCGTATATTGTAACTTGCCCTGCAGAAAGGTAACCTGTACGTCCCACGAATCATGCTTTAGCTCGCTTGGGAAAGGGAACAACGCCCTTATCTTGAAATCGCGGATATCGTTTCCGTAAAGCGCCCCGACGGCCTTTCTGGAGGCTTTTTCAATCTCGCTCTTCGTTTTTACCGGAACCATAATACCCGATATATTTAGTAACTATAAAAAGATAATGCTTGTGGGCTGCCGGACTAAAACAGGTTGTACAACCTGGCGAGCGAAAGTTTCTCTGCAGGCGGCGCTGTTGCAAGCCTGCCGTCCACCTTTACTTCGTAGGTTTCTGGGTCAATCTCTATCTTTGGTACAAGGTTGTTATAGAGCATGTCGCGCTTGCCTATTTTGCGGCAGTTCTTGACAGGCAGGAGCTTTTTCTGAAGTCCCAGCTTTTTTCCAACTCCATTCTTGATCGCAGTCTTTGACGTGAATGTAAACGATATAGAGAATTTCGCCCTTCCAAGCGCGCCAAACATGGGTCTGTAGTAAACCGGCTCCGGCGTCGGTATCGACGCGTTCGGGTCTCCCATGAGCGAATACGCAATAAAGCCGCCCTTGACAATCATCTTGGGCTTGGCGCCAAAGAACTGTGGAGTCCAGATCACAATGTCCGCTATCTTGCCCGGCTCCAGCGACCCAACGTAATCTGAAATCCCGTGCGTTATCGCGGGGTTGATGGTGAGCTTTGCCAGGTACCGTTTGACGCGCAGGTTGTCGTTGACACCCTTCTTGCCTTTCAGCCCGCCGGCAACCTTTTTCATCTTGTCCGCAGTCTGCCATGCCCTTGTCGCAACTTCACCAACTCTTCCCATAGCCTGGCTGTCTGAGGAATACATGCTCAGCGCCCCGATGTCATGGAGCACATCTTCGGCCGCTATGGTCTCGCGCCTAATTCTGGATTCTGCAAACGCCACGTCTTCCGGTACAGAAGGGTTCAGGTGGTGGCAGACCATCATCATGTCAAGGTGCTCTTCGAGGGTGTTGACCGTGAACGGCCGGGTGGGGTTCGTAGAAGACGGCAAGATGTTCTTTTCTCCGGCAATCTTCATGATGTCCGGCGCGTGTCCGCCGCCCGCGCCTTCCGTGTGATAGGTGTGGATGGTCCTGCCCCCGATCGCCTCAATGGTGTCGTCCACAAAGCCACACTCGTTGAGCGTGTCGGTGTGGATTGCCACCTGCGTGTCGGTCCTGTCGGCAACCCGGAGCGCCGCATCTATCGTCGCAGGAGTGGTACCCCAGTCCTCGTGCAATTTCAACCCGCATGCACCCGCAGCTATCTGCTCAAGGAGCGACGGCTCTAGCGAGTCGTTGCCCTTGCCAAGGAAGCCAAAGTTCAGGGGAAGCTCTTCCGCTGCTTCGAGCATCCTGTGGATGTTCCAGGGGCCGGGCGTGCAGGTAGTCGCGTTGGTGCCGTCTGCCGGGCCGGTGCCACCACCTATCATTGTAGTCGTCCCGCTGCAGATCGCTTCGATGGCCTGCTGGGGCGAGATGAAGTGTATGTGGGTGTCAATAGTCCCCGGTGTGCATATCGTGTGCTCGCCTGAAATGACCTCTGTGCCCGATCCTACTATCATATCGACACCGTTCATCACGTTTGGGTTGCCCGCCTTGCCCACGCCTGCTATCAGGCCATTCTTGATGCCGATATCTGCCTTGATTATGCCAAGGACGGGATCCATGATGATTGTGTTTGTTATCACCAGATCAAGCGCGTTCCTGCTTGTCACGCCGCTTGCCTGGCCCATGCCGTCACGCGTGCTCTTGCCGCCGCCAAAGACCAGCTCGTCGCCAAAGACCAACAGGTCCTTTTCAATCTCTATTATCAGGTCAGTGTCTGCAAGCCTTACCCTATCGCCTGCCGTCGGGCCAAAGAGGTCGGCATAGCGCTTGCGCGGGATCCTAAGCACCCTTGAAACCCCTTTTTCTGGCTTTTGCCAGGGCTGAAGCCCTTTTGCTCGCAAGCCTGCCGTTCACAAGCCCGTTAAAGCCGTAGACAATCCTTTTCCCGCCGTACTCTGTCAGCTCGACCTGCCTAGTTTCGCCTGGCTCAAACCTGACCGAGGTGCCTGCAGGGATGTTGAGGTGGTATCCATATGCCGTTGCCCTAGGAAAGAGTAGCGCCTTGTTTACTTCAAAAAAGTGGGCGTGGGATCCGACCTGCACAGGCCTGTCGCCAGTGTTGCTCACACTAATTTTCACAGTCTTCCTGCCCCTGTTTGCAATGACTGGCTCGTCAGACAGAAAATATTCGCCGGGGATCATTCCAATCACACTATCGGGTCGTGCACCGTCACGAGCTTTGTCCCGTCGTCAAAGGTGGCCTCTACCTGTACAGTCTTGGCAAGCTCAGGCACGCCGGGCAACACGTCATTCCTTGTCAGTACTTTTCTTCCAGAGCTCATCAGCTCGGAAACCGATCTGCCCTCCCTTGCGCCCTCGACTATGTGATCTGAAATGAGTGCCACGGCCTCGACATAGTTGAGCTTGAGCCCCTTTTTCTGCCGCCGCCGGGCGATCTCTGCAGCCATGAAAATGTACATCTTGTCGATCTCCCTCGGACTTAGCATCATGCGGTTGAGTTACTAATTCTTGTATTTATAATTGATGTACGAAAGGCATAATTTCAACAGCACATAATGCTAAGTCGTGCTCGCCATCTCCTCGGTCGTCGGCAATATTTTTTCCAACTGGCGCTTGGCTGAAAAATATCGGCGCCAAAAGGCCGCCGGCAGGTGCGAGCGATTATTCGTTTCTAGAATGGAGCTGGAGCGGCTCAGGCTGAGGCGCAGGACAGATGGGGGGACGGATGTCGGGCTTGTCTTGGAACCCGGCCGCAGGCTTCATCACGGCGACGTGCTCGCTGCAGCAAGATTCATTGTAGTCGAGCAGCTGCGAGAAAAAGTGCTATCAATCAGCATAAAGAACCATGACGCTGAAAAAATGGTTGGCCTTGCTGCTCTCATTGGCCATACGATAGGTAACAGGCACAGGCCAATAGCCGTCGATCGCGGCACCATCTCATTTCCAATACTAGACAAGTCGGAGGTCGAAACTTTTAGAAAGCTCTTGCCTGCAGGCGTCAGGCTGAAATTGAAAGAGCAGGTATTTCTGCCTGCAGGAGAGGTTCACACCCATGAGTGACTACGAATTCCACCTGATGCAGCTGGCAGACTCGTTCTTTCCATCCGGCATGTTCGGGCTTTCAGGCGGGCTTGAATCGTTTGTCAAGAGCGGCAGAGTGAAAAGCGGAAATGATGTTTTGCGCTTTATCCGACAGCAAATAAAGTTTCAGCTCGTGCCATGCGACTGCACAGTGCTGTCGGCAGTCATGCACTCTGCAAAGAAAGATGATGTAGCCGGTGCAGTAGAAGCGGACAATCGGTGCTATTCCATGAAGCTGGTGAGGGAGGTCAGGACGGCGTCTGCAAGATCGGGCCGGCAGCTGCTGAATTGCCTTGTGAACATGACAAATGACAGGTTTGCAAAAAAATTCTACGCAAAAGTGGAAGCAAAGGAGAGCGCCGGCACTTATCCTGCCTGCCTTGCAGTGGCTACAAGCGCCCTCTGCATACCGCAGAAAAGCGCTCTCCGCATGATGCTATATTCGTACTGCGCCAGCATAGTGGGCTCTGCCGTCAGGCTTGGCCTCATCACGCACATTGAAGGGCAGAGCATCCTGACGCAACTTGCCCGCGACGTTAATTCTGCAAAGCCTGCAAAGAACATCAACGAGCTATGGCAGCTGACGCCCCTTGCAGAAATCTTACAGATGCAGCACGAACAGGACGACCTGAGAATGTTTATTACATAAACTGGTTCTGTGTTCTGCTATGGCTAGGCGAATCCCCCGGGTCGGCATCGGCGGGCCGGTCGGATCTGGCAAGACGCGCCTCATAGAGCAGATAGTGCCGGTCCTGAGCAAGCAGGGGTACCGCTGCTGCATAATATCAAACGACGTCGTATCAAAGGAGGACGCCGAGCGGATGCAGCGGGTTCTGGCTACTGAAGCAAAGCTCATGCCTGAAGACATGATAATCGGGATCGCCACCGGCGGCTGCCCTCATACCGCGGTGCGGGAAGACCCGTCAATCAACCTGGCAGTCATTGACGAGATAGAGCAAAAGGACCCTACGCTTGACCTGATAATAATAGAAAGCGGCGGCGACAACACCATGACCACCTTCAGCCCTGCTCTGGCAGACTATTTCATATACATTGTAGATGTCGCGGGCGGTGACAAGTACCCGAGAAAGCGAGGCCTCGGGATAGAAAGCTGCGACCTGCTGGTAATCAACAAGATCGACCTAGCGCCGCTCGTCGGGGCGAACCTTGCAGTCATGAAGCGCGATGCCGCGCTTGTCAGACCCGGCAAGCCAGTCGAGTTTGTCAACTGCAGGACCGGGGAGGGCGTGGACCGCGTTGCCCGCCACATCATCAGGGGCATCCTTTTTGACAGGCCCGTGCAGAGGAAAAGGAAAGGATGAACGTTCCGAATTCATTCAGCAGGTACGGCTCTGCAACAGGTGAAAAAGGGCTGGTGCGGATGGAACTTGCCAGTATTGCTGGCAAGACCGCAATAAGCAAGCTGCGGACAATGGCTCCGCTTTTAGTTCAAAAGGCGCTGTATCCTGATAGCAACCTGCCGGGCATGGCTCACGTTTACCTTATGTCATCGGCAGGCGGGATACTTCAGGGCGACAGGATGGAGATAGACATTACAGCAGGGAGCGGCACGTCGTCGCGCATAACAACCCAAGCGGCTACCAAAATATACAAGATGGACAAAGGGTACGCTACACAAAACATCATGATTTCTGCCAGCGACACAAGCTATCTCGAGTTCGTTCCGTACCAGATCATACCCTTCAAGTCGTCGCGCTTTTTCCAGCAGGTGGACATAAAACTTGGGCAAAACTCAACCGTGGTATATTCAGAGACAGTGTCCGCCGGCCGCACGGCGTCACGCGAAAATTTCGACTTTGACTTCTGCTCTCTCAAAATGATGGCACGCGATAGCAAAGGCAAGGTGCTGTTTGCAGACGCGGCCAATCTTGAGCCAGGCAAAGACGAGCTGGAGAGGTTGTTCGGTGGAAAGACCCTCTGGTCCATGATCTATGTCATCACGCCTGACTTTGATGGCATCAGCAAGCAGATCGATGCAGCAATAAAAGATGAATCGATACTGACTGGCTGCTCTACCCTGCCGCACGACTGCGGCCTTGTCATAAGAATGCTCGACGACTCGATAGACAAAATCAGGCATTTGACCGATGCCGTGGCCGAGATTGCTAGAAGCCGTGCACTTTCAATCACGACTGAAGCACGGGCCAATTCCTGATTGCATGTTTTTATAACTGCCAGCCGAACCTTAGCAGGTAATGGCTGCTGACGGCCGGCTTTTCAGCGATGGCACAAGGCGAAGCAAGGGCGACCAGGCAAGGAGGTACAACCTGCTCGCCGCAAGGCTCATTGCGGAGCTGATCAAGAATTCGCTTGGGCCACGCGGCCTAGAAAAAATGTTTGTCGACGTTATGGGCGAAGTCACCGTGACCAAGAACGGGGCCACGCTTTTGCGTAAGATCGATGTCGAGCACCCTGCAGCCAAAGTCATTATCGAAGCGTCGAACGCGGTCGATAATGAAGTCGGGGACGGCACCACTTCAGTAGTAGTACTGGCCGGCGCGCTCGTGCAAAAGGCCGAAGAGCTGCTCGAAATGGGAATCGCCCCTTCAACCATAGCAGACGGCTATCTCGAGGGTCTCGATATTGCACTTGAAGCTCTCAGCGACATTTCCAAAGAATATGACAATACTGACAGGCAGATAATGCAGAGAATTGCCCGCACCTGCCTTGCATCAAAGGCGCTGGGATACGACGACAAAGTCGCGGGCTTTGCAGTAGACGCAGTATGCTCCATTGCCAACTTTGACAGCAATTCTATCGACATCGACGACATCAAGATCGAGGAAAAGGAAGGCAGCATCCTAGACGCGCAGCTTGTCAAGGGCGTCGTGATCGACAAGACGATAGACAGCTCGGCAATGCCGAGGGCAGTAGAAAACGCCAAGATCATGCTCATAAACGACGAGCTAGAAGGAAAGAGGACAAGGACCGACGCAGAAATCCGGATAACTTCGCCAGACCAGATCAAGTCATATGCAGACGCCGAAGCGCTCATGATTAAATCCAAGGTGCAGCACATCATTGATTCTGGCGCCAACGTCGTCTTCTCACGCAAAGGGATCAACACTCTTGCCCAGCACCTCCTAACGAGGGCGGGCGTAATCTCAGTCCGGAGGGTCAAGGAAAACGACCTTGTCTGGCTTGCCAAGGCGACGGGCGCCACGATATCCGAAAAACTCGATCACGATCATCACGATCATCACGATCATCATGAACACGGTCATCATCACCAAGATGATCATTATCATCATGGAGACATTGACATCAAGCTCGGCTATGCCCAGCGGGTTTACGAAAAACAGGTGGCTGACGACAAGATAGTGTTCGTCGAGGGGTGCAAGAACCCCAAGGCAGTCACGCTCTTGCTTCGCGCAAATTCCAAGAGAATGCTTGAAGAGTGTCACCGCTCGGCCCTTAACGCAATTTCTGTACTGCGAGATTTCGTTGTCAAGCCATCGGTGATTGCCGGCGGCGGGGCAGCTGAGGTAGCCATTGCCAGAATAGTGCGTGAAAAAGCATCCCTCATATCCGGACGCGAGCAAATAGTGGTCCAGAAATTTGCCGATGCGCTTGAAGAAATTCCACTGACGATAGCAAGGAACGCCGGGATGGATGTCATTGACTCGCTTGTGCAATTGCGGTCGCAGCATTCAAACGGCAACGCAAGCTCATACGGGGTAGACGCGATAGAAAGAAAGGTGCAGGAAATGCTCCCTTCAGTAATCGAGCCAGCAGTGGTGAAGGAGCAAGTGATCAAGACTGCAGTCGAAGTCACAAACCTCCTGGTGAGGGTCGATGACGTGCTGATGGCCAAGCCCACAATGTATACTCATGCACATGCAAACGGTACCAAGCATTCGCATGCCGGCGGCGACAAGGAGCATCAGCACGACCACTTTGATAGGCTGGGCAAGCAGCAGCGCCCGACGCACCACTACTACTAGAGGAATACCTGGTTTACTACTCCAAGATCATAAATGAGGCCTGCACCAATTAGGAGTGCGACAACTGCTGCGGCATATTTCAATATCTTGCCGAGATTGTATTGTTTTGCTCTTGAAAATGGCAGCCCGATGAGCGTGGTCATTGCAGCCATGCTGGCTATCGATCCGGCGCCAAAGATGGCGATGTATGCAAGCCCAAGCGGGACAGAGCTGATAGTCGACAGTACAACCAGCATGAGCGCCCCGCTTCCAGCCATGCCGTGGACCATGCCAACTATTAGGGACTTGTGGCCGTGGCTGTGATCATGATGGTCATGCTCATGCGAGTGCACAACTCCGGTGTCCTCATGGATGTGCACATGCTCGTGTGTGTGACGGCTAAACACGCCGCGCACAAATTTGCCTGTATTAAACCCGGTAAGCGTAGCAGCGCCAAGGAACACAAGCATTACCCCGACTCCAAATTCCAGTGTGCTGCTCACCTTCTGCGGAATGCTGACCGCAAGAAGGAGCACAACCAGTCCGGCTGCAAACAGGGACGCTGTATGGCCAAGGCCCCAGAAAGCGCCAAGCATGGGAGCACGTCGGAGTCTTTTCTGGCGTTCGCTTGCCGCCATTATGGTAGAAACGGCGGCAATGTGATCAGCTTCCATCGAATGGCGCAATCCAGTTATCAGGCCAAGAAGTAAAAGTCCAGCCGGTGTCACGGTGCTGATGTTGCCTTCAAGCGGGGCAAACAACGCTTGTACCAGATTGTTGAGCGACTCTGCTATCAATCACTTTCCCTCTCAATGTCCTGCCATTATATAGCTGCTTGTCGGGATTGGCTCTTTGATTGTAACCTTTCTAACTTTGTTGTCCAGCGTCGCTTCAAATGTGATTGCTTGCAGAGTCTCAGGCACGCCTATCATCACATTGTCTGCGGACAGGATTTCTGATGCCCCCTTTTGGATGTAGCCATCTTTCTTACCGGCGCGGATCGATTTTGCTACATAGGCGCAGTATGCCATCAAAGCCTCGTTTACATTTATCTTCATTTTTTGCCGGATCTTTTCTTTAACTATTGCGGCGGAGCTAAAGAAAACCTGCTCATCGTAGTCGAAAACCCTTGTAAAGGGCGGCACGTCCTGCTCGCCCTTGACAGTTGCCTTGACCCGGATCATCGGCGCCTTGGCACCTTTGCCTTTGGGCCGCCAAAGCTGTACGTGTTCCCTTTGCCGCGGTAGTAGTGAGGCCTGACCGGGTGGCCTTCAGTCTGCCCTTTCTTTGTGAGCGAAAGCCCGGCCAACAGCTCGACTATCAGCCTGTTTGCAAGCCCTGACGTGATGCCTCCGTTGTACGAATTGACGTCGCTCACGTCATAGTTTGGCGCGACCTCAACAAGGTCAAATGCAAACTTGTCCGGGTCAAACGAGGTTGACAGCAATCGCATGAGCCTCATGCCCTCCCTTGAAGTCAGGCCGTTTGGCTCCGGCTCGCCCGTTC
This sequence comes from Nitrososphaera sp., assembly GCA_023250885.1. Lineage (GTDB taxonomy): Archaea > Thermoproteota > Nitrososphaeria > Nitrososphaerales > Nitrososphaeraceae > Nitrososphaera. The sequence goes on along the minus strand of JAHEZV010000010.1, from coordinate 8,153 downwards.
CAGGCGCATAGGCAGGGTCGAAGGTGTCGATGTCCCAGCTGATATAGACGCCATCGACATTGTCGTTTGCCCTGTCGGCCGCTTCCTTTGCAATCTGGTCGATGCCCAGCTATTCCACATCTAGCATTGTGAACCACTGGAAGTCCTGGTCGGCCATCCACTTGTAAAGGTCGGGGCCCGGCCAGTAGCCGCGCGGTCCGATCAGGGTATAGTTCTTGCCCTTCAGGCAGCCAAGCTCCATGATCCTGCGGATGTGGGCGCCGTGGTCGTACTTGAAGCCGCAGAGGCCCTGCGGGGCGCAGTCGGCATGGGTGTCGATGTGGATCATGCCAATGTTCTTGTATTTCTTGGCGAACGCGCGAACGTTTGCAAACGTGATAGAGTGATCGCCTCCAAGCATCACGGGGATGCCGTCGATGTCAAGCACTTCTTTTACCTTGTCAGTCATTCTCCTGTGCGACTCGACTACGTCGCCAGGGGACACAACAACATCACCATAGTCGACTGTGCGGAACACACCAAACGGGTCGACACCGGTCTCGATGTTAAAGTGCTCGTAGGGCGGCGATGGCACGGTCGAAGCGGCGCGAATGGCCCTCGGCCCATAGCGCGCGCCGGGGCGAATGGTCGTCCCAAAGTCAAACGGCTCGCCAATAATGGCGACATCCGGCTTGACTTTTTTCAGCTCTGCATTGCTCCTTAACCACGGCAGCTTCAGAAATGTCGGTATGCCAACAAAGATCGGCTCGTCGTTGCCCTTGTACGAATCACCGTAAAATTCCATCCCCATTCGAGGTCGAGATAGGTAATTAGTAAGTATTTTTTAAATATTGCTAAGTAATCTACGTTTCAGGCTCCGTTCAGCCGCCGAACAATTCCTCGCCCGGGGCAAGTAAAACGTAATCTACGTTTTTCTTCCTGCTACGAGGGCGGCGTATATGAAAGGCAGAAGCGTCGTTGCTTCGCCGTGGATGGTGGTCTGCCGAGCCTTCGTGGTCACCTTGCCCCAAGAGATAGCTTCTGCGACCAGCGCGCCACTCAGACTTCCGTCCCACTCGGGAGCTGTGGTGATGTATACGGCGTAGTCGAGCCCGCCTCTGAACTGGTTCCACCAGAGTGTGTGGTGCTTTGAAATGCCTCCTCCGATCATGAACGCGCCAGATTTTTTGGCTTCAAATACGATATCCGACAGCCTGCTTTCGTCCTTCAAAATATCTATCTTGAAGTCCTTGTGCTGCTGGTAAAAGAACCACACCTGGCTTCCAACAGCTCCGTCGACGATACCGGGAACGATAACCGGGATCTTGTTTTTGTGTGCCCAGTAGAGGAACGACGACTTGTCAAGCGTGCTCCCGATGTGGTCGGTTATCTCGTACGTTGCGACATCACGCTTGCCTTGCTTGTACATGTCGCTTAGGCATTTCTGCACCTTTTCTTCAATGAGCGGGCCATAGTTGTCCATGGGCACGAGCACGTTCCCCAGCCTGTGGATCTTCTTGCCCAAGAGCATGCTGTCGTCCATGCAAAAGTCGCCGGCATAGTACTTGTCATAGGTCCTTGCAATGTCGTGGTCCAGCGCGCCGCAGGTGGTGATAATGACGTCGCACATCTTGTTCTTTACCATGTCGCGTATGATGCCCCTTGCGCCCGTCGACATCAGGGCGCCGACGAACGACAGGAACTTGGTGCAGTTCTGTTCATCTATCATCCTGCGCAAAATGTCAACACCATCAGCAAGGTTCCGCGACTCAAAGCCGCCGGAATTTGCCATGTTTGAAAAGATGGACTTGATGTCGTCCTGCTTGATTTCATAATCCCTCACGGCGCTGCGCAAAAGATCCTTGCCTTTTTCCACTTTGCCGGCCATGTTGACGCATACTGACGTTGCAATATAAAATGTATCGCTGTCAGACGCGGAGCATGACATCTATTGCAAGGACTACTGTTCCGATTACTACTGTCATTATCATGAACGGGAACCCGACCCTGATCCACCTGTTAAAACTGATAGGGTGACCATGCTTTTCGCTAATGCCGGCAGATACGATTCCTGCGCTTGAGCCGATGAGCGTGCCGTTGCCTCCAAGATTTGCTCCAAGCGATAGCGCCCACCACAGCGGACTGAATTGAAAGTCGCTAAATGTTCCTGCTATTTCTGGGCTGCCGTTGAGCGCATGGATAAGCGGTATCATTGTAGCCGTAAATGGGATGTTGTCTACAAATGCACTGGCAATCGCAGACATCCAGATTATCATTAGGAACGCAAGCCAGGGGTTGCCGCCTGTCGCGCCAAGCGCGGCTGATGACAGAAGCTCTATCAAGCCGGCATGCTCGGCGGTTCCAACTATTATGAAAAGTCCAGCGAAAAATATCAGTGTAGGCCAGTCCACTTCTCGAAACACCCTTTCCGGGTTTGCCCTCGTGATGGCGAGCAGCACAGCCGCCCCGCCAAGCGCTATTATTGATGGCTCGATTTGAAGGGCTCCGTGCACAACAAACAGCGCAACGACTCCAAAGAGGACTCCAAGCGATTTTTTCAGAATTCCCTTGTCCTTCAGGTAGAGGCTCTCATCCTCTTTCATCAGCTGGTCAAAGTTCTGAACCTGCGCCTTGAGGTCTTTTCTGAACATGACCCTGAGCAGGAAAAGCGATGCAACAAACGAAACCGCTATCGTGGGTCCCATGTGAATAATGAACGCATTAAAATCGATGTTGGCAGCAGAGCCTATCATTATATTCGGGGGATCGCCAATCAGCGTGGCGGTTCCTCCAACGTTTGACGCTAGGGCTTGCGCAAGGATAAAGGGCAGCGGCGACACCTTGAAGACCCTGAACACGGCTACAGTAACCGGGATCATGACCAGGACGGTAGTGACATTGTCGATGAACATCGACGTGACCGCAGTGAATGTACAAAGTATGAGCATCAGTTTCCATAGATTCCCCTTGCTGGCCTTGCTTGCCTTGATCCCGACCCACTGAAAGACGCCTGACTCTGCGAGGACTGCAACTATTATCATCATTCCAAGCAAAAGTCCGATGGTATTGTAATCTATGGCACTGACAATGAATTCGAAGCTCTCTTGTGCCTGAAGGATTCCAAAGGCGAGCGCGGCAATGATTATAGCTATTGCGCCGATGAGCGCGATCGAGCTCCTGTGGAGGAACTCAAACGACAGAACAACGTAGACAGAAACTAGGATGAACGCTGAGACCAGAATCATCGGGTGGATATTTTTGCCAAGTGCCGGCGGGACAGTGAAGATTAGGACAGCAAAAGCTGCTATAATGCCAAGGCCGATTGCGTTTTTTTTGGGGGCAGCCTTTGGCTGCGCGGCAACTTTCAAAACCTACATAATTATTAAATCCTCGTATAAATATAGTTCGGGCTCAATGCACGTGCTTTGCCACGATGTTCCTGACATAATCCGTGACTTGAACGCCGTTCTGGCTCGCCTTCTCGTTGAGACGCCCCCATATCTTCTTGTCTGACTTTTTGCGCGGGTCAAACACAAGGCGCACAGTCAGTAGCCCTTTTGGCGCTCCACGCTTGACTCCGGCCGCGAGCATTTCTTCCTGCAGCCTAGACTGCGCGGCGGCTTGTACGAGCCTGTCGTGAATCTCGGGCCTCCTTGCAATCCTTATGGCCTCGTAGGAAGTGATCTCGCCCTTTTCTATCTGTTCCTGCAGAGGCTGCGGTAGAGTCAGGATGCTGAGCCACTCGCTGATGGTGCTCTTTGGCAGACCGTACTTTGCCGACGCGCCGCCTATGCCACCTTTTGTCGAGTCGACCAGCTTTTTTACCATGCGTGCCTTTTCAAGCGGCGATAAGTCCTTGCGAATTAAATTTTCAAAGAGCGACGCGGCCTCTGCTTCGGCCCCTTCAAGCTCAGTAATGACGGCAGGTACTTCCCTAACCCCCTTGGTGCTGAGCGCGAAAAACCTTCTGCGGCCGATGAGCAGCTTGTAGCGCCTGCTTTCGTCATCAAAGCGAACAACCACGGGCTGGAGCAAATCAAACTTGGACAAATGCTCCTTCATGAGCTGGTCGTTCTTGTCATTGCCAAAGATCTGATCCTTGCGGACATTTTCCTCTGCCACGTCGATTAGCTCTACAGGTATGTTCTTGAGCTTCATCGTCAGCTAATTACTAATGATGATATTTATAAATATCTTTTTGAATGCGCAAAATTTTCTTTTTTGCAGCCCTAAAAGTAAACTACGTATCATTTTTTCGTATTCTCATGCGTAGTTTACATTTTTTACCCTAAACCTTATATCATTTTAGACAATCATTCAGAGGAATGAGAAATAACCTGAGTGAAGTGCTGCGGGACGAGGAGACCGCTGTCAAGACTGCCTTCCTCAGTTACTATATCTCGATGTACAACGCCGTGAACAAAGCAATCGGATATCCTGATGCGCCAGTCACGGTCGAGGAAATCTATGATTTCATCCAGGACTTGAAGCACGAGGCAGGCAAGCAGGTTCCTGACATCCGGAAGGAAGACATCAGCTTTTGCTTCCGCCTTCTGCAGTTGTCGGGCGTATGCACCTGAGTTCGACAGTCGAACTTTTTGCATATTTATGACTTCTGCAACGCTTATATATTTACTATATATATGAAAAACCTATGGCGGTGCTGGATGGTTATGGCGTAGCCATAATTGGCTTTCTGATACTTTCACTCGGAGTCGGCATAATGACATCGCGGCTCGTCAAGAAGAGCAGCAAAAGATACATGATTGCAGGCAAGAGCCTTCCATTATTCTTTATCGGAACGATGCTTGCCGCACAATCGATCGACGGTAACTCATCCCTTGGCAATGCGGGACTTGTATACGTGTTTGGATTTTGGGCCGGCGCAGTTCTTCCTATAGGCCTTGCGATTTGCTTATTCTTGACTGGGCTTTTCTACGGCAAGAAACTCAACAAGATGGCTATGCTCACACTGCCCGACTTTTACTACAGGAGGTTTGGCAAGGCCCCGGAGGGAATTTCAAGCGTTCTTTTAATGATAAGCTTTACCATTCTGGTCGCAGGAAACTTTGCAGCGACCGGATACATTTTGTCTTCTGTGCTCCAGATCGACCTACTGTGGGCTACCCTTATTGGCGCTGTAGTGGTGCTTGTCTACACTTTTGCGGGCGGCCTGTTCTCCTCAGCATACACGGATATTTTCCAGATATATCTTGCAATTATTGCATTCTGGGCGGCATTTCTATTCTTCTATGGCGGATATGCCGGCGTAGACTTTGCTACAATCATTGGAGCCACGCCAACAGGGTACCTTGACCTTTCAGGTCTGACAGATATTGGGAACGGAGCGCTGATAAACTGGGCGGCTATAGCAGCTCTTGGGTTTGGCGACATTGTAGCACTAGACTTTATGGAACGTGTCTTTGCAGCAAAAACTCCTAAGACAGCGCAGAAAGGTGCCTTCATGGGCGCCGGGCTTACCCTGCTCACGGTGATTCCAACGAGCATGCTTGGGATCGTCGCTCTGTTCTTAATTCCCGATATTACAGACCCATTCTTGGCCCTACCTGAGATCGCTCTCAACCACGTTCCATTTCCGATTGGCGCAGCGCTATTGATGGGTGTGCTTGGAGCATCGATGTCGACTGCAAACGGCGGCCTCCTTGCTATATCTAGCGTAATTTCAAGGAACTTGATACAGCGAGACGTCTTGAGAGGGATTATGAAAAAAACAGGAATGGAAGACAAGAAACTGCTCAAGACGACAAGGATTGCTACAATACCAATGATGGTCGCTGCGTTCATACTCGCCTCCCAGCTTCCACAACCCGGCATTTACCTTATTGTTGCGTTTGACATCGTGTTTGCCGGCGCTCTTGCCCCGCTTACGCTCGGCCTGTTCTGGAAGAAAGCCAATATGCCGGCCGCAATGGCATCACTGATAGTAGGAACGACACTGAGGCTTGTGTTGTTCTTTACGATCCCTGTAGAGTTGGCTGGTCTGGACACGATGATCCCGCCGGTCGTTTCATTTGCACTCTTTATCGGAGTCGCGCTGGCCACACAAAAGAAATATCCAGGAGAGCAGAGGCACGGAGTCGTCGACTATGAACCTCCAGAAGAAGACGTCGTCAGGGGAGAGGACCTGAAGGGGTATGTCCCTCCTGTCGGGGGCAAGCTCGCCTAGGGTTGAAAGACTAATTAACGGTCCGCAGGCTCTCTTTTTCTGTGCCTAGCCAGGGGTACGCGACCATAGGACTCAAGCCGGCGATTCTGAGCCGGCTGCAAAAGGACACCGACGAGTTTTACCCCGGCATGTTTCTCCCAAGCGCACTCATCATTATGATGAACGAGGTCAAGCGCGGCTTTTACTCCGTGGAAATGCACAACATAAAGGCCGACTTTTCAGGCCGGTACACGTCATTGACCATACGCTCCGACGTCAAGGGGTGGTTTGAAGAAAATTATGAAAAGCTGAAGGACGACTTTGACAGAAAATACAAGGCGAACAGCTTTACCCTGTTTGCCGGCGCCTTTATGCTCAACATGTTCGAGTCAAAAGCGGCAGCTCAGGACAATGTGGTCAGGATCAAGGAGGCAGACTTTCGATGGCTTGGCGAAGAGTACGAAAAAAGAAAGCAGGAATACCGAGCAAAGTACGGCGTGCAAAGCTTCGAACAGTTCGCAGACATTTTTCTGAAAGAACTTTTGGAGAAAGTGAACGTCGCAAAAAAGCTTTTGACGTTCTAGCGGTGCGTCTACTAATCTCACGATCAGATAGATATTCATCAAGACACAGGCCGAGCCATAACAGCTATTTTTTTAAAAAAGATAAAAAAGGATCTTCCACTAGCCATCACTGCTTGAAGAAGCTGCAGGATCGCATACTTGCTATTTTGAAAAAATCACCAGCAGACCAGTACTCGTTTTATAGGCAGCTTGGCAGCGCCAACATGTCAGAAATAACCAAAGCCGTTGCAGAGCTGCAGCAGCAAAAGGTTATCCATATTGCCAAGTATCGAAAGAATGAGCGGACAGGCTTGGACATTCCCATCTATTCTCTGTTGGCTGGCAGGCGCGACAAGCTTGACGTCCACGGCTTGCTTGCAGGCGTCACGTCAGAAAGGCTCGTCGAGTACGACTTTCTGGCCAGAAACCTCCTATCGCCTCAAAGGAGCGCAATAATACTTGATGTTGGGTCTGCCGGTTCCGCACTTGCGCATGCAATGAGAGAATTTGAAAGCAGGTGGCAGGTGCTTGGGATCGATCTGGCACAAGGCTGCGACGCAATGATGGACGCCAGATCGACAGGGCTCCGGGACGGGTCATTTGATCAGGTAATATCAATAAGCACAATCGAGCACGTCGGGCTCGCCTGTGGCATCAGCGATAAAAGCGGCGACGCAAAGGCGATGCAGGAAATTTTCCGGATGCTGAAAAAAGGCGGCAGCGCGATAATCACCGTTCCATATGGCAGAAATAAAAGGCCGGAGCACAGGGTCTATGACAGGAAGGCGCTTGGCAAGCTTGTCCGTCATTTCTCAATGGCAAAGACGGAGTTTTACCGCTACAGTGCCGGGAAATGGAAAAAGTGCAGCCAGGCAGCGGCCGATAGCGCCGAATCGCAGGTCCCGTTGCACTTCCACAGCGCCGCCTGCGCCTGCCTACTCCTGAAAAAGCAGTGAATATTTTAAAAGCAAGTGCAATTTTACAAAAAGGGTGGACAGCAGGCATACATTCACAGGCAAAAAGATCGATCCCCCAAAAGTCTCTGCCAACATGACCGTTCCGGACCTGATCAAGTTTTACGGCTCGACCGGCTACAACGCGCGCCGGCTCGCCGAAGCTGCCGAAATACTGCAGGACATGATAGACACCAACTCGACCATCTGCCTGACCCTTGCAGGCGCAATGACCCCGATCGGGCTTGGCCGGACCATCTCGGCAATGATAGAGAAGGGCTTTATCGACTGGATCGTGGCGACCGGCGCAAACGTCTACCACGACCTGCATTTCGCCTATGACCTGCCTGTGAGGCAGGGCCACTTTGACGTCGACGACGATGTCCTGTACGCAAAGCAGATCGTGAGGATATACGACGTCTACATAAAAGAGATGGGCACGCTTCAGGCGCAGGATCTCATTGTGCAAAAAGAGATCAGGAAGGCAAAGGG
>JAHEZV010000050.1 GCA_023250885.1 Nitrososphaera sp. | reverse complement strand
TCTTAGCCAAAAAGCCAATGCCAAACCCAAAAAAGGTGATGATAGTTGACGACGAGCTGGAAATCGTCGCAGCGATCGAACTTGCATTGAAAAGCAGCGGTTACCAGGGAGACGGCTTTACGAAGCCGGAGGAGGCCGTGCAATAATTCATGAATAACAGTCAGGAATACGCCTTGGTCATTTCTGACATCAGGATGCCTACGATGAACGGGTCGAGCTTGCAGGAAACATCATAGAGATAAAATCAGGTGAGCCACTTGTGATCATGACCGCGTTTGAGATCAACAAGCCCGGGTTTTCATCACTCTTCCCTTCGATGTCTGTGTCCGGGCTGGTTACGAAACCGTTCACAAACGCGCTGCTGATCGGCATAGTCAGGAAATACGTCGGCATTACAGAGCAGCACTGATGCTGGTAAGGTTAAATTAACCTCACCAGTACAAGCACTTACTCAATTGGGAGAAACATTGCAGGAGCAAGATCTCGGACATTGGCGGAGGACCCACTATTCCTCTGAAATAAGCCCCTCTATCGGAGATAATGAAGTCGTCGTCATGGGCTGGGTCGCCAGCGTGAGAGATCACGGCAACATCCAGTTTATCATACTGAAGGACATGCACGGCGAAATGCAGATCACCGCGAAAAAGGGCGAGTGCAGCGATCCGCTTTTTGAAATGGCCAAGGAGGTCAAGGAACACAGCTCCATCGGAGTGCGCGGCAAAGTGAGGCAGCAGGAAAAGGCTCCAAACGGCGCGGAAATAGTTCCTGCCGAGATCAGGGCGTTTTCGATAGCGAAAAAGGCAACCCCTTTCATGACACAGGGCAAGACGGCGACCGTAGGCATTGACACAAGGCTCGACCTTCGTGCAATCGACCTCCGGCGCAACTATCTTGGTTCTATATTTCGCATACGCCAGACCGTGCTCAACTCTGTCAGGGAATTCCTCGCAAGGCAGAAGTTCATTGAAGTGAACACGCCAAAAATGATAGCAACGGCTACAGAGGGCGGGGCGGCCCTGTTTCCGATATTCTATTACGACAGAGAGGCGTTCCTTGCCCAGAGCCCGCAGTTGTACAAAGAGCAGCTGACGATGTCGTTTGAAAGCGTCTTTGAAGTGGGGCCCATTTTCAGGGCAGAGCCTTCGCGCACAAACCGCCACCTGTCAGAGGCGATATCAATCGATGTCGAGCGCGCGTTCGTGGACTATAACGACGTGATGTCGCTTTTGGAGCGCATGATAATAAACATCGTCGAAACGATAAAGGAGAGGAACACGGACGACCTGAAATTCTTGGAGCTCCAGCTGCCGGCTGTCGAGCTTCCGTTCCCAAAGTACACTTATTCCGATCTCATTGATAAATTGCAGGAGGTCGGCGAGCGAATACAGTGGGGCGATGACATCTCGCCCCAGGTGATGAAGAGCCTGCAAGACGATCGCCTCAACGGCTTTTACTTTATCCTAGACTGGCCGACTTCGACCAAGCCCTTCTACGTCAAGCCCGGCGGGGCGGACGAAGGCAGGATATGCGAGTCGTTCGACCTGATGTATGGTGCGCTTGAAATGTCGTCTGGCAGCACCAGAATAAACCGCAAAGACCAGCTTGTGGAGCGGATGACAAAGCAGGGATTGAAGCCGGACGCGTTTGACTACCACCTCCGGGTGTTTGACTACGGCGTCCCGCCCCACGCCGGCTTTGGTCTCGGACTTGAGCGGCTCATGATGGCGCTAACAAAAATTGAAAACATCCGCGACGCGACCCTTTACCCGAGGGACATAGACAGGCTGGCTCCATAATGGTGACAAAAGAGGAAGTAAAGCACCTCGGCTGGCTTGCAAGGATCGAGCTGTCAGATACAGAGCTCAAGCGCTACACGTCGCAGATCGAAGAGATAATCAAGTACCTGGACAAGCTGGACACCATACCGCTTGAGCAGTTCAAGCCGATCGTTGCCAAGAAAAAATTTGCGGACCTCCGGTCAGATGAGCCGGCGGGTTTTGAAGGCGACGCACTCGGGACGAAATACAGGAAGGATGGCTTTGTGAAGGGGCCAAGGATGGTGTGAAGAATTGGCGCTCTACACTCTTGGTGCCGGGCATGTCGCCGCCGGCATCAAAAGCAGGGAATTTTCAGCCGAGGAATACGTCTGCCAGCTCTTGGAAAGGATTGAAAAGGTTGAGCCCAAGGTAAACGCCTTTGTTACCGTCAGCAAGGAGGCGCTTGAAAGGGCGCGGGCAATTGACAAAATGATAAGGGACGGCGAGCAGACCGGCCCGCTTGCTGGTGTAGCTGTGAGCATCAAGGACAACATTTGCACAAAAGGGATCAGGACCACGTGCGCCTCGAAGATGCTGGAATTGTATGTGCCGCCGTACGACGCGACGGTGGTCAAGAGGCTGCAGGACGCCGGAGCGATAGTGATCGGCAAGGCTAACCTTGACGAGTTTGCTATGGGGTCGACTACAGAGTTTAGCAGGCACGGCACCACAAGGAACCCGTGGGACATCAGCAGGGTGCCGGGCGGATCGTCTGGCGGAAGCGCGGCAAGCGTGGCCGCGCTCGAATGCACGATATCGTTAGGCTCCGACACAGGAGGCTCGGTCAGGTGCCCGGCCAGTTTTTGCTCTGCAGTCGGATTGAAGCCGACGTACGGTCTGATAAGCAGGTACGGGCTCGTGTCCTACGCAAACAGCCTAGAGCAGATAGGGCCTGTCGGCAGGACGGTCTCGGATGTTGTTTCAGCGTTGAACGCAATCGCCGGCACGGACGAAAACGACCACACTACGGCAGGGGGCAAGCCGGCATATTCATTACAGGAAAGAAAGGGCCTGCGCGTCGGCCTTGTAAAAGAGTTCATCGAAGGCGCAGACCTGGCAGTCGCAAAGGTGATCAACAAGGCTGTGGACACGCTGGCAGGGCAGGGGTGCAGGTGCGAAGAAGCATCGCTTGCGTCCGTTCAGTACGCCCTTCCATCTTACTACACCATTGCAACGGCAGAGGCGAGCAGCAACCTGGCGCGCTATGACAACGTACGCTACGGCTTTGACCTGAGCCCGGAGGGCTACGAATGGAACAGCTACTTTGCCAAGGCGCGCAGCAACTTTGGAGAAGAGGTCAAGAGGAGGATAATTGTCGGGTCGTACGTGCTATCATCTGGTTACTATGGCAAGTACTACTTGAAGGCCCAGCAGGTGCGCTCGCTTCTCAAGCGCGAGCTCAAGGCGCTATTCAAGAAATACGACGTCCTGATAGGTCCCACTATGCCCATACTGCCGTTCAAGATAGGCGAAAAGGTAGACAACCCACTCAAAATGTACCTCGTCGACATTGACACGGTGGTGGCAAACCTTGCAGGGATGCCGGCAATGTCAGTTCCTGCCGGCTTTGCCGATGGCCTGCCCGTGGGCTTGCAGATAATGGCAGACGAGTTCCAGGAGCAGACTATGTTGGTCGCGGCGCACCTGTTCGAGCAGGCTGCCAAGATGCAGAGGAGCCCTGAGCTGTAATGGAGAGCAAGATGGGGCTTGAAATCCACTGCCAGCTGACGGGAGCCAAGAGCAAGCTTTTCTGCCGGTGCAGCTGCGACTACCGCGGAAAGGCGCCAAACGCAAACACCTGCCCCACGTGCTCGGGTTTGCCCGGGACGCTCCCGCTCTTGAACCAGAAGGCCGTGGAGTTTGCCGGCATGATTTCGCTTGCGCTTGGCTGCAAGGTCCCTGACGAAATCGCGTTCTACCGCAAGAACTATTTTTACCCCGACCTGCCCAAGAACTTCCAGCTGACGCAGTACAACGCGTACGGCATAACGAGCATCGGCTTTGAAGGCAAGCTAGAATATGGAGATGGTAAAAGCGCAAGGATAAGGCGCGTGCAGCTTGAGGAGGACCCCGGCAGGCTCGTCTACGAGGGGGGCAGCATGGAGACAAGCGTCTATGCTTTGATCGATTACAACAGGGCCGGCGTCCCGCTGGTCGAGATAGTGACCGAGCCGGACTTTACCGATCCAAAGGACGTCAGGATGTTCCTTGACAAAATAACGTCGATAATAGAGCACCTTGGCGTGTGTGACACAAAGCTGGAAGGGTCTGTGCGCTGCGACGCCAACGTTTCGGTGGGCGGCGGCAACAGGGCGGAGATTAAAAACGTCAGCTCGTTTGCAGACGTGGAAAAGGCGGTGCGTTACGAGATCACGAGGCAGAGGACGATGGCGTCACGCGACATCGAAGTCAGATCGGAGACGCGTCACTGGGACGACGCAAGGAAGGTGACAAAAGAGTCAAGGACAAAGGAAGAAGAGCAGGACTATCGCTACTTTCCCGAGCCCGACATCCCAGTGGTGGTGCTTGGAAGCGAGTTTGTTTCATCCATCAGGCAGTCGATGCCAGAGCTTCCGGATGCCCGCAAGGATCGCTTCGTATCGAAATATGGTCTTTCGGCCCATGTCGCGCAGGTGCTTATTGACAACAAGGAGCTGGCAGACTTTTTCGAGTCCGCGATCAAGATATACTCGTCGCCGAAAGAGATTGCAAACTGGATAGTCACCGACCTGATGAGCTTTGTAGATGAGCGACAGAAGGAGCAGGTGAGGTCGCTGTTTGCAGGTTTGAAAATCGGACCGGAGCACATAGCTGACCTAGCAAAGCTGGTCGACCATGACACAATAAACAGGGCCACCGCCAAGCAGATTCTGAGCCAGATTGTCAGGACAGGCGAGATGCCCTCTCATGTGGCCAGAAAAACGCAGGCCGGCAAGATAGACGACGCCGGCGCGCTTGCGCAGGCGATCGAGTCTGTCTTCAAGGCAGAGCAGGCGGCGGTTCAGGACGCAAAGCACAACCCCAACGCCGCGAACTTTTTGCTAGGCAAGGTCATGCAACTGACAAAGGGGAGGGCAGATCCCAAGACTGCACTAGAGATGATACAGAAAAAATTGATGGAGGACTAGCGTCTACTCCTCATCGTCTTTGTTTCTTCCCGGCCCTTGATTAACACCGTTGTTATGGCCGTGATTTTCATTGTTATAATGGATTATCGAAAGAGTCTCTGGTAGAGATTTCTTAATCGCCGTTATATGGCATTTTGCTCCATGCAGGGCGGCAGCTTGCCGTGCTTGCTCACGTACTCCTTTACTTGCTGCTCCTTTATGGTTTCAAATGCAGGCGTCACGATATAGCGAAAGCGCTTGGCCCTAGCCGTGCACTGGCCTGACAGTCGGCTTTGCAGTTCCTGGCGTATGTTCTGGCTTGCCCCGATATACAGTATCTTCATGCTTGCGTGGATCACGCACACGCCGGGCGATTCGGGCACAGCGTCAACGTTTGCCCTGTCAAAATCCAGCCACTGTGACCATTCATCGCTCATCGGCCGCACCCTTTGCCAGCGAAAGCGACAGGGAGTTGATGCAGTAGCGGAGGCCTGTCGGGTTGGGGCCGTCGTCAAACACATGCCCGAGGTGCGCGCCGCACTTGGCGCACATGACCTCGGTCCTTACCATGCCGTAGCTCGCGTCTACTTCCTCCTTCACGCTGCCCTCCTTGACGGGCGTCCAGAAGCTGGGCCATCCCGTGCCCGAGTCGAGTTTCGTGTCAGAGCTGAACAGGCTGATGCCGCAGCAGACGCACTTGTAGACGCCCTTGTCCTTGCAGTCGTTGTAATAGCCGGAGAACGGGGGCTCGGTGCCCTTTTTCCAGCACACCTCGTACTGATCCGGCGTCAGGTGCTTCTTCCACTCATCTTTATCAGCAGGCTTGCCGACCATAATTTAGTTTTTGCACCTTGTGTATTTTAGGGATTGCTTTTGGTGGCGTTGGCATCCGCAGCCGACTTTGACTTTGCCGCGGCGTTCTCTGTACTCTCCAGATACGCTAGGGTCATTCCAAGGTTTCCAAATCCCATCGAGTCGAGCTCCTGTGGGATTATCACCTGCCGGATCATCTGGTTAAAGTTCTCCACGTTAAGTCGGCATCCCTGGCACGCTCCTCAATTATCCGGGAGCGCAGTATAGCGTCTATTGTTGCCGGCACGTTGTCCTTGGTAACCATCCCCCGGCTTTCAACTCCCTCACTTTTTCCCTTACATCGACTACAAGGACGTTGGCCGCAAATGGTATCCTTGTCTGGACGCCGGGTCCGACCTGCCGCTCGCATCTGCCAAGCCGCAGTATTATGACGCGCTCGTACTGCTTGATTATCATCAGGAAGGCCGATATTATTATGGCTAGTCCGATGACAATTGCAGCGTACACTATGGCGTCGCTTTCTGCCGACAGGCCGAACGCTATTCCTACTATCAGGATTATCAGTCTCGCATCGCCGTGCGCTCCTGATCCCTTCTGGCTGACTATTTTTTCCGATATGCTTAATAAAGATGATATTTTCTCACTCATCCTCAGGGACTATATAGGAAAGACGGAAATCTAGGGTTTGATTACCAATTCTATGTGTTCTATATTTTTATTTGTGCTTGCCGGCTACCTGCTTGAGATGCTCCACGACAATTGGTAGAAACGCCCCCACATCTGTTACTATGCCTATTGCCTGGGCCGTGCCCCTGTCAATGAGTTTCGTAACCACCGGCTGGCTGATGTCTACCGCGACCACCTTGACTGAAGCGGGCAGCATGTTGCCTACCGCTATGGAATGAAGCATAGTTGAGAACATCAGCACCATTCTTGCTCCTTTGACTATTTCCTTGTACTTGCGCTGGGCCTCGACGACATCAGTGACTACATCCGGCAGCGGCCCGTCGTCCCTAATGGAACCTGCAAGCACAAAGGGGATGTTGTTCTTTATGCACTCGTACATCACGCCGCTTTTCAGGATCTTCTTGTCCACCATTGCCTTCAAGCCGCCTGCCTTGAAGACCTCGTTGATGGCCTCCATGTGGTTGCGGTGGCCCCTGACCGCAAGCGTGCCGTCCTTGACGCGCATTCCAAGCGAAGTGCCAAGCAGCGCGTTTTCAACGTCGTGCACCGCCAACGCGTTACCTGCAAGCACGCCGTCAATGTAGCCCATCCTTATCAGGGATGCGAGTGCTTCTGCCGCGCCAGAGTGCACGAGCACCGGGCCGGACACGACGACTATCTTGCCGCCTTCTTTTTTTGTATTGTAAATGTCGCTTGCAACTTTCCGCGCAATGTGCTGCGTGGGCCGTTCGCTAGAGCTTGCGCTGCTCATGAACTGGAAAATGTCGACGCCTTCGCGGGGACGCTCCTGCGGGATTATCTTTACTCCCCGCTCGTCAATGACTACCATGTCGCCCTTGACAATATCGCGCACCATTTTGCATTCTGCAGTCTTGCGCCGGGTGTCCACCACGATGCACTTGTCCATCATCATGTTCTGCACGTCTATCCACCTGCTACCGTAGTAGACCTGAGTGACGTTGTTCGTGGTGCTGTAAAAGTCATCCGGCATCACCATGTCTTGGGGGGCAGGCTCGAGCCTCGCTTCATGCACCGACACCGGCTGGGCACCTTCGCGGAAGACCTGTTCGAGGATGCTCTCAAGGTGCTCCTTGCTCTTGCCCTTGACCAGCAGCCGGGCATAACTCGGGTCGCCCTTTTTCTTGCCGATTGTGAATTCGAGCACCTGAAAGTCGCCCTTCAGGTCCATGATGCTGTCGAATATTCTCGTCAGTATCATAGAGTCGATTAGGTGTCCCCTCACCTCAATTTCCTGTTCGAACTTGTCTGCCAAGGTTATGCTGGTATGCCTATTTCGGTATAAAAGCTATATCGGGAGCGACAGCTTGCCGAAATATTCCTGCATGTTCTGCTCGGCTTTTATTTTTGCTACAATCTCGTTTTTCGTGTCTTCAGTAAACCACTGGGCAATCGACTTTGCGATGCCGTTTCTGTCGCAAATGGCTATCATGTAGCCGGCAGCCTCCCTTACAATAGCGTAAAGCGTCTCTTCTCCCACGGGCTCCCACTTGTTGTCCTTGTTGTCCTTCAGGGCTAGCGCGGGCAATGCATGACCCGTATAGTGCGTCAAAAGCTCCTGCGCTGCCTTGACACGCTTTTCGCCCATCTTGAGAGCCATGAAATACTGCATTGTTACTTTGTAGCTGGATCGGGCTTTAAAGAGTTTAGGATTTCGCTTACAATGTCGCTTTCGTCGCCGACGGCTGTTTTTGCAGATTCAAAGAACGGCGCAAGTAGCTTACCAGCATAGCCCTGTTTTGCGTACTGGTTTGCCTGCAGCGCCATCTCCAGCTTGTCTACCCTGTGTACAAATCTTGCAACATCAGTCTTGTTCTGCAAATATTCAAGCCAGATCTTTTCATATTCTGTTCTTACTTTTTGGGGCAGGGCCGACAGGATTGACTTCGTTGCTCTTTTTTCTTTGGCCAGCTTTTGGTTTGCTGATACGTCGCCTGGCATGTAGTCGCCGACTATCGACTCGGCCAGATCGTGCAGGATGACCATTTTCATCGCCCTGTGCGTGTCAAGGCTCAGCATGTCTGACAAAAGCATCACCATTGCGCACATTGAAAAAGTGTGATCCGCAACCGACTCGGCGTCTTTAATGTTGACTTTTGAAACCCACCCGGCGCGCTTGACTGATTTTAGTTGCAGGACAGAATGAAAAAAAGGAGACAGGTCGTCTACCATTTCCTCGAGTCGCCTTCAAGCAGCCCGGAGCCCGAATGTATCCTGTCTATATGCTTTGAAAGCTCTTCATTGTCCTTGAATCTGGATGCGCAGTAAGGGCAACTGACGCCGTCTTTTTTGCTACTCATCTGATGCAGAGAACGCGGCACATGACTTTAAAGCTAGCGAGCACTAGTATATTGCATGCTGTGCACCTAGAGACACGTTTGTCACTATCTGAGTCCCGTTATCGATAGCCGACGGTAAAAGGTCGACAAAATACGCGAGCACCGCTGTTATCACGGCCATCAGCAACGTGATAGCCAGTATTGTCAACACGTTGTATATCTGGCCCAAGGCCTGCAACCGGGAAGCTGCTCTTTCGGGATTTTAATGTTGGTATGTCATTGCGATTACTGCCCGACTACTTGCGCCAGGCGACGTCCGGCACTCCCAGCCTCTTGTTGGCAAGCCGCGCAGCCACAAAAATCAGGTCCGACAGCCTGTTCAGGTAGACTACTATTGTTGGGTTGATGGTCTGGCCTTTTGAGAGCAACACGACGGCCGTCTCGGCGCGGCGGGCCACGCCTCTTGCCTGATGCAGCAAGGACGCTTCGACGCTTCCGCCCGGCAGAATGAAAAACGTGATCGGCTCCAACTCTGATTCAAACCTGTCGATTACGGGCTCTAGCGCAGAGGCCATTTTTTCGTCGATGCGCGGCGTCTTGCCGGCCTTTTGGAAGGAAGGGTCTGCGAGGTCAGAGCCGACTACGAACAGGTCGTTTTGAACCTGCACCAGGACGTCGACCAGATCCGAAAACTGCTCTTCTGACCGCAAAAACGAGGCGGCAAGGCCTATGCTGGAGTTCAGCTCGTCGACCGCGCCGTAGGCGATTATCCTCGGGTCAGCCTTGCTTACTCGCTTGCCGCCGATAAGCCCGGTCTCTCCCTTGTCGCCCGTCTTGGTGTAGATTTTCATGCATTTACAGCAAGAAATAGATGATTTAAGAATATAGCTGCAAGCTTTGGGCCCGGCAATTATGATCCGATGATAATCGAAATCAGGATGCCCAAGATAAGCGGCTTTGAACTGTAAAGGGAGCTGAAGAAAATGGACGGCAGCGTTAAGGTCTGCTTCCTGACTGCGTTTGAGATCTACTACAGAGAGTTCAGGAAGATGTTCCCTACGATAGACGTCAGGGCATTTATCAGAAAGCCAGTCAGCATATCAAGCCGGGTTAGCCAAGTGAACTCGACTATCGAGTCGTAGACTCGTAGCGCTCCTTGAGGTATTTCACGAGCATTATAGCGTCGATTTCCTTGAGGCTCTTCCTGTTTGAAGCGATGTAGCTGCCAAAAGAATCGATCTCGCCGGTGAGCGCGGGGTACCTGCCCCTTGCGTCTTCGATAATGTGCGCGTAGTTACGGTGTGGAAAATAGGTCCTTTTTGCCACTCTGGCCATCGCGCTTTTCGCCTTCTTGCTGATGACTCCATTTTTGTGCGCAAGGTAGAGGTTGTACCGTATGTCTATCATTGCTTCCGACTGGAGCAGGAAGTCGCCTTCTGGCGCAAACGTGACTGCCACTTCGTCGTCCGCGTCCACCCTGCCGCTCTTGTACAGCTGGAATATCCTTCCTATCCCCACCATGCCAAACTTTTCCAGCTCTACCGCCCGCAGTGCGCCAAGGCTTGCCGCGCCGGCCAGAAGAACTCCTTCCTTCCTTGCCAGCTGGTACACTTCAATCGGTGTGGGTGGGTAGTCCTGTAAAAACACGCCGTCGACAAACCCAACCAGCTTGACATCAGGGTCGGCTGCCAGGCGAAAAAAGTCGCCCTTTTTTGCGGGAGGCCGGTAGTCTGCGTCAAAGATTTTGCTTGCCTTATCGTGGCTCAGCGACGGCCCGACGAATATTACCGGCTTCTCCATTGCCCAAAACACGCCCTTGCGCGCATTCCCATCACCGACTTTGTTATCTTGAAGGTCTCGAGCCCAGGCACTATTGCCCTGACTACAGGAATCCCGATGTCCGGGTTTGTAAGGTCAACAATTATTACTTGAGAAAGCCCAACGTCCTTGAGCCTTGAGAGGATGAGCTTGATGTCATCCAAGATGTCTTCGTTAATGAACGTCTGCACCT